>CAYVFO010000042.1:10186-18839 GCA_964450975.1 uncultured Elusimicrobia bacterium | reverse complement strand
GCGGCCGCCCCGGCGCCCGCTCCGGCCGCCGCCCCCGCTCCGGAGCCCGTCCCCGAGGGCCCGAAGCTCGCCGATCCCAAGGAGAAGCTCGTGCTCGTCGTCGACGACGACGAGCCGGTGCGCAGCTTCATCGAAATGAGCGTCCAGCTCCAGGGCTTCCAGGTCGTCACCGCCGTCGACGGCAACGACGCGCTCAAGAAGATCGACGCGAAGATCCCCGATCTCATCATCACCGACCTCATGATGCCCGGACTCGGCGGCTACGAGCTGCTGCGCGCGCTCCAGGGCGTCGCCGGCCGCGTGCCGATCTTCGTGATCACCGCGAGCGTCCTCGACGACTCGACCGTCAAGCTGATCAAGGCCGAGGCGAACGTCCTCGAGTTCGTCGCCAAGCCGGTCAAGGTCCCGAAGCTCGTCGCCGCGCTGCACGCGAACCTCAAGACGCGGCCGAAGTAGGGAGCCGGCTCACGGCGCCGGCGCGCCGGCCTTCTTGTTTCCCGCGACGATGCCCTTCGGGGTGATCTCGACGAGCCCGGCGCCGATGCCCTTGCCCTTGAGGATCGCCTCCGCCACGATCTCGTCGTGGTAGCCGACGCCGTGGCGGTGCAGGTAGTACTTGTGGAACTTGCCGCAGACCTCGATGAGCTCGCCGGTCGCGACGGCGGGGAAACGGCCGAAGGCGAACAGCTCGAGCGTCCCGGTCCCGTCGTCGATCTTCCCGCGGAACAGGTGCTTCCCCGTCACCCGTCCGACCTTGTTCTCGGTGATGACGGGCTTGCCCACGACGCAGAAATGGCGGCCGTTCGCCGCGTCGCGATTCTTGAGGATCGTCTCGACGGGAGTGATCGTCTCCGCCGCGGAGGCGGAGCCGGCGAGCGCGAGCAGCAGCGAGGCCGCGAGGCTCATGCCCCCATTATAAGCCCGGCCCCGCCGCGCGGCAAGCCCCCCTAGAAGCAGCCGTATTCGGGCGTGAGCGCGACGATGAGCTCGCGGTGCAGCGGGTACTTCTCGATCAAATCCTTCCGCTTGCCGAGCTCGAAATCCTCGAACCGGAACGGCGGCGCGACCGTGCAGCCGCACAGGACGTAGCCCGCGCCTTTCGCGGGCCTGCCCCCGAACCACCAGCCGGCCGGCACGCAGTGCTGCGGGTTGTCCGGGCCGATCCGGACGGTCTCGAGCTTTCCTTCCGGCGAGATCTGGGTCAGCTCGAGGGTCCCGCCGCGGTGCCAGTGCCACAGCTCGTCGTGCTTGATGCGGTGGAGGTTCGACTTGTCCCCCTCGCCGAGCAGGTAGAGAATCGCCGTGGACGCGGGCGAGCGGTAGGTTTCCTTGAAGAACCCGCCTTCAGGATGCGGCGCCAGGCCGAGCTCGGCGGCGACGGCGGCTGCGGTCAAGGATGCGCGGCGGCTTCGACGGGCTTGTGGCCGTTGCGGAGCTTCACGCCGGGCTTGTTCTCGTCGGCCGTCGGGAGATGGTCGACGTACGTGTACTCGGAGAGCACGGCCTCGTAGCGGTCCACGAGATCGGCCGCCTCTCGGGGCTTGAGCGCTCCGGCCTTCACGCGAAGGTCGGCGGCCTCTTTGATCATGCGCACGAGCTCGAAGTCGGAGTACTGGATGCTCGAGAGGACGTCGCGGACCGTCTGGCCCTGGATCGTCTCCTCGATGTAGTAGCCCTTCTCCTCGGCCTCGTCCTTGAAGACGTGGACCTCGTTGACGCGGCCGAAGAGGTTGTGGATGTCGCCCATCGTCGCCTGATAGGCGCCCATGAGGAAGAAGCCGAGGTAGTAGGGATTGCCGTCGAGCGGGTGGACCGGCAGCGTGCCTCCGGCCGAGCGGTGGCAGGCGAAGTTCGTGACCTTGCCGTCGGAGTCGCACGTGATGTCGACGAGCGAGGCGCGGCGCGTCGGCTCCTCGTCGAGCCGGTGCAGCGGCATGATCGGGAAGAGCTGGCCGATCGCCCACGAGTCGGGCAGCGACTGGAACAGCGAGAAGTTGCAGAGGTACTGGTCGTTGAGCGCCTTCTGCATCTCGAGCAGGTCCTCGGAGACGAACTTCGCCTTCGGGAGGTGCTTGCCGATCTCGAGGCAGAGCTTCCAGTACAGGTGCTCGACCTTCGCCTTGTCTTCGAGCCCGAGGTAGCCGAGCTTGAAGAGCGAGAACGCCTCCTCGAGGTGCTGCTGGCCGTCGTGGAAGCTCTCGGCGAGGTTCTTGGGGTTGAGGCCCTTGATCGCGTCGCGGAGCTCGCGCACGACCTGGTGCTCGTCGGGCGTCTCCTTGAACTCGACGGGCGTCGCGCCGGTCTCGATCGAGCCGAACACGTTGACGACGAGCACCGCGTGGTGCGCGACCATCGAGCGGCCGGACTCGGTCACGAGGTTGGGCTCGGGGACCTTCTCCTGCTTGCAGACCTCCTGCACCGAGTACACGACGTCGGCGACGTACTCGCGCAGGCTGTAGTTCATCGAGCTGTCGACGGCGGTATGAGACCCGTCGTAGTCGACGCCGAGGCCGCCGCCGCAGTCGAGATACTCGACGCCGACGCCCATCTTGCGGAGCTTCGCGTAGTAGCGCGCGCCCTCCTTCACGGCGTCCTTGATCGTGCGGATGTCGCTGATCTGGGAGCCGATGTGGAAGTGCACGAGCTTGAGGCAGTCGGAGAGGCCCTCCGCCTTCAGCGTCTCGACTGCGGAGAGGATCTCGGGCGTCGTGAGGCCGAACTTCGCGAAGTGGCCGGAGGAGCTGCGCCACTTTCCGGTGCCCTGCGTCTGCAGCTTCACGCGCAGGCCGATGAGCGGACGCACGCCCGCTTCCTTGGCCGCGGCGAGGAGCAGCTGGAGCTCGGAGAGCTTCTCGATGACGACGATGACCTTGCGGCCGAGCTTGAGGCCGAGGCACGCGAGGCGCATCATCGACTCGTCCTTGTAGCCGTTGACGATCGTCAGGGACTCGGAGGAGTTCATCGCGAGCACGGCGAGGAGCTCGCCCTTCGAGCCGGCCTCGAGGCCGTACTGCCACGCCCGGCCCGCGTCGGAGATCTCCTCGACGACCTCGCGGAACTGGTTGACCTTGATCGGGTACACGCCGAAGAAGCGCGCGCCGTAGCCGTACTCCTTGATCGCCTCGCCGAACGCCTCGTTGATGAGGGTGACGCGGCGGCGGAGGATGTCCTGGAAGCGGATGAGGACCGGCATCTTGATGCCGCGGGAGGCGACGTCTTCGACGACGTCGAGGATGTCGATCGAGCCCTCGGGCTCGCGCTTCGGCTGGAGAGTGGCGTGGCCCTTGGCGTTGATGCCGAAGTACTTCAGGCCCCAGCCCTGCAGGTTGTACAGCGTCTCGGCGGCTTCTATCGTCCAGTTCTTCGGCGTCGGCATCGGACGATTATTATATCAATACGGCGAGAAATGGCCGGGATAATTCGCGCCGACGCACGGATTCTTGAGGCACGGCTTGATGAGCGCGCGGTAGCCCCAGTCGTCCTTTTCCGCGTAGGCGGCCTTGTACGCCGCGAGCGCGTCGGCGCGGCGGCCGAGCGCGTCGAGCACCTGGCCCGCGCGCACGCGGCTCCACACCATCCAGCGCGTGCGCGCCCCGCCGCCGCGCGCCTCCGACCCCGCCTGGAACTCGGCGAGCGCCTTGGCCGTGTCGCCCGAGCCCCAGAGCACGGTGCCGAGCAGCGCGTGGCTCTTGGCGAGGTTGAGCGGCGGATACTTCCCGGACTTCACGCGCGCCTGGAACTCGCGCGCCTGGGCGATCCCCTCCTCCCACTTCTTGTCGGAGTGCAGGGCGACGATGAACGCGGAATGCAGCATCGGGCTGTCGGGATACTTCGCGATGATCCCGCGCATGATCTTGAGGCCCTCCGCGGGGTTCGCGGCGCCGAATTTGTCCTCGAGGTAGATCTCGACCAAGATGAGGCGCGCGGCGAACTGGGCGTAGTGGCCCTTCTCGGCCGCGATCTGGATCTCCTTGAGGCCGCGCGCGCGGTCGCCGCCGAGGACGATCTTCGCGAGCCAGCCCGCGAACTTCGGGATCGTCGCGACGTAATAGTCGAACATGCCGAGGCCGAGCTGCGCGTCGTAGAGCTCGGGATCGAGCTTCGCCGCGAGGCGCACGCTCTTCATCGAAGCGCGGCCGTGGGAGAACGCCTTGAGCCACTCGCGCCGGACGATCGCCATGCGCCCGGAGATGCCGTGCGCGGAGCCGAGCACGAAGAGAACCTCGGGGTCCTTGGGATTCCCCTCCTTCAGGCGCTTCTCCGCGACGACGATCGTGTGCGCGATCTTCTTCTCGAAGGAGGCGATGAGGGACGGGTCGCTCTGCTCGGTGCCGTAGCTGAAGCGGATGAGGTCGATCGCCGCCTGGCCGAGATAGGGGTGCGGATAGCCCGGATCGAGAGCCGAAGCCTTGGCGCAGGCGTCCTCGGCGGCGGCGAAGTCCATCTTATAGATGTCCTCGACCGCCTTGAGGAGGAGCTTGTCCATCTCAGGCGTCACCGATGAAACGCGCGCGGCGGCGGGAGCCGCCAGCGCGACGAGAATGAGCAATTGTCGCACGGGCAGGCGATATCCTATCATTGACTCAGCTCTTTATGAAGGCCATATTGGCCCGCGACGGACGCGCCGCGCTCGCCGAGGTCCCGGTCCCCGAGATCGGTCCCGGCGAGGTCCTGCTGGCCGTCGAGGTCTGCGGGCTCTGCGGCACCGACGTCATGAAGCTCGACACGCGCGCTCCCGGCGCCGTGCTGGGCCACGAGCTCTGCGGCGTGGTCGCCAAGGCCGGAGCGGGCGCTCCCTGGAGCGAAGGCGACCGGATCGTCGTCTCCCACCACGTTCCCTGCCTGACCTGCCACTTCTGCCGCAAAGGCCAGGAGTCCATGTGCCGCCAGTTCAAGGCGACGAACATCGACCCGGGCGGCTTCGCCGACATGGTCCGGGTGCCCGCGCTGCACGCGAAGCACGCCGCGTTCAAGGTGCCCGAGGGCCTCGATCCCGTCGCGGCGTCGCAGACCGAGCCGCTCGCGTGCGTGCTCCGGAACGTCAAGCGCATCGGCGCGGCGCCCGGCGACGTGATCGGGATCATCGGCCTCGGCGCGATCGGCCAGATGACCGGCCAGCTGCTCAAGATCGTCGGCGCGACGCCCGTCGGCCTCGACCTCGACGCCGAGCGCGTGAAGAAGTTCTCGCGCTGGGGCGACGCCTCCGCCGACGCCGAGGCGTTCGCCGCCCTCGGCAAGAAGCACAGCGACGGACGCGGCTTCGACGCCATCATCTTCTCCGCGGGCACGCCGGCGCTCGTGTCGCGCTGCGTCGCCTGGCTGCGCGACGGCGGCATCCTCAACGTCTTCGCCTCGTTCCATCCCGATCCGTTCATGAAGCTCGACCTCAACGCGATCTATCACCGCGAGCTCTCGGTCCTGTCCTCCTATTCCCCCTCTCTCGTCGACCTCAAGGAGTCCTTCGAGCTCATCGCGTCCAAGAAGTTCAACCCGCTGATCCTCGGCCCGATGGCCTTCCCGTACGCCAAGTTCGACGACGCGATCAAGGCCGTCAAGACGCGCAAAACCCTCAAGTCGGTGCTCACTCCCAAATGAGCCCGACCATGCGCGCCGTCATCTATCACGGCCCGCGCGACGTGCGCCTCGAGCGCGTGAAGGTCCCGGAGCCCGGCCCCGGCGAGGCGCTCGTGCGCGTCGGCGCGGCGCTGACGTGCGGCACGGACTTCAAGGCGTACCGCCAGGGCCACCGCGTGCTGCTCGGCGACTACCCTTCGCCGTTCGGCCACGAGCTCGCGGGCACCGTCGCGGCGGTCGGCAAGGGCGTCAAGACGGTCAAGGAAGGCGACCGCGTCGTCGTCGCCAACTCCGCGCCGATGGACGACTGCTTCTGGTGCACGCACGGCCAGAACCACCTCTGCCCGAAGCTCAAGCTCCACAACGGCGCGTACGCCGAGTACGATCTCGTGCCCGCGCACATCGTCGAGCGCAACCTGCATCCCCTTTCGTCGTCCACGCCGTTCGACGCGGCCGCGCTCGCCGAGCCGTTCTCCTGCGCGATCCACGCCGCCGACGTCCACGACGTGAAGCCCGGCGAGCTCGCGCTCGTCGTCGGCGCCGGACCGATGTGCATCTTCCTCGTCCACGCGCTCCGGGCGCGCGGCGCGCGCGTCGGCGTCGTCGGCCGCTCCAAGGAGAACCTGGCGCAGGCGGCCGAGGCCGGCGCCGAGGCGACGTTCTCCGTCCTCGACGGCTCCGTCGAGGGCAAGGTGCTCGTCTGGGCCGAGGGCCGCGGCCCGGACCACGTCTTCGAGGCCGTCGGCAAGCCCGAGACCTACCTGCAGGCGGTCGCGCTCGTGCGCGACGGCGGCAAGGTCTGCCTGTTCGGCGGCTGCGCTCACGGCACGACCGTCCCCTTCGACGTCCACCGCATCCACTACAAGCAGATCACGCTCCACGGCGTGTTCCACCACACGCCGAAGCACTTCGCCGAGGCGGTGCGCCTGATCTCCGAGGGCAAGCTCAAGACGAACCTCCTCCTCGGCGGCGTCACGAGCCTCGACGGTCTTCCCGAGTTCTTCGCGAAGAACGCCGACAAATCCATCCAGAAGTTCGCGGTGCGGCCGTGAGCCTCGAGCGCGCCTTCGAGCTCGCGGCCCGCGTCCACCCGCGCGCCACGAGCCCCAATCCCCGCGTCGGCTGCGTGCTCGTCAAGAACGGGCGCGTGGTCGGCGAGGGCGCGCACGCGAAGTTCGGCGGCCCGCACGCCGAGGTGATCGCCCTCGCGAAGGCCGGCGCGCGCGCCAAGGGCGCGACCGCCTACGTCACGATGGAGCCGTGCGCCCCGTTCGCCGGCAAGAAGACGCCCTCTTGCGCCGAGGCGCTCGCGAAGGCCGGGGTGACCACGATCGTGACCGCCCGCCTCGATCCGAATCCGAAGGTCCGCGGCCGCGGCTTCGACATCCTGCGCGCGGCCGGGGCCAAAACGCTGGTCTCCCCCGCCTGCCGGGAGCAGAACATCGCCCTCAATCCCGGCTTCGTGTCCCGCATGACGCGCAAGCGGCCGTGGGTCGTGCTCAAGACCGCGCTCTCGCTCGACGGAAAGGCCGCCGCGGCCTCCGGGAAGTCGCGCTGGGTGACGGGAGAAGCGGCGCGCGCCGCCGTGCACGCGCTGCGCGCGGAGTACGACGCCATCCTCGTCGGCGCGGGCACCGTGCTCGCCGACAACCCCGCGCTGACGGCCCACGGCGCCGGGAAGAACCCCCTCCGCGTCGTGCTCCAGGGACGCCGCAAGCTCCCGAAGAAGGCGCGCGTCTTCGACGGCTCGGCGGAGACCGTCGTCTACAAGGGCTCGCTCAAGGCGGCGCTCAAGGATCTCGCGTCGCGCGGAGTCGGCACTTTGCTCGTCGAGGGCGGGCCGACGGTCCACGCCTCCTTCCTGCGCGCCGGCCTCGTCGACGAGGCGAAGATCTTCCTCGCGCCGAAGCTCTTGTCCGGCGCCGACGACCCCAACACGGCCCCGCGGCTGAACGCGCCGAAGGTCTCGCGCCTCGGCGACGACTGGCTCATCGAAGGAGTGCTCTGATGTTCACGGGAATCATCGAGGTCCAGGGCGAGATCGCCGAAGCGAGCGGCTCGGTCCTGCGCGTGAAGGCGAAGCTCAAGCCCAAGCTCGGCGCGTCGGTCGCGGTCAACGGCGTCTGCCTGACCGTCGTCGAGTCCAGAGGCGACGTCCTGCGCTTCGACGTCGGCCCCGAGACGCTCGCGCGCACGAACCTGGGCGAGCTCCAGCCCGGCGCGAAGGTCAACGTCGAGGGCTCTCTCAAGCTCGGCGACGAGGTCGGCGGCCACTTCGTCAGCGGCCACGTCGACGCGACGGGCAAGGTGCTGGCCCTCAAGCCGTGGGGCAAGGACTTCTTCCTCCTGCGCGTCGAGCTCCCGAAGGAGCTCCGCGGCATGGTCGTCGAGAAGGGCTCGATCGCCGTCGACGGCATCAGCCTCACCGTGACCAAGGCCGGCAAGGGCGATTTCGAGATCATGATCGTCCCGCACACGCTCGCGAACACGACTCTCGGAACGCGCAAGGCCGGCTCGCGCGTCAACCTCGAGGCCGACCCGTTCGCCCGCTACGCGAAGGCCGCGCTCGGGAGCAAGAAATGAAGCCCGCGAAAGGTTTCGACCGCATCGAGGACGCGATCCTCGACATCCGCAAAGGGAAGATGATCGTCGTCGTCGACGACCCCAACCGCGAGAACGAGGGCGACATCGTGATCGCGGCCGAGAAGTGCGGCGTCGCGGCCGTGAACTTCATGGCCGTGCACGCGCGCGGCCTGATCTGCGTGCCGCTGCCCGCCTCGCGCCTCGACGCGCTCAAGCTCCAGCCGATGATCGACTCCTCCGCGCCGAACGGCCCCGCGCCGGGCAAGGACACCGCGTTCACCGTCTCCGTGGACGCCAAGCGCGGCACGACGACCGGCATCTCCGCGCGCGACCGCGCGGTCACGATCAAGGCGCTCATCGACCAGAAGACGCGCCCCGAGGACCTCGCGCGCCCCGGCCATATCTTCCCTCTGCGCGCCAAGGAGGGCGGCGTCCTCGTGCGCGCCGGCCACACCGAGGCCGCGGTGGACCTCGCGCGCCTCGCGGGCCTCACGCC
>CAYVFO010000042.1:0-10176 GCA_964450975.1 uncultured Elusimicrobia bacterium | reverse complement strand
CCTCACGCCCGCCGGCGTCATCTGCGAGATCCTCAACCCGGACGGCTCGATGTCGCGCACGGCGCAGCTGATGAAGTTCGCCAAGAAGCACAAGCTCAAGATCGTCACGATCGCGGACTTGATCGAGCACCGCCGCCGCAAGGACCGCCTCGTCGAGCGCCGCGCGTCGGCCAAGCTGCCGACGAAGCACGGCGACTTCATGATCCGCGTCTACGAGGAGACCCTCTCCGGCAAGGTCCACCTCGCGATGGTCAAGGGCGAGGTCCGCGGCGCCAAGGGCGTGCTCGTGCGCGTGCACTCCTCCTGCGTGACCGGCGACGCGCTGTTCTCCGACAAGTGCGACTGCGGCCGCCAGCTCGACGCCGCGCTCAAGCAGATCGCCTCCGCCAAGAAAGGCGTGCTCGTTTACTTGAACCAGGAAGGCCGCGGCATCGGCCTCGTCAACAAGATCAAGGCGTACGCGCTCCAGGACAAGGGGCTCGACACCGTCCAGGCGAACCTCAAGCTCGGCCTCAAGCCCGACCTGCGCGAGTACGGCATCGGCGCGCAGATCCTGGCCGACCAGGGCCTGACCTCGATCCGCATCCTCACGAACAACCCCCGCAAGATCGTCGGCATCGAGGGCTACGGGCTCAAGGTCGTCGAGCGCGTGCCGCTGCAGATGCCGTCGACCAAGCACACCGCCCGCTATCTCAAGACGAAGAAAGCCAAGCTCGGCCACATGCTCGCTTTCCCGGAGGCCAAATGAAGCGCGTCGCCATCGTGAAGTCGCGGTTCAACGAGGAGGTCACCTCGCGCCTGCTCGCGAGCTGCCTCAAGACCTTCAAGGGCGAGGGCTGGAGCGACTCGCAGCTCAAGGTCGTCGAGGTCCCGGGCGGCTGGGAGATCCCGTGGGCCGTCCAGGAGCTCGCGCGCACGAACCTCTATCAGGCCGTCGTGGCGCTCGGCTGCGTGCTCAAGGGCCAGACGCCCCAGAACGATCACCTCTCTCGCTCGCTCGTCCAGAGCCTGCACCGCATCACCCTCGAGACGCGCGTCCCCGTCGTGCTCGGCGTCATCACGCCGAACACGACGAAGCAGGCCCTCGCCCGCACGAAGGGCTCCATGGACCGCGGCCACGAGGCCGCGCTCGCCGCGCTCGAGATGATCGCGCTCAAGGAGGAGCTCCGTGGGTCGTAGGCGCCTCGCCCGCGAGATCGCGCTCCAGGCGCTCTACGTCGCGGACGTCTCGCGCACGCCCGCCGAGGAGTCCTTCGCCATCGTCATCCGCCGCGAGGACGGCGAGGCCGACGCGGAGACCGTCGAGTTCGCCCGCTCGCTCGCGCTCGGCGCGCTCGCGCGCGTCGAGAAGCTCGACGAGACGATCCAGCAGCGCGCCGCCAACTGGGCGATGTCGCGCATGGCCGCCGTGGACCGCAACGTCCTGCGACTGGCCGCCTACGAGCTCGAGGCGCGTCCCGACACGCCCGTCGGCGTCGTCATCGACGAGGCGATCGAGATCGTCCGCAAGTACTCGACCGAGGAGGCCACGCGCTTCATCAACGGCATCCTCGACTCGCTCAAGAGCCTGCGCGAGGGCGCCAAGCCGAAGGGCAAGCGCCCCAAAAAGGCTCCTCCGAAGGAATAGAAGCGCCGCGCCGGATTTACTACTGATAATCACGCGCACCGGTGCGTGTGAACCGACCAATGACGCTTATATCCAAGAAAGAAATCGCCCTGGCCGCGGCCGAAGCCAAAAAGCTTCGCGAAGAGATTCGCCGCCACGATAAGCTCTACTACGAGCTCAACACGCAGAAGATTGCGGACGCGGAATACGACGCGCTGATGGCTCGCCTTCGCGAGCTCGAAAGCAAGTATCAGCTTCCCACAAAGGGATCCCCCACGCAGCGCGTTTCCGGCTCCGCCGCATCGACGTTCGCTCCGGTCAAGCACGCCCGGCCGATGCTCTCGCTCGACAACACCTACAACGAGGAGGAGATCCGCGCCTGGAGCGAGCGCGTGCTCAAGAACCTCCCGCCCGGCGACAAGCCGGAGTACGTCCTCGAGCAGAAGCTCGACGGCCTCTCGTGCGCGCTGACCTACGAGAACGGCCGCTACGTCCGCGCGGCGACGCGCGGCGACGGCGAGACCGGCGAGGACGTCACCGAGAACGCGCGGCACGTCATCGGCGTCCCGGAGAAGCTCAAGGGCAAGGACGTCCCCGAGTTCCTCGAGCTCCGCGGCGAGATCGTGCTCCACTTCGACGAGTTCGAGCGCATCAACAAGGGCGAGGAGGCCGCGGGGCGCCCGCGCTTCGTCAACCCGCGCAACTGCGCCTCCGGCTCACTCCGGCAGAAGGACGCCTCGGTCACCAAGAGCCGCAATTTGCGCTTCTACGCGCATTCCGCGGGCGACTGGCGCCCGGACGCCGGCCACGAGGGCCACTCGGCGTTCCTCGACGCCGTCCGCGCCCTCGGCTTCGCGGTCGAGCCGTACAAGACCGCGAAATCCGTCGAGGAGGTGCTCGGGATCTACGCGTCGTTCCGCGACGGCGGCGTCGCGAAGCTCCCGTACGCCGTCGACGGGCTCGTCGTGAAGGTCGACTCCTACGCGCAGCAGCGCCGCCTCGGATTCACCGCGAAGTCGCCGCGCTGGGCCGTGGCGTTCAAGTATCCCGCGCAGCAGGCGACCTCCGTCGTCAAAGACGTCGAGTATTCGGTCGGCCGCACCGGCGCGATCACGCCCGTCGCGAAGATCGAGCCGACGTTCTGCGCGGGGGTCACGATCTCATCGGTCACGCTCCACAACTTCGCCGAGGTCGAGCGTCTCGGCCTGAAGATCGGCGACCGCGTCCTCATCGAGCGCGCGGGCGAGGTCATCCCGAAGGTCGTGTCGGTCGTCGAGAAAGGGAAGAAGCGGACCGCGATCAATCCTCCCAAGAAGTGCCCCGACTGCTCCGGGCCGGTCGTCCAGGAGGAAGGCCTCGTCGCCTACCGCTGCGACAACCCCTCGTGCCCCGCGCAGCTGCGGCGCACGCTCGAGCACTTCGCCTCCCGGCCCGCGATGGACATCGTCGGCCTCGGAGACTCGGCTGTCGACCAGCTCGTCGGCAAGGGCCTCGTCAAGGACGTCTCCGACGTCTACCGCCTCACGAACGAGCAGCTCCTCGAGCTGGACCTCTTCGCGGAGGTGAAGGCCAAGAACCTCCTCGACCAGATCGAGGCGAGCAAGGCGAAGTCCCTCGACCGCGTGCTCTTCGGCCTGGGCATCCGCCACGTCGGAGAGAAGACCGCCGAGACCATCGCGGAGCGCCACTCGATCGACGAGCTGCTCGCGATGACGCCCGAGCAGTTCCAGGCCATTCCGGACATCGGACCCGTCGTCGCCGAGTCGCTCCACGCGTTCTTCTCCTCCGTGGCGGGCCGCGACCTCGTCGCGCGTCTGCGCAAGGCGGGCGTGAAGATGCCGAAGACCGAGCGCGTGATCGCCGCCGGCGCCCCGTTCGCGGGCATGACCTTCGTGTTCACCGGCGCGCTGACGAAGTTCACGCGCGACGAGGCCGAGGAGAAGGTGAAGTCCCTCGGCGGCAAGGCGTCCGGCTCCGTCTCGGCCAAGACGACGTACGTCGTCTACGGCGAAGACGCGGGCTCGAAGCTCAAGAAGGCCGGCGAGCTCGGCGTGAAGACTTTGACCGAGGACGAGTTCGCCCGGATGCTCCCGTGACGACCAAAAAAGAGCGCGCCGCGCGGACGGCCCTGCTGCACGTCGCGGACCGCACGGGCATCGTCGAGTTCGCGCAGGAGCTGGCGACGCTCGGCTTCGACCTCGTCGCGACCGGGCCGACCGCGACCGCCCTCCGGCAGGCGGGCGTCGCCCACCGCTCCATCTCGGACTTCCTCGGTGAGCGCCTGCCGGCCGACGCCCTCGGCCTGCTGCACCCCAAGCTCGTCGCCGCGATCACCGACGAGAAGCCCCGCATCGACCTCGTCGCCGTGAACCTCTATCCGCTCTCCTCCGCGACGTCCGATCCGGCGCTGACCCAGGACGAGGTGCTCGCCTACGTCGATCCGCTCGGGCCGGCGCTCCTGCGCGCCGCCGCGCGCAGCTTCAAGCGCGTCATCCCGCTCTGCGACGCCGACGACTACCAGCAGGCCCTCGAGACTCTCAAGGCGTACGACCGCATGCTCCCGGACCGACGCCAGGTCCTCGCCGCGAAGGCCTTCCACTACTGCGCCTACTACGACTCCACGGTCGCGCAGTACCTCGGCGGCCAGTGGGAGGAGTTCCCCGACGAGGTCGTCGTCGCGCTCAAGAAGTCCGCCGACCTGCGCTACGGCGAGAACCCGCACCAGGCGGGAGCGTTCTACACGCTCTCGGGCGCGCGCCCGTGGGGCCTCAATGCCGCGCAGCTCCACCTCGGCCGCCCGCTCGTCTACGGCCACTATCTCGATTTGGAGACCGCCTGGGAGCTCGTGAACGCGTTCGAGGAGCCCGCCTGCGCGATCGTCAAGCACGGCGTCCCCGCCGGCTTCGCGTGCGGAGAGGACCTCGCGAAGGCCGCGCGCCGCGCCTACGCGGGCGACCCGCGCGGCTGCTTCCGCGGCACGGCGGCCGTGAATGCCGAGGTCACCGCGGCCGCCGCCGAGTTCTTCGCCGAGGAGTTCGTCTCGTGCATCGCGGCGCCGGACTTCTCGACGAAGGCGCTCCAGCTGCTCAAGGCGAAGAAGGACATCCGCCTCGTGACTTTGCCGTCGCGACTGATTTCCCCCCACGAGCTCGACCTGCGCGCCGTCGCGGGCGGGATGCTCGTCCAGGAGCGCGATCAGCGCCCCTTCCTGGGCGACCTCAAGGCCGCGTCGCGCCGCAAGCCGACCGACCGCGAGCTCCGCGGGCTGCTCGTCGCCTGGCACACCGCGATGCACGCCCGCACGCACGCGGCGGTCATCGCGCGCGGCACGGCCGTCATCGGCGTCGGCTCCGGCCAGACCTCCCGCCTCGACGCGGTCCGGCTCGCGCTCGTGAAGTCCCAGGAGCGCCATCCGATCCTCGCCGCGGGAGATCCGATGGTGCTGGCCTCCGACGGCGCGCTCACCGCCGAGCACATCCTCGCGGCGGCCGACGGCGGCGTGACGGCCGTCGTCCACCCGGGCGGCGCCGAGGCCGACAAGAACGCCGCCGAGGCCGCCGACAAGCGCGGCGTGGCGCTCGTCGCCACCGGCGTGCGCCACTTCCGTCACTAATGTAGAATTCCCCCATGGCCATTAGAGAAACGATCTCGGTGACGCTGCGGATCACGAGCCCGACCATCTCCCCCAAGGAGATCGAGACGCGTCTGGCGATCAAGCCGGACGACTCCTGGAACCTCGGCGACCGCACGGGGACCTTCAAGTCGGTGCAGAAGGTCCACGGCTACGAGCTGCACTCGACGGTCTATTTCGGCTCGCCGCTCATCGAGCACTTCCGCGGCATGATCAAGCGCATCGCGCCCGTCGCGCAGAAGATCGGGGAGATCTCCGCCCAGGGCGCCGTCGAGATGGTCTGCAAGCTCCACGTGAAGGCGCTGCCCCCGATCTCCTTCGAGCGCGACGACATCCGCTGGCTGGCCGCGCTCGGCGCGAAGCTCGAATTCGACGTGCTTCTCCTCGTCGAGAAGCAGCAGCCCGACGCGAAGAAGCCCGGAGCCCCGGGCGCGCCCGGCACGGGCGGCGGCTCGACGACGAGCTTCTAGCCTACTTCGGGATCTTCACGCCGTCGAGCTCGGGATGCTCGGGCACGGCGAGCTTCATCCGGCGCATCAGCTTGCGCAGGCCGCGCGCGAAGCGCCAATCCCGGGTCGGCTTGACGTCCGCCCCGATCACCTTCCACGGCGCCCACCAAGGGCTCGAGCGCGCCGTGATCTCGCCGTAGACGGCCTGGAACTCGTTCCACAGCTTGCGCGTCTCGATGTCGGACATCGAGAACTTCCAGCGCTTCTCGGGCCGGTCGATGCGCGCCTGCAGGCGCCGGCGCTGCTCTTTCTTCGAGACGTGGACGAAGACCTTGTAGACGACGCCGCCGGCCTCGACGAACGCGCGCTCGAAAGCCAGGTTCGTCTTGTACTGCACGATGATCTCTTCCGGCGTCTTGGACTTGAGGACGGAGGGCACGCCGACGTCCTCCCAATGGGAGCGGTTGAAGGCGCCCATGATGCCCGCCTGAGGAGCCTCCTTCTCGACGCGCTCGAGCGGCGGCCGCTTCATCTCCTCGGGCGTGGGCTTCTTGAACGCCGCGACCTTCGTCCACGCGGGGTTGAGGCCGGTCATGCCGTGCTTGATGACGCCGTCCTTGCCGGCGGTGTCCATGCCCTGGATGACGACGAGAACCTTGCGGGTTTTCGCGGCGGCGAGGATCTCCTGGAGGTCGTTGAGGCGGCCGACCTCCTTGGCGAGCTTCTTGAGCGCCTTCTTCTCCTTCCCGGACTCGACGGTCGGCAATGCGGAGAGGTCGACGGACTCGCCGGGCGCGGCGGTCATGCCGTCGAACTTGGCGCTGAGCCGGGAGGCGGCCTCGAGCACGCCGGCGCTCTCCGCGGGCGATTCGGCGAGCGTCCGCGAGAGCTCCTCGAGCCGCGCGGCCGCCTTGAGGGCCTGCTTGCCGCCGTCGGCCTTGAGCGCGCGCAGGAGCGGCTGGAGCGTCTCGGGCTTGGCCACGCCCTCGACGATCGCGGCGCGGGCGGCGAAGACTTCCGGCGTCGCGGCGACGGGCGCCGGGATGATGGTCGCCTGGAAGGCGGCCTGGAGCTGGGGCAGGGTCTGCGCGTTGACGAGCGGCTTGAGCTGGGCGTTGAGCTCGGAAATGACGGGGCCGGGGACCACGAGCGGCGCCGCCATGACCGGAACCCGGGCGACGACGCCGGCCGCCGCCGGCAAGGCCAGAACCGCGCAGAACAGCGCCGCAAGCAGCCTCATTTCGACAGTGTAGCCGCGCCGGAGAGCGCGCGCGTGGGCCTATAGGGGAAGGCTCTCGCGGAAAAGGGCCTAGCGGGCCCGGAGGTCCCGGAGGCCCTTGGCCAGCTGCTTGATGAGGTCGAGGAGGAACCTCTTCTCGGCGTCGTTGTTGGCGCGCACGGCGGCGTCGAGGCGCTGGGCGAGCGAGCCGTCCTTGGAGGTGCCGTCGTCGAAGAGCTTTCCGACCGGCACGCCGAGGGCCTTGGCCAGGGACGAGACGGTCTTGAGGCTGCTCTTCTTGACGCCGCGCTCGATCTGGCCGATGTAGGAGGCGTGCAGGCCCGACAGCTCAGAGAGGTCCTCCAGCGTCAGCCCCTGCTGGAGCCGCCTGGCGCGGATGTGCTCGCCGACTTCCTTGTAGATATCTCCCATAAGACCGTCCGCACTGTATCAAGGTTGCCGCGCGGGCCAGTAGTCACCATAGGCCTTTTTGTTGCAAACCGGCGCGCGCGGGAGTCCCCGGGTTCAGTATGCGCCCGTCGGGAGACGGGGGCCAGCCGCGTTCCGTCAACCAGTTGTAACGAGTTTGTGACCGATGTCCCAGCACTCGTTGGCGTGCTTGAGGAGATCGGTCTCGGTCTGGGCGCGGCGCACGAAGTCCTGGACGTCCTTGGACTTCCAGGCGGCGCCGACCTTGGGCCAGGCGGAGGAGAGGCTTTCCGTCCGGAGGTCGGCGACGGCGAACGGCAGGGCGTTGAGAAGCTTGGCGCGGCCGTTGGGGACGACGAGGACCATGCTCTGGGGGCTTTCGGCGCGAGTGACCATCTCCTGCTGGATGCCCCACGGGTAGATGGCGAGCTTCGGCCCTTTGAGCGCGGCGGCCGCGGCCTTGAGGCCGAGCACGGCCTCCTTCCACTGCTCGTCGGTCGCGGCGAGCGAATCCCAAGCCCAGGCGGCGCGGCCCAAGCGCATCATCGGGCCCGTCACGAAAGTGCGGATGCCGCGCGCGGCGGCCTGCTCGTAGACGGCGACGGCGTCCCCGACGTTGATCTTGGTCGGGATGAAGACGAGCTCGGGCTCGAGTCCCCTCTTCACGAGGCGGTCGATCGCGGCCCACGCGGGCGCGTAGCCCGAACCGGGACGGAGCTTCTCGTGCGTCGCGGCGTCCTTGCCGTCGATCGAGATCTGCACGCACGCGATCTTCATGCGCTGAAGCTCGTCGCAGACCTTGTCGGTCAGGTCGAGGCCGTTGGTCTCGATCTTGATCTCGACGCCGCCCTTGGTCAGGATGTCGAAGATCTCGAGCGCCCAGGGGCTTCCCATCGGCTCGCCGCCGCCGAAGGCGACGTACGCGATGCCGTTCGAGACGATCTGGCGGGCGAGCGACAGCGCCTGCTCGCGGTTCATCTCGTCGGGCCAGGCCTTGTCCGGCCCCGACTCCTCGCAGCAGTGCAGGCAGCGCCCGGTGCAGCGGTTGGACAGCTGCCAGGCAAGAAAGAGGGGGGCGCCGTAGTCGCCCACGGACGCCCCCCTCCGGTGCGTCACGTGAAACGGATGTACGGCTGAGCCATCACGCGCTCGGAAACTTCCTCCATGGAGGGCGTCTCCCAAGCGAGCTTCGGCTCGGCCTTGGCATCGGTCACGGTCCTCTGGTCGTTCATTGTGACTCCTTCTAGCCGGTCAGACCACGGCCGGCATATCTTGAGATTTCAGCTCGACCCACATGTTCGCCTCCGCGGCGGCGGACGGGTCGGCGGCGAGGCGGTCGAGAGCGGACAGCACGATCGGATTTCCCCACGCGAGCTTGTACGACTCCCACGCGGAGAGGAAATCTTGCGTTTTAAGGTCGGCGCACGTAAAGGGCAGAGGCGCGGCGACCTTGACGCGCCCGTCGGGCAGGATGAGCAAGGTGCCCGCGGGCTCGAGGCGGCGGCTGGCGAGCTCCTCCTCCAGCGAGAAGGGCTCGAAGCACAGCTCGAGCGGCGCCTTCTTCGAGCGCAGCATGCGCAGGAAGGCCTCGTACTGGGAGACGTTGGGCTCGAGGCGGTCCCAGAGCTTGGCCGCGGTGCCGAGGCGCATGAGCTTGCCGGTGTTGAAGCGGAACGCGCCGAGAGAGGCGGCGAGGTCGATGACGGCCTCGGCCTCGTGGATGTTGAGCTTGGTCGGCGCGAAGGTGACCTCGAGCGGCAGGCCGGCGGCGACGACCGCCTCGCACGCGGCGACGGCCTTCTCGAGCGAGCCGTTCACGCGCTGCTTGGCGTACGTCTCGGGCGTCGCGCCGTCGAGCGAGATCTGGATCGAGCGGATCGCCAGGCCCTTGAGGGGCGCGACGTCGAAATTCTGGCCGTTGGTCTCGATCTTGAGCAGGACCTCGGCGTCGGAGAGGAGGCGGCAGACCTCGGCGAAGTGCGGGACGAGAGTGGGCTCCCCCCCGACGATCATCGCGTACGGGACGCCCGCCTTCGCGATCTCGCCGGCGAGCTTCAGCGCCTGCTCGCGCGTCAGCTCGCCCGGCAGCGCCTTGCCCGGCGCGGAGTCGGTGCAGCAGTGCAGGCACGCGAGGTCGCAATCCCGCGTCAGCTGCCAGGTGACCATCGTCGGGGCGGCGAAGGACTCGATCCTCATCCGAGCGCCGCCGTGAGCGCGAAGAGCGCCGTCGTGAGCGCGTAGCACTGGACGATCGCGCGGATCGCCGGCATGAACAGGCGCGGGGTGTCCCACGTCGAGGCGCCGGCGCGCAGGCTCATGACCCACAGCGGCAGGCCGGCCGCGGCGGCGAGCAAAGTGAGCTTCGGGAAGACGCCGAGGGCGACGCCCGCGGGGATCGCGAGCAGGCCCGCCATCGACATCGCGAGGTAGAGGTAGCGGCCGTTCTTGCGGCCCAGGCGCACGACCAGGTTGCGCTTGCCGACGAGGCGGTCCTGGTGGAAGTCGGGGATGTTGTTGACCGTCGCGAGCGCGGTGATCAAGAGGCCCGGAACGAGGGAGGCGAGCAGCGCGCCCCACGAGAAGCGGTGCGTGTGCAGGTGCAGCGAGCCCAGCACCATCCACGGGCCGTAGGAGAGGCCGATGACGGTCTCGCCCAAGCCGCGGTAGACCCAGCGGATCGGCGGGCCGACGTACCAGACGGCGGCGGCGCCGCCGAGGAGCGTGTAGAGGACGATCGGCCAGCCCCCGTCCCACGCGAGCCAGAAGCCGATGGAGGCCGCGAGCGCGAACGCCGCGATGCCGAGCTTGAGCATCCACTCGGGGATGTACTCCTCGGCGTCGG
>CAYVFO010000041.1:18678-19035 GCA_964450975.1 uncultured Elusimicrobia bacterium | reverse complement strand
CAGGGCGACGACGTCCTCGCCCTGGGCGTTGACCAGGAACTCGCCGTAGAAGCGGCGCTCGCCGGTCCCGGGATCGCGAGTGAAGCCGACGCCGGTCGCGCAGTCGGTCCCCATGTTGCCGAACACCATCGCCTGCACGGTGCACGCGGTGCCGATGTCGTCGGGGATGCGGTTGAGCTTGCGGTACGCGATCGCGCGCGGGTTGTTCCACGACTCGAACACGGCGGTGACGGCGAGCCGGAGCTGGTCGCCGGGCTCCTGCGGGAACGGGAAGCCGGAGTGCTCCTCGTAGATCGCCTGGAAGATGCCGACGAGCTTCTGGAGCGCCTGCGTCGAGAGGTCGGCGTCGCTGCGCAC
>CAYVFO010000041.1:10241-18668 GCA_964450975.1 uncultured Elusimicrobia bacterium | reverse complement strand
CGGCGGCCTTGACCTGCCGCAGCGCGGCCTCGAAGTGGTCCTTGTCGATGCCCTTCACGACGTTGCCGAACATCGCGATGAAGCGGCGGTAGCAGTCCCACGCGAACCGGGGGTTGCCCGTCTGCGCCTCGAGGCCGCGGACCGTCTTGTCGTTGAGGCCGAGGTTGAGAACCGTGTCCATCATGCCGGGCATCGAGAACTTCGAGCCCGAGCGCACGGAGACGAGGAGCGGATTGGCGACGTCGCCGAAGCGGCGCGTCGTGTTCTTCTCGAGCTTCTTGACCGCCTCGACGAACTCGCCGACGACCTCGCGTCCCATGGACTTGGCCGAGCGGTCCGGGTGGCGCATCGCGTGGCGCGTGAGGCCCTTCTCCTGCTTGCGCGCGTAGTAGGCGCGGCAGACGTCGGTCGTGACCGTGAAGCCCGGAGGCACCGGCAGACCGATGCGCGACATCTCGAAGAGACCCGCGCCTTTGCCGCCCAACAGCGCCCGGGCCGCCTCGCGGTCGAGCCGCGAAACCGCCTTTACGTCCTGCGCGTCGCCGAAGCAGTAGATGGTCTTGGCCATGCCCGATTCATAGCATAATCGGCCGGATTTGCCATTGACGATTGAGGCGTTTCTACGGGGTTTTTTTTCGGGTATACTGATGGTCATGAAAAAGCGACACGGGTTCACGCTGATCGAGCTGATGATCGTCGTGGCCATCATCGGCATCCTCGCCTCGATCGCCATCCCCAAGTTCGCGGACCTCATCCGCAAGTCGCAGGAAGGCGCCTCGAAGGGCAACCTCGGCGCGTTCCGCGGCGCGATGAGCATCTACTACGCGGACATGGACGGCCAACACCCGGCCGATCCCATCGCGCTGACGGTCGCGGGCAAGTACCTGACCGCGATCCCGCAGGCGAAGACCCCGAACTACCACTCCGACGGCAGCGCGGTCCTCCTGGGCTCGATGGGCGTCGGCCCCACCGACGTCAGCGGGTGGATCTTCGACAGCGTGCCCTCCGACTTCTACTACGGACAGGTCTGGGTGAACTGCACGCACACCGACACGAAAGGGTCGGTCTGGTCCGCGTACTAGAGAACGGTCTCCAGCGCCTTCAGCGCCTCGGGCAGGTTCTCCCGCCCGAACCCGAACCGAACCGCCGGCTTCGGCCACCCGTACACCGTCGAGGGCAGCAGCAGGACGCCCGCCGACCTGGCCTTCGCGCAGTAGGCCTCGGCGTCGCCCTTCAAGAGCCGCGCGAAGCCGATGGTGCCCGCCTTAGGCCGGCTCCACGCGAGCTCGCCGGAGCGCTTCGCGAAGAAGGCGTCGAGCAGCCCCAGGTTGCGCTTGGCGCGCGCGCGGTGGCGCTCTAGGATCCGCTCGCGCGAGCGCAGCCCGATCAGCGAGAGCAGCTCGCTCGGCGTCGCCGGACAGATCGTCGTGTAGTCCTTGTACTCGGCGAAGCGCTCGCGCGTCTCCGCGTCCTTGACGATCAGCCAGCCCACGCGCAGTCCCGCGAGCCCGAAGGTCTTCGACATGCCGAAGAGGACGATCGCGGAGTCGTCGAGCTCGCAGGCCGAGGGCAGCCTGTCCTTCGGGTCGAGCTCGAGCATCCGGTACATCTCGTCCGAGAACACGCGCACGCCGCGCGAGCGCGCGAGCTCGACGAGCTTTCGGAACTCATCCGCCGAGGGAAGCGCGCCGGTCGGATTGTGCGGGAAATTGACGATCAGGAGCTTCGTTTTCGGCGTGAGCTTCTTCTCGAGGTCCTCGAGGCGGAAGCGCCACTCCCCCTCCCCCGACGGCTCCCAGCGGTCGACCTCGCAGCCCATGGACTCCGCGAGCTGGTAGAGCGACTGGTAGCCGGGGAACGTGCAGACGACGCGGTCGCCCTTCTCGAGCAGGCACTGCATCGCGATGAGGATGCACTCCTGCGGGGCGGCGACGAACACCTGCTCGGGCGAGACGCCCATATAAAGGGAGGCGATCTCGCGGCGCAGGATGGGCAGCCCCTGCGACTCGGTGTAGCCGAGCGTGAGCTTCTCCCACAGGCCTTTCGCCTCGGGATCGGCCCACGACAAGAGCTCGCTCATGGCGAGGCCGTCGCAGTCCGAGCTCGACAGCAGGTACTTCGTCGAGAACTCGTGCTCGGCGAAGTAGCGCTCGAGCGCGAAGGGCGGAATCCTCACGTCGAGACGGTCAGCGGTTGAGGAGCACGATCTCGACGCGCTGATCGGAGAACGGCGCGCGGGTCGCGTCCACGCCGATGTGGCGGTTGGCGACCATGAGCTCGCGCAGGAGGTACTCCTGCACGGTCTTGGCCTGGGCCTCGCCGAGCTCCTTGGTGTTCGCGAAGACGCGGACGGAGATCGGAATGCCGGAGAACTTGCGCTTCACGAGGTCGGCGGCCGAGCGGAGGACGTCGGGGCCGATCGGGCCCTGCAGTTCCGAGGCGCTCTTGCCCGTGCCGAACAGCGCCGAGGAATCGAGGCTGATGTGCAGGCCGGTGTCCTCCTGGTGGACGATGCCCTTGAACAGGAGCGGCTTGCCGACGGTGGTGCGCGGAGAGCCGTCGGGGCTCGTGAAGGTGTAGACGGCGGAGTACGAGCGGCCCGCGCGGACCCACTCGTTCTGCTCGTTCTGGCCGGACCAGAGCATCTCCTCGGGCGGATCGCCGGAGCCGGAGTAGTTGTGGAACACGCGGCCTTCCTCGTCGGCGATCGTGAGGCTCCAGCCCCACTTCTTCGCCTCCTTGGGCTCGAGCTTGCCGCCGAGCAAGGTCTCGAGCTGGTCCTTGATGCGGAAGGAGATGCCGGCGCGCTGGGAGAACGTCGTGCGCCACGGCTGGATCACGCGCTCGTTCATCAGGGACTCGGGGTGCGTGCGGCGCCAGGAGACCGTCAGCGGCGAGACCGCGAGCAGGAGGTTCTCGTCGGGCTTGAGCGAGGGGCGGATCGTCTCGAACGGGTCGATCTCGATCTTGAGGGGCGGCTTCTGGTCGCTGAGCTTCGTGCCGCCCTCGGCCTTGATGACGACCTCGGCGGGCATGCCGCCGGGCGCCGGAGTCGCGGGAGCGGCGGGAGGCGTCTGCGCCGAGGCGCCGACGGCCAGGATCAGTATCGAGGCGATGACTTTCATGTTCACTCCAAGACGAAGCGGAAGGTGATGACGCCCCACTGCGCGCCCGAGCCCGGAGCGGGCGCGAACTTCCAATTGCGCAGCGAGTCCATGCAGAGCTTGTCGAGGCGGCCGTAGCCCGAGGTGCGCTCGACGCGCATTCCCGGCATGACGCTTCCGTCGGCGTCGACGTTGAAGCGGATCGCGACTTCGGCCTCGAGGATGCCCTGCGAGCGCGCCCAGTCCGGGAACGCGGGCACGGCGGAGGCGACGACCTTGCGGTCGGCGAGCGGGCCCTCGATGTCGATGCCCTTCTTGGGGCCGCCCTCGGCGGCCGCGGCGGCGGCGCGGCGCTCGAGGCGCGGCGCTTCCGCCATCTTGTCGAGCTTGGGCGCGGCGACCGCCTCGGGACGCTCGCGCAGCGAGATCGCGTCGGGCAGGATGTCGAGCCCCTTGCGGGCGGCGGGCGCGGGCGCGTTCTCGGCCTCGGTCAGCGCGGCGGCGGCCTGGACGGCGGCGCGGCGGGAGACCGGCTTGGCCGTGTCGAGCGCTCCGCCCAGGATCGCGGTCGCCTCGCGGCGCTTGTCCTCGAGCGCGATGGCCTCGGGGAGGTTCCTCACGCGGCGCCGGCCGACGTCCTCGAGCTTCGGCATCGACGCCAAAGTCGCCGCGGCCTGACGGCGGCTGATCGGCTCGGCCGTGAGGCTCGCGGCCTTGACCGAGCGCTCGCGCGAGAGGTCGAGGGCGTCGAGCTTGGCCGTCGCCTTGCGCGAGCTGTCCTCGAGCTTCGGCGCGTCGGCGAGCTTGAGCTTGCGGTCGGGCGTCTTCACGTCGACGGCGGCGAGCTCGGCGCGGCGCGGCGGGGCCGAGGGCAGTGCCATCTTGAGGAAGTCCATCGTGGAGAGCTGCGGCTTGACGACGCCGGGCTGGGGCTTCGGGCGGGACGGGGCGATCAGCAGGTCCACGCCCTCGACGACGCGCGCGGCCTCCTTCGGGTCCGTGTGGACGAGCCCGAGGAACGCGGCGAGGAAGGCCGCGTGGCCCGCGAGCGAGACCGCCACCGACGTGGGCATCCGTCCCGTCATGCCTTAATGTGACCCCCGGATCATTTCTTCTGTTCCGTCGCGATCGTCAGCGACACGGCGCCCGCGTCCTTGGCGCGCGCCATCAAATCGGTGAGCTGGCCGTGGAGCGCGTCCTTGTCGGCGCGCAGGATGACCATCTTCGAGTCCTTCTCGAGCAGGAGGCCGCGCAGCACGTCCTGCATCGCCTTCGGATCGGTGAACTTGGCCTGGTCGATCGCGTACTCGCCGTCCTTGGAGAGGGTGATCGTGATTTTGTCGGCCTCCTCGCCCTCGCGCGTGTGCGCGGCGGGAAGCTCGACTTTGATCGCGGGCTCGGAGAACATCGGCGCGGTCACCATGAAGATGATGACGAGCACGAGGCAGACGTCGACGAGCGGCGTGATGTTGATGTCCGTGATGGGATCGTCGCTGTCGATGGCGGCGCCGGCCATGTCAGGTCCCCCCCTCGGCCTTCATCACGGCGAGCTTGAGCGCGCCGGCCTGCTTCGAGGCGTCGAGCACCTCGACGACGAGACCGACCTTGTTCCTGGCGTCGGCCGTGATCACGACCATCTTGTCCTTGCTCTTCGCGAGGGCCGCGTTCAAAGTGGGCCGGAAGGTCATGCCGTCGGTCTTCTGGCCGTTGATCGAGATCGAGCCGTCGGGAGCGATGCTGATGGACACGTTCTCGTCCACGGAGGCCTTGCCCTCCGCGTTCGACGGCCGCGTCTCGAGCACCTTGATGCCGAGCGTGACCGCCATCGGCGCGACGGCCATGAAGATGATGACGAGCACGAGGCAAACGTCCACCAGAGGGGTGACGTTTATGTTCGTTATCGGCTCGTCGTCTTTCTGGGCTGCGCCGGCCATGGGTTCCTCTTATTTCGCTCCGAGCATCACGAGGAGGCGCGCCGAGGCGACCTCCATGTCGACCGTGATGACCTTCAGGCGCCGCATGAAGTAGTTGTAGAGGATCGCCGCGGGAATTGCGACGAGCAGGCCGGCCGCCGTGGCGACGAGCGCCTCGGCGATGCCCTTGGCGACGACCGTGGGGCCGCCGGTGCCGGACGCCGCGAGATCCTGGAAGGCCTTGATGATGCCGACGACCGTGCCGAAGAGGCCGATGAAGGGCGAGATGTTGCCGAGCGTGCCGAGGACGCCGAGGAAGCGCTCGAGCTTCACGCGCTCTTCTTTGAGCTTGCTGAGCATGAGCTCCTCGAGGTCCTTGCGCGAGCGGGACGCGTGGATCAGGCCGTACTGAATCACCTGGGCGACCGCGGACGGATGCTTCTGGCAGTACGCGGCGGCGGCGTCGGTCTTGCCCCCCTCGAGGCTCTTCCGCACGTGGCCGAGGACGTCGTCGGGCGACGCCTGGGCGGTGCGGAAGTACCACCAGCGCTCGAGAGCGAAGGTGACGGACAGAACGGAGCAGAACAGAAGGATGATGAGAGTGAAGCTCTCGCGCAGCATCGACATCATGTCCATCGGGCGTCTCCTGAGTTACTGGATATCTTCGGCGGCCGGCATGCCGGGCAAATTGGGCTCGCCGCCGCGGCGGCCTTTCGCGCCGGATTTCGCCGGCGCGGGCTTCTTCGTCGCGCTCTTCTTGGCCGGCGCCTCGTCGGCGGGCATCACCATCGTGCCGCCGCCGTCGGGAGCGACCTGGCCGTCCACGTCGGTCGACTCGGACGCGCGAGGCGCGGCCTTCGTCTTCTTGCCGCCGCCGGGCTGCTTGCGCAGCGCCGCGGCGCGCGCGGCGGCCTTCGCGGCGAGGTCCTTCGGGGCGGCGCGCGCGTAGTCCTCGTAGACGTCCGCGGCGCCGGAGAGATCTCCGGCCTTCTCGTACGCCTCGCCGAGCTTCGCGAGCGCCTGCAGGCGGAACGCGGAGCCGAGCGGCTTCATCGTCCGCATCTTGTCCCAGGTCGTCTGCGCCTCGTCGGGGCGTCCGGCGGCGGTGTGGACCTCGGAGATGCGGTACATGACCTCGAGCGCGAGCTCGCCGTCGGTGCCCTGGCCGGAGCGGATTTGCTCGAGGGTCGCGATGGCCCCCTCGTAGTCCTTGCGGTCGCGCTGGATCTGGTACGTCTCCCAGAGCGCGTTCTGCGCCTGGGCGTCGTTGGGCTTGGCGGCCGCGACGTACTTCTGATAGGCGTACTGCGCCATGTCGAGCTTGCCGAGCTTCTTGTAGGCGAGCGCGAGGTTGAACTGGGCGGGCGCGACGTAGGGCGAGGTCGGGTACTCCTCGATGAGGCGCGAGTAGTGGCGCGTCGCCTCCTCGAACTTCTCGAGGTTGTAGTACGCGCTCGCGAGGTGGAACACCGCGAGCGGCGTGTCGTCGGACTTCTCGAAGTTGCCGAGCAGGCGCTCGAACGCCGGGATCGCGTCCTGCCACTTCTGCTGGTTGAAGTAGCTCTCGCCGAGGTAGAACTGCGCCTTCGGCAGCTCCGGGTGGTTCGTGAAGTCGACCGAGAACTTCTGGAAGTCGGACGCGGCCGACGCCCAATCCTTCGCCTCGAACGCGCGGCGCGCGAGGCGGAACTGCGCCTCGCCTCCGATCGGCGTGCCGGGCTGGGACGTCACGATCGCGCGCAGGCTCGTCTTGTAGTCGAGGCCGCGGGTGCGGTCGAACACGCCCTCGAGGATGTCGAGGCCGTCGTTGGCCTCGGGCGCCGCGGGGAACGCGGCGACGAGCTCCTGGACCTGCTTGATCGCCTGCGCGTCGTCCTTCGCGTTGTACGCCGCCTGCGCGATGCGCAGGTGCGCGAGCGGCGCGCCCGGCCCCTTCGGATCGCCGTTGAGGATCTCGCGGTACGCCGCGATGGACTCCCCGTACTTCTGGGCGCGGAAGAGAGTGTCCGCGACCTGCGAGCGCGCGAGCGGCGCGTCCTTGGCCTGCGGGTACTGCGCGATCAGCTTGCGCCAGAGGTCGATCGCCTGCGTGTAGAAGCGCTGGTGATAGGAGGACATCGCCGCGCGGTAGAGAGCGGACGGCGCCTCGGGCGCGGTCGGGTTCTCGCGCGCGAACTTCTCGTAGAGCGAGTAGGAGTCCTCGTAGTTCTTCTGGTTGAACATCGAGTCGGCGATGCCGAGCTCGTTGAGGCCGGTGAACGAGAACGAAGACGTCGCGACCGCCATCATGTCCTTGAGCTTCTGGCGCGACTCGAGAGCCATGACGTCCTCGCCCTTGTACGAGTAGCACCACGCGAGGCCGTCCTGCGCGAAGAACGCGGCGGGATCGTCGGGGTAGACCTTGAGGATCATCTCGTAGATGACCTTCGCCTCGTCGACCTGGTTGAGCGCGAGATACGCCTCGGCCGCGTACAGGTAGGACATCGAGCGCCACTTCGACTTCGACGGCGGCAGGTGGCGGAAGATGAACTGGTACGAGGTCAAGATCGAGTTGAACGCCTTCTGGTCGTACTGGTTCTTGAGGATCGAGAACAAGGCCTGCTCGGCGATGTCCGACGAGGGCGCCAAGTCGATGATGCGCTGGAAGCTGCTCGTCGCCTCGACGTAGCGCTTGAGCTGGATCTGCGCGTTCGCCATGATGAGGTAGACGTTCTTCGCGAGCACGTGGTTCGGATACTGCGCGACGAAGTTCGAGCCCGTCTGGATCGCCTGCATGTAGTCGCCGACCTGGTGCTGGCACCAGGCGAGCTTGAAGTAGGCGAGCGGCGTGATCTTGACCGCGTCGGGGTACTGCGTGATCACCTTCGTGTAGGCGAAGAGAGCCTCGCGCGTCTGCCCCGAAACGAGGTGCGATTCGGCGATGAAGAACTGCGCGAGCGGCGCGAAGAAGTCCTTCGGGTAGCGGTCGAGCACGGCCTGGAAGTTCGCGCGCGCCTCGACGTAGTCCTTCTTCTGGAAGTACGACGAGCCGATGCGGAACAGCGCGGAGACGCGCAGCGGGCTCTCGGGGTAGATCGCGATGAACGCCTGGTACTTGGAGATGGCGCCGTTGAAGTCCTCGGCGAGGAAGAAGCTGTCGCCGATGAAGAACTGCGCCTCCTCCTTGAGCTCGGAGTCCTTGTAGTCGCGGATCAGGTTCTCGAACGCGGCGGCCGCGAGGTACGCGCGCTTGGAGAGCAGGAACGTCTTGCCGAGGTAGTACTGCGCCTCGGCGGTCTTGACCTGCTTGAGCGCGCGCTCGGCGCCGGCGTAGTCGCCCTTGTGCAGCGCGACGATGCCCTGCGCGTACAGCACGGCGGGCTCCTTGAGGAAAGTGGGGTAGGTCTCGCCGAGCAGGAACAGGTTCGCCT
>CAYVFO010000041.1:755-10231 GCA_964450975.1 uncultured Elusimicrobia bacterium | reverse complement strand
CGCCTCGGCCTGGGAGAACTGCTCGAGGGCCAAGTCGGCGTAGATGATGCCCATCAGCGCCTCGGGGTTGTTGTACGCCTTCGGGTGGCGGCGCTCGACCTCCTTGAACTCGGCGACGGCGCGCTCCCAATCCTTCTCGTTGTAGGCGACCTCGCCGAGGCGGTACTGCGCGGAGGCGGCGAGGCCGGAGCGCTTGTCGTTGATGACGTTCTGATACGCCTTGCGCGCGTCCTGCAGCGCTTTGACGGCGGCGGGGTTCTTCGGCGCGAGCAGGCGGGCCGACGACGTCTTCTTGGCCGTCGCCTCGGCCTTGAGGATGGAGAGCGCGTGCTGCATGTACGCCTCGCCGATCAGGAACTCGGCGTCGGTCGAGCGCGGGGAGCGGGCGAACTGCGTCGTGAAGTTCTCGAACGCCTGGACGACCGCGAGCTTGTCGCGGCCGGTCTCCTGGAAGAGCTGGGTCGCGGAGTTGAACGCCGCCTCCTCGGCCTGGGCGTCGAACTCCGGCTTGGCGGCGCGGGCCGCCGAAGCCGTCGCGAAGATGAGCGTCGCGGCGAGAATCGCTTTCATTCTTATCCTTGAGCCGGCGCTTGGGCCGGCCAATCCGAGGTCGTATGCTTCTCCTCGGCTTCCTTCTTGATTTTGGCGACGAACTCGTCCATCGTGAGGCCGTTGAACTGGCGACCGTCCTTGAGGCGCACGGAGATGGTGCCGGCGGCGACGTCGTTCGGTCCGATGATCACCATGTACGGGACCTTCTCGAGGGTCGTCTCGCGGATCTTGTGGCCGATGCGCTCGCGGCGCAGGTCGAGCTCGACGCGCAGGCCGGCGTCCTCGAGCGTCTTGCGCGCGGCCTCGGCGGCGGCGTCCTGTTCCTCGGTCAAGGTCAGGATCTTGATCTGCACGGGGGCGAGCCACAGCGGGAAATTGCCCGCGTAATGCTCGACCAAGATGCCGAAGAAGCGCTCGATCGACCCGTAGAGTGCGCGGTGCACCATCAGCGGGCGGTGGCGGTTGCCGTCGGAGCCCACGTACTCCATCTCGAAGCGCTTCGGCAGGTTGAAGTCGAACTGCACGGTCGAGAGCTGCCACGGGCGGCCGATCGCGTCGATGAGCTTGACGTCGATCTTCGGGCCGTAGAACGCGGCCTCGCCCTTGCAGAGCTTGTAGGGCGTCTTGCGGCGGTCGAGCACGGAGACGAGCGCGTTCGTCGCGCGCGTCCACTCCTCGGACTCGCCGACGTAGTCGTTGGGCTTCTCGGGGTCCCAGGTCGAGACCTCCATCTTGTACTGCTTGAAGCCGAACACCTCGAAGACCTTGAGCGCGAAGTCGAGGCAGCCCTCGATCTCGGACTCGATCTGCTCGGGGGTGCAGAAGATGTGGGCGTCGTCCTGCGTGAAGCCGCGCACGCGCATGAGGCCGTGGAGCACGCCGGAGCGCTCGTAGCGGTAGACCGTGCCGAGCTCGGCCAGCCGCATCGGAAGCTGCTTGTAGCTGCGCAGGCCGCCCTTGTAGATGAGGATGTGGCACGGGCAGTTCATCGGCTTGAGCATGTAGTCGGCTTTCTCGACCTCGATCTCGCCGAACATGTTCTGACGGTAGAAGCCGGTGTGGCCGGAGACGTTCCAGAGATCCTTGTTCGCGATATGCGGCGAGTAGACCATCTGGTAGCCGCGCTTGAGCGCCTCGGCGCGGAGCCAGTCTTCCATGATGAGGCGCATGCGGCCGCCCTTCGGGTGCCAGAAGATGAGGCCGGGGCCGGCGAGCTCCTCGATCGAGAAGAGGCCGAGGGCGGGACCGAGCTTGCGGTGGTCGCGCTTCTTGGCCTCCTCGAGCATCTTGAGGTGGTCCTGGAGCTGCTGCTTCGTCGGCCAAGCCGTGCCGTAGATGCGCTGGAGCATCGCGTTCTTCTCGTCGCCGCGCCAGTACGCGCCGGCGACGGAGAGGAGCTTGAAGTGGCGGATGGCCTTCGTCGACGGCGTGTGGCCGCCGCGGCAGAGGTCCGTGAAAGTCGAGTGCGAGTAATGGGTGAGCTTCTGGTCCTTGAAGCCCTCGAGGAGCTCGACTTTGTACTTCTCGCCGCGCGCTTCCCAGTACTTCTTGGACTCTTCGTACGTGACTTCCTGGCCCTTGAAGTCGTGGTTGCCCTCGACGATCTGGAGCATCTTGCGCTCGATCGCCTTGAAGTCCGCCTCGGTGAAGCGGTGCTCGGAGTCGAAATCGTAGTAGAACCCGTGCTCGATGGCGGGGCCGATCGTCAGCTTGGTGCCCGGGAACAGCTCCTGGACCGCTTGAGCCAGGACGTGCGCGCAGGAGTGGCGGAGCGCGTCGAGGGCCTCCTGGGAGTTGGGGTCTTCGGCGCGGACGATGTCGGCGGCGGGCATCTGTCTATATTCCTTTTATGCTGAGGGGTTTTACGTCAAAATCCGTCGCGCTGATGATAACATTCGGCTAGGGGTCCGACAAGCACCTGGCTGTTACGAATCTGTCCGGCTTTGTTGACTCTTTTTTGTAGAAAAAGGAAGCCCGCCCCGGAGGTTTTCCGGAGCGGGCTTCGGTCGAATGGTGCCCAGTATAGGATTTGAACCTATGACCTTTCCCATGTCAAGGGAACGCGCTACCACTGCGCCAACTGGGCGAGAGCTTGGATGCGACGCCGTCGATTTTATCATGTCCGGCGGCCTTCCTGCAAATTGATATCCTCTCATCATGAGCCCTTGGACCTGGATCCTGCTGGCGGGCCTGTGCGAGATCGCCTGGGCGGTGGGCCTCAAACTGTCGGACGGTTTTCGCCGCCCGTATGTGTCGGCCGCGACGGTCGCCATGATGATCCTCTCCTTCGTGCTGCTCTCCCAGGGCATGCGCCGCCTCCCGGCGGGGACGTCCTACGCCGTCTGGACCGGCATCGGCGCCGCGGGCACCGCGATCGTCGGCATGGCCTTTCTGGGCGAGCCGCGCACCGCCGCCCGCTTCGCGTGCCTCGCGCTGATCGTCGGCGGGATCGTCGGCCTCAAGCTGTGCTCCGAATGACCGCGCTCGCCCTGCTGCTCGCCTCCCCCGCCGCCGCGGGCAAGCGCTACGCGTCCATGCTCATCGACCGCGTCGACGGCACGGCGACGCTCGGCGAGCCGCTCGGGCTGTTCTCGAACGAGAAGACCTACTTCGACCGGACCTCCGAGCCAGGCGGCTTCAAGGTCGAGGACCGCCGCGACGGGAGCCTGCGCGGCGTCTACCAGTTCTCCGACGACGGGAAGATCCGCCGCCGGACCGAGACCTTGCTCGTGCTCGATGGCGACTTCGGCGCGGTGTTCGCCGAGGTGTCCGCGCGGCATCAGGGCGAGAAGCCCCGGGCGTCCATCGCGACGGGCGCCCGCCCGCGCGCGACGCCGCGCCAGGACGGCGAGTCCGCGAAGGAGGCGGCGAAGGCCGTCTCGAGCTTCGCGCTCGTGCGCGTCGTCCGCGCCGAACCCAAGTTCCTGATCGCCTCGGCCGACTACGACGCCGCCGGCGTCCGCCGCGCCTTCCGCGTCGACGCGAGCACCGGCGACTGGCGAGGCGAGGCGGCGAAGACGGCCGAGGAGCTCGGCATGCCCGAGCGCATCGACCCGCTCAAGTTCGCGAAGGATCCGTTTTCCGGGCTGTCCGAGCCCGTCTTTCCTCACGAGGCGGACGCGGCGCTGATCTACGGCGACCGCGGCGAGTTCGTGGAGAGGAAAGTCCGCCGCGGCTCGCGCGTGGAGTCCTCTCGCCTGCGCTTCCCCCCGACCGAGCTCGAGCGCGCCTTGCTCAAGGCCGAGTCGAAACTTCCCTTCGGGCCTTAAAGAAGACGGCCGGCGAGGTCGAGGCGGAAGAACTCCTCGACGAACTCCGCGCCGTTCTTGCGCAGCACGAAGGCGCGCAGGCGGTCGCCGCGCGGGTCGAGGTAGAGGTTCTGCGCGTAGACGTCCGAGATCCGCCGGTAGCGGTAGTCCCACAGCTGCTCGCCGCGCGCGTTGAATTTCCAGACGACCGCCTCGAAGCCGGCGGCGCCGCTCGCGGTCGCGAGCAGGTAGGACGCTCCCTCGGCGTCGACGACGATGCCCGCGGGGCGGCACTGGCCGCTCGCGCTCGGCGCGGCCTCCCAGATCAGGCGGCCGTCGGCGCCGAAGCGGGCGGCGAAGCAGCCGCGCCGCAGCGCGCCCGCGACGACCGCGCCGCCGTCGGGCGTCACCGCGAGCGAGGTCGGATCCTCGCCTTGGCCGCGGCCCCACTTCTGCTCCCAGTAGACGCCGCCGTCGGGAGCCAGGCGCCGCAGGCTGAACTGGCCGTTGATCCCCGCGCGCAGCGGCACCGCGGTGTAGAGCAGGTCCCCGGCCGCGACTGAGACGGTGCCCGAGCCTCCGCCGGAGGAGAGCTCAGCGCGCGCCGCGGCGTGCGGGAGAAGGACGAGAAGCGGGAGCAGGAGACGCCGCATGCGGAGGCATCTTATCACTTCCGCCTCGCGGAGGGACCAGCTCGGCCAGGATCAGGTGCGGCCGGCAGAACAGGCGCACGCGCGGCGCCAAGTGGCCTTCCCAGCCGAAGCCGCGCGACAGCGAGAGCGTCAGGCCCTCGAAGCGCCGGACGCCGCCGGCGGCCGCGTCCCGCGGCACGCGCGTGAGCGTGACGGGCGGGCCGAAGCCCGGGATCACGACCTGCCCGCCGTGCGTGTGGCCGGCGAACAGAGCCGAGACCGGCAGGCCGCGGAGCGCGAACGCGGTGTCGGGCCGGTGCGCGAGCGCGACGAACGCGTCGGCCTTCGCGGAGCGGACGAGCAGCTCGGCGTGGCTCTCGCCGCGCCTGTAGTCGAAGAGGCCGAAGCCGAGAAACGCGAGCCTCGCGCCTCCCGCCTGGAAGATCTTCGCTCTCCCGTCGATCGCCTCGAAGCCGGCGAGTTCCTTGAGCTCGGCGCGCGAGACGATCGCGTCCACGTCGCCGCCCACGAAGAGCTTCGCGCGCCGCGCCTTCCAGCCGGATAGATACTCGAACACCGAGGGCGCGAGCGAGCGGTGGTTCATGACGTCGCCCGTGAAGACGACGAACTCCGGGTCGAACGCGTTGGCCGCCTCGCGCGCCCGCAGCTCCATCGGGCGGATGCCGTCGGTCTGCAGATCCGAGAAGTGCGCGACCTTGACCGGCGAGCGCAGCCCCTCGACCTCGATCGTCGCGCGCTCGATCTCGAGGCGGGCGGGCTCTCCGACCTCCCCCCACCACTTGAGCGCGACGAGCGCCGCCGCGAGGACGGCCCAGCGCGGCCGGCGCGAGACGGCCGCCGCGCCGAGCGCGAGCGCGGGCGCCGCGACGGTGGCGCCCGTCCAGAGCGCGCGGACCGCGAGGCAGAAGCCGCGGATCGTGCCGTCGAGCACGCCCCACGCGATCCAGGGAGCCAAGCCGTAGGACGCGCCGAGGACCGCGAAGCCGGCGAGCGCGAGGGAGCGCGCCTCCCCCGCGCGGCGGGACTTGCGGAGCCGCCAGAGGGCGCCGAGCAAAGCGCAGGCGCAGACGGCGAGATCGAGCCAGAAGAGGAAGCGGGCGAACGGCGTCGCGACGAAGGTCATGGCTCCGGTCTTACCCGCGCGGGGCGCGCGAGCTTACTCCACCCGGAGGTGGATGTGGTTCTCGTGGTGCGGCTCGTACGTCATCAACGCGGCCGCGCGCTTGGCGTCGGGGTCGCCCTCGGCGGCGGCGATCATGGCGCGCTCGAGATGGGTCGCGACGAAGATGTTCGTCGGCGTGAAGCCGGGCTCGGGATTCGAGAGGATCGCCTTGACGAGCATCCAGTTGCGCTTGGCGTCGAAGCGCACGGTGCGGCCCTCGTAGCGGCCCGAGAGGCCGTCGCGGCCGGAGGCGAAGTCCACGAAGTTGCGGGCCTCGACCTCGTTGCCGTTCTGATCCGTCATGTAGAAGCCGATGTCGACGTCGCGGCCGCGCTTGTGCGACTTGTGGCCGCCGAGCTTGCCGCCCGCGCGGCCCGAGAGGTCGCCGACGGCGACGTCGGTCCCGGCGAGATTGTTGCCCTTCATGTAGGCGAAGATGCGCTTGAGGCCGTTGACGAGCGGCGTCGTGCCCCAGTTGCTGTCGCGGTAGGCGCGGATCATCTTGTAGCCGAGGCCCGACGTCATCTGCACGCCGCGGAACCACGCGTTCCTGATCGCGCCCGTCGCGTCGGTGACCCACTGGCCGGCGTCGGTCATGCGGTCGGAGACCCACTGCGACGAGGCGTCGTAGGCGCCCGCGATGCGCGAGGACCAAGTCGGCGCGGCGTAGCTCTGCGTCAAGGACGGCGGATCGTTGACCGGCATCGGGCGGAAGCCGGCGGGGCGCTGGTAGCCGGGGCGCGCGTCGAAAGCCCAGTTGGTCTTCGGCTGCCCGTCGGCGGCGACGTCGGATACCGTCGTCACGGGCGTGAAAGTCCGGACCTCGGGCGCGATCTCCTCCGCCTCCTGGTTGAAGGCGCCGAAGAACATGGACGAGCCGTCGAAGAAGCCCGCCGCCGCCTTCGCGCTCTTGGCGTCCTTGCGCAGGGCGAGCGGGATCATCGCGTCGCGGCGCTTGATCACTTCCTCGACGCGCTCCTCGGTCGTCGGCTCGTAGCTGACGCGGCCGGCGTAGCGGGTCTCGAAGAGGGCGAGGCGCTCGCGGCACTTCTTGGCGGTGGTCTTGCCGCGTTTAAGGGAAAGAGTCACGCCCTTCGCGTCGGCCTCGCCGATCGTGCCCGCGCCCAGGAGGTTCGCCGCGCCCTGCGCGTCCTTCGCGCGGTCGCGGCCTTCCTTGTCGTCGAGGCGGACCGTCAGGGCCTCGGCGTCGCAGGCGTCCTTGATCTCCTTCGCCGCGTTCCGCTTCTCCGGCTTCACGACTTCCGGCGTCGCGGTCTCGCCGGCCCAAGCGGGGGCCGCGAGGAGGAGAGCGAGGAGAGCTCGGGGGGCTTCGCGTCTCACGCCGTAATGGTAGCGTGAGAAGACCCACCGCGCCAGCCCCCTTGGGCCTACGACCGAATAGGACCTAGGGCCTACGCCGGTACAGCTCGAGCGGGCCGCGCTTCGGGGCGAAGTTCCGGTACAGCGGATCGGGGTTGTTCTCCCAGAGCTTGAGGGCCCCCTCGACGGGAACGCGCTCGTAGCGGCCCGTCGCGAGCAGGCGGGCGACCTGCGCCGACGCCTTGAGGTCGTGCGCGAGCCAGGGCGTCACGTGGAGCCAGTCGGGCTCGATGACGTGGAGCTCGTCGGGATACACCGCCTTGAGCCGCGCGGCGAAGATGAAGCACAGCTCGTCGGACTCCGAGAAGACCGTCCCCCCGCCCCCGGCGACGATGGCGGCGACCATCGGGTTGATGTAGCCGTCCGCGCCGCGCCAAGTCTCCCGCGCGAAGCGCAGGAGATCCGATCTGGGCGCCGCGTCGCGGAGGCGCTGGCGCATCATGCCCGAGACGGACTGGACGGGCTCGTCGGGCCCGGCGAGCGCCGTGGCCGCGGCGAGCGGCGCCCATCCCGCCCAGTTGGTCGCCGCAAAAAAAACGGCCAATGCCAGGGCCGGCGCCCCGCGGCCTGCGGCGAGCTCCGAGATCCACCGTCCGCCGAGGTAGGCGAGCGGCGGCAGGATGCCCGCGAGGTAGCGCCCGTACGGCTCGGCGGCCGACATGGACAGCAGTCCGAGCGTCGCCGCGATCAGCAGCCAGCACATCCGGCGCAGGCTCATCACTCCGTAAGGCGCGGGCTCGTCGAAGCACTTCGCGGCGATCCACGTGAGCGCGGCCGCGCCCGCGGCGCGCGAGAGCGGCCCCTCCGAGGCGAGTCCGCACAAGACGAGGAAGCCGAGCAGGGGCAGCACGGGCTTGCGCCGCTTCAGAGCGGCCGCCGCCGGCAGGAGCGCCGGAAGCGCGAACAGCGAAATCCATAATAGGAAGGTCTTGAGGAACTCGAAGGCCTCGGCCGGCGGGTAGAGATGGTTGCCGGGCCGGTCCCAGACGCGGAAGTACCACAGCGCGGGCGCCGACAGGGCCGCGGTGAGCGCCGCGGCGCCCCAGAAGCGGCCCGCGCGCGGGCATTCGTCGAGCCGGAGCGCGGCGTCGGCCGCGAGCGCCGCGCAGACGATCGCGAACGCGGCGAACCAGGAGTGCAGCACGAACTGAAGGGAGAGCGCCAGCGCGAGCGCGCCCCATTTCTCCCCCGCGAGCAGCCGCCGCCACGACCACAGGACGAGCGCCGTTCCGAGCGCCGCGAGCGCGTAGTAGCGCGACTGGCGGGCGAACAGGAGGTACGCGGGCGACAGCGCGAGCAGGACGAGGGCGGCGGCCGGCGCGTGCGGGCGCTTCTCCGTCAGCTCGTCCTCCTCGGCGCGCTCGCAGACGAGGAGCCAGAGCCACAGCGCGAGCAGGCCCGCGAGCGCGAACGGCAGCCGCGCCGCGAACGGCGTGAACGCCCCGCGGATCGCGAACGCGGCCGCCGTCAGGTACGCGGGCAGCCAGGTGTTCCAGATCCAGACGCCGTCCTTGTTGCCCTCGTATTTGAACAGCGAGTACTGCGTGGTGACGCGCATGCCGTCGTACGTGGTGCGCGGAAGCCCGGTCGCGAGGATCGACTCGGCGCGCAGGGCGGTCTCGGCCTCGTCCTCCCAGAGCGCGGGCTTGCCGAGGTTCCAGAGCAGCAAGGCCGCGGCCGCGGCGAGAACCGCGGCCGCGACGCGGCGGTCCACTAGGGCTTGAACGCCTTGCGCGGCCAGCGCGCGGTGATCGTCGACTTCATGCCGCCGCGCGGCGTGAACTCGCCGACGACCTCGAGCCAGACGGGCTTGCAGGCCTTCGCGATATCGTCGCAGATGCGGTTGACGCCGTTCTCGTAGAAGATGCCCATGTTGCGGTAGCCGAGCATGTAGTACTTGAAGCTCTTGAGCTCGAGGCACTCCTTGTTCGGGAGGTAGCGCACCGTGATGGAGCCGAAGTCGGGGAGCTTCGTCTTCGGGCACACCGAGGTGAACTCGGGGACCTCGATCTTGATCTCGTAGCCCTTGTACTGGTTGGGCCAGGTCTCGATCGGCGGAAGCGGCGCGTCGGCGCCCGAGAGGGCGAGGTCCGGATTGTAGCCGTAGATCAGGGGCTTCTTAGTCGACATCTTTTCTCCTCAGTCTCAGCGAATTCAAGGCGACGGAAATCGAGCTCAGCGCCATCGCCGCGCCGGCGAATTCGGGGCGCAGCAGGATCCCGTACCGCGGGTACAGCGCGCCGGCGGCCACGGGGATCAGGAGGAGATTGTAGACGAAAGCCCAGCCGAGGTTCTCGCGGATCACCGCGCGGATGCGGCGCGAGAGCGTGATCGCCCGCGCGAGCGTCATCAGGTCCGGGTTCAGCAAGGTCATGTCCGCGGACTCGATCGCGACGTCGGTGCCGGAAGCCAGCGCGACGCCGACGTCGGCGTGGGAGAGCGCGGGCGATCACGCTCTCGCGCCGCATCCGCGCGGTGATC
>CAYVFO010000041.1:0-745 GCA_964450975.1 uncultured Elusimicrobia bacterium | reverse complement strand
GCGTCGTTGAAGCCCTCGCCGACCATCGCCACCTTCTTGCCCTCGGACTGGAAGCGGCGGACGATGCCCGCCTTCTCCTCGGGCCGGACCTCGGCGAAGACGGTGCCGATGCCCGCGAGCTCGGCGGCGCGGTACGCCGCGGCGTTGCGGTCGCCGGAGACGAGATAGACCTCGAGGCCGAGCTCGCGCAGCGCGGCGACGGCCGCGGGCGCGGAGGGACGCAGCGAATCCTCCATCTGGAACGCGCCGAGGAACTCGGAGTCCACCGCGACGCCGAGCAGCGAGCCGGCCTCGGAGAAGCGCGTGGCGTCGTCCTGCGGGATCGCGACACCCTCCTCGCGCAGCCAGGGCAGGCTGCCCGCGCGCGCGGTCTTGCCCGCGGAGCGCACGATCACGCCGCGGCCGGGCAGCGCCTCGAAGGAGTCGACCTTCGGCGCCTTGATCTTGAGCTCCTTGGCGCGCGCGACGATCGCGGCGGCGAACGGATGCTCGCTCCTCTCCTCGCACGCGAGCGCCCAGGAGAGCATCCCTTCCTCGTTGCCGCGAACGACGATCGCGCCCGCGACGCGCGGCTTGCCCTCGGTGAGCGTGCCGGTCTTGTCGAAGAGCACGACCTGGAGCTTGCCGACCTCCTCGAGGATCTCGGCGTTGCGCAGGAACACGCCCATCTCAGCGGCGCGGCCGATGCCGGCGACGACCGCGAGCGGCGTCGCGAGGCCGAGCGCGCACGGGCACGCCGACGCGA
>CAYVFO010000040.1:0-19335 GCA_964450975.1 uncultured Elusimicrobia bacterium | reverse complement strand
GGCCGGCCGCGCGCGCGGATCGGGGCCGGCCCACGCGAGCCCGGGGGCGACGAGCAGGGCCCAATTGACGGCGAGCGAGCGAAGGAAGGGCTCGGTCACGAGCGGCGACGCCGGATGGAACAGCGCGAACGGGAGGTTGACCGCGAGCAGCGGGAGGCGGTTCAGGAGCACTCGCTGTGGCCGCAGTCGCGGCACGTCACGCCCGAGCAGCCGGATTCCCGCGAGACCGACCGCGAGAAGCACTTCGGGCAGAATTCCGCCGGCGCCGAATCCTTCGGCTCCTCGGCGCCCTCCTCCAGAAAACCGGTCTTCTTGAGGTGCGCGCGCAGCGCGATCGCGATCGCGTGCGGAATCGAGTCCACGCGCGCCGGGCCGAGCCCGACGGGTTTGTCGCCCTTGATCGAGTTGAGGTGCTTGAGCAGGCGGAGCGGATCCCCGCCCTCGGAGAGGTACTTCGAGATCAGGATGCCGACGAGCGAGGTCAGGCCCGCGATCTCGGTGCCGAGCGGGGGGATGTTCGTGAAGACCTGGAACGGCCCCTTCTCGTCGTAGTTGACGTGGACGTGCAGCGGGCCGTAGCCGGTGCGGATCTGGTAGTACTCCGCGTCGAGGCCGAGCGCGGCGTCGGGATCCTTGCGCTTGCCGCGCGAGGGCTTCGACGCGAGGTTGAGGACCTGCTGCGCCTTCGAGCCGTCGCGGTAGATCGTCACGCCCTTGCAGCCGAGCTCGTAGGCGAGCAAATACGCTCGGCGCACGTCCTCGACGGTCGCGGACTCGGGCATGTTGATCGTCTTCGAGACGCCGTTGTCCGTGTGGCGCTGGAACGCGGCCTGCATGCGCAGGTGCTGCTCCGTCGTCACGTCGTGAGAGGTCGGGCACAGGCGCTTCGCCTCCGCGGCGCCGAGCTTGTCGGCGAGCTCGCGGTAGACCGGGTTGACCTCGACGAACACGTCGTTGGGATCGGGCTTGGCCCCCCGCTTGAGAGCCTCGAGCGCCTTCGCGTTGTAGCGCGTGTACTCGAGCGCGAAGAACGGCTCGATGCCGCCGCCCTGCAGGCCCGCCGCGATCGCGATCGTGCCGGTCGGCGCGATCGTCGTGCGCGCGCAATGGCGCGGACGCCGCTTGTCGCCCCGGAACCAGCGCGACGCGGGGTCGTAGACGGAGTCGTCCCAGTTCGGGAACACGCCGCGCTCGCGCGCGAGCTCCTCGGAGGCCTCGAGCGCGGCGCCGTTGATGAACGCCATCACCTTGTCGGCGAGCTTGAGCGCCGCCGGATCGCCGTACGGGACGCCGCACCGGGCGAGCGCCTCGGCCCAGCCCATGACGCCGAGTCCGACGCGGCGGTTGCCCTTCGCGAGGCGCTCGATCTCGGGAAGCGGGTAGTCGTTGACCTCGATGACGTCGTCGAGGAAGCGGATCGCCGTCGCGACGGCCTTCTTGAGGCGCGGGAAGTCGAAGCGCGCTTTCCCGGCCTCTCCCGCGACGAACGCGGAGAGGTTCAGCGACCCGAGGTTGCACGGCTCCCACGGCAGCAGCGGCTGCTCGCCGCACGGGTTCGTGCTCTCGATCTGTCCCAGCGCGGGCGTCGTGTTCGAGCCGGACTCGTTGATGCGGTCGAGCGCGACCCACCCGGGGTCGCCGGTGCGCCAGGCGCTCTCGACCATCGCGTCGAAAATCTCCGTGGCGCGCGCTTCGCCGGCGAGAACGCCGCTCATGAACGCGGCGTCGACGCCGACGGAGACGTTGAAGTTCTCCATGACGCCGGGCTGAAGCTTCATGCGCACGAAGTCGAGGATCTCCGCGTGGTCGTGCCGGAGGATCGCCATGTTCGCGCCGCGGCGCGTTCCGCCCTGCTTGACGACCTCGGTCATCGTGTCGAAGAGCTTCATGAAGGAGAGCGCGCCGGAGGCCACGCCCTTGGTCTTCTTGACCGGCGAGCCTTTCGGACGCAGGCTCGAGAACGAGAAGCCGGTGCCGCCGCCGGATTTCTGGATCATCGACTGGGCCGCGAGCGACTTCGTGATGCCCTCCATCGAGTCCGGGACGGGCAGGACGTAGCACGCCGAGAGCTGCTGCAGGTCGCGCCCCGCGTTCATCAAGGTCGGCGAATTGGGCAGGAACTCCCAATCCGCCATCAGCGCGTAGTACTCGGCGGCCCGCTGCTCGCGCAGTGCCTTCGCTTCCGGGCGCTTGGCGCAGACCTTCTCGAGGTTGGCCATGAGGCGGCGGAAGTTCGCGTGCCGGGCGTCGTGCTCGGCGAGGCCCTGGTGGTAGAGATTCATCCCGCGCTCGACGCGGCGGTCGACGCCCTCGAAGACGCCCCAGGAATCGGCCTTCGGGTGCAGGATCAGCTCGCCCAGGGCCACGTTCCGGGCGACGCCGAGCAGCCACGCCTCGACGGAGGGGGCGTCGCGGAGGTACTTGTCCGTGATGACCTTGAGCTGGTTCTCGGTCAGCCGGATCCTGGCGGCGGGCTTGGCTTTGGGCATGGTCCTCTAATAAGGAGTGTAACAGCCGAAAAGAGCGAAATCCAGGCTTGCCTCCCGACGGGAGTTTTGGTATGATGTTCGTCCATCCTCACAGGAGTACCACTTAAATGTACGCGATCATCGAGACGGGCGGAAAACAGCTTTGGGTCATTCCCGGCGAGACCGTTAAGGTCGAGAAGCTGGAGGCCAAGGAGGGCGACAAGATCACCTTGAACGCTCTCTGGGCCGTCGCCGACGGGAAGGAAGGGCAGGAGCCGGCGACGAGCCGCTCCGCCAAGGTCACGGCCACTGTCGTGAAGCAGGGCCGCGGACCCAAGATCATCGTCTTCAAGAAGCGCACGAAGAAGGCTTACAAGAAGACCCAGGGCCATCGTCAGTGGCTGACGTCGATCAAAATCGAGAGCATCTCCCTCAACTAACATGGCCCACACAAAAGCCCAAGGCTCCACCGCAAACGGACGCGACTCCCACGGACAGCGCCTCGGCGTCAAGCGCTACGGCGGCGAGGTCGTCAAGGCCGGCATGGTCATCATGCGCCAGCGCGGCACCAAGATCCTCCCCGGCCAGAACGTCGGCCGCGGCAAGGACGACACGCTGTTCGCGAAGATCGACGGCGTCGTCACCTTCGAGTGGGCGTACAAGGACAAGAAGATGGCGTCCGTGTACCCCGCGAAGGCCGCCGCTAAGTAAGCTTCCGCCGCTAATGGTGACGGCCGCCGGCTAGACCGGCGGCCGTCTCCCTTTTCGGCCCGCCCAAATGAACTTCATCGACAAGGTCAAGATCTACGTCACCGCCGGCAACGGCGGCGACGGCTGTCTGTCCTTCAAGCACGAGAAGTACATGGAGTGGGGCGGCCCCAACGGCGGCGACGGCGGCCGCGGCGGCGACGTCTGGCTCGAGGCGCGCGCCCGCCTGACGACCTTGATGGACCTCCACTTCCGCCCTCACGTCGAGGCCGGCCGCGGAGGCCACGGCAAGGGCTCGCACAAGCACGGCGAGAACGGCGCCGACGTCGTGGTGGCCGTGCCGGTGGGAACGCTCGTCTATCGCGACGGCAAGCTCGTCGCCGATCTCGTCAAGGACGGTCAGCGGTGGCGCGCCGGCGAGGGCGGCCGCGGCGGACGCGGCAACTGGTCGTTCAAGACGCACTCGAACACCGCGCCGCGCCTGGCCGAGAAGGGCGCGCCCGGCGAGAAGCTCGAGCTCCAGCTCGAGCTCAAGCTGCTCGCCGACGTCGGGCTCGTCGGCTTCCCGAACGCCGGCAAGTCCTCGTTCCTCGCGCGCGTCTCGCGCGCCAAGCCCAAGATCGCGAACTACCCGTTCACGACGCTTTCGCCGAACCTCGGCGTCGCCTACCACAAGCACGTGAGCTTCGTCGTCGCCGACATCCCGGGCTTGATCGAGGGCGCCTCGGACGGCAAGGGCCTCGGCGTCCAGTTCCTGCGCCACGTCGAGCGCACGCGCGTCCTCATCCACCTCATCGACCCGTCCGGCTACATGGGCGAGACGCCGCTCGCCGGCATCAAGACCATCGAGAACGAGCTCAAGCGCTTCAGCGCGAAGCTCGCCGGCAAGCCGAAGATCCTCGCGGTGAGCAAGTCCGACCTGCCCGAGGCCGAGGCCGTCTTCAAGGCGCTCAAGAAGAAGTACCGCGACAAGGTCATGCTCGTCTCCTCGGCCACCGGCGACGGGGTCGACGCGGTGCTCGACCGCGTGATCGCGGTGCTCGCCAAGACCGAAGCCCCGACGTTCGCCCCCGACGAGACCGTCGACGACCTGCACAAGGTCGAGCAGGGCTTCACCGTCGAGAATCTCGGCGGCGGCTACTACGAGCTGCGCGGCCGCTTCGTCGAGCGCGCCTCCGCGATGCTCGACGTGAGCCTCCCCGAGGCCGTGAGCCGCTACCAGCACACGCTCAAGCGCATCGGCGTGGACCGCGCGCTCAAGAAGGCCGGCATCAAACCCGGCGACCGCGTGCGCTGCGGCGAGTTCGAGTTCGAATGGTCCGACGCGCCGCTCAAGAAGGTCAAGATGAAGCGCGGCGACGGACGCACGCGCATCGGCATCGGCAAGAAATAATGGCCGACACGAAGCGCCACTACGAGGCGAGGCTCGACGATCCGCGCGACGTCGCGGGCGCCTACCGCTTCTGCCAGGCGCTGGCCGACTCGCACTACGAGAATTTCCCGGTCGCCTCGCTGCTGCTCCCGAAGCGCCTGCGCAAGCACGTCGCCGCGCTCTACGCGTTCGCGCGCATCGCCGACGACTTCTCCGACGAGCCCGAGTACGAGGGCGTCCGCCGCGAGCGCCTGCTCGAGTGGCGGAGCATGCTCGCCGACACCGGCAAGCGCCCGCCGACCCACCCGGTCTTCCTCGCGCTCGGCGAAACTCTCAAGGAGCTCGAGCTCCCGAAGGAGCCCTTCGACGACCTCCTGTCCGCCTTCCTGCAGGACGTCGAGAAGAGCCGCTACGCCACCTTCGACGAGGTCATGGACTACTGCCGCCGCTCGGCGAACCCCGTCGGCCGCATCGTGCTCATGATCCACGGCTACCGCGACGAGCAGCTGTTCCGCTGGTCCGACGCGATCTGCACCGCGCTCCAGCTCGCGAACTTCTGGCAGGACGTCTCGGTGGACCTCAAGAAGGACCGCGTGTACATCCCCGAGGAGGACTTCAAGGCGCACGGCTACTCCGAGGCCGACCTCCGCATGGGCGTCTACAACGACCGCTTCAAGTCGCTGATGAAGTTCGAGGTCGCGCGCGCCCGCGCGCTCTTCGAGCAGGGCCGCCCGCTGCCCGAGAAGCTCCATTGGCCGCTCTCCCTCGAGATCCGCCTGACGTGGTACGGCGGCATGCAGATCCTCAAGCTCATCCACAAGCTCGACTTCGACGTCATCCGCACGCGCCCCACGCTCAAGAAGCGGGAGTGGATCCCGCTCGTCGCCCGGGCGCTCGTCGGGACATGACCGCCGCGGCGCCGAAGGCCGAGAGGAAGTCGAACTTCTTCCTCGGCTTCCTGCTCCTGCCGAAGCCGAAGCGCGAGGCGCTCTCCGCCATCTACGCGTACTGCCGGCTCATCGACGACATCGTCGACGAGCCGGGCCCGGCCGACGAGGCGAAGCGCCAGCTCGACTTCTGGCGCGGCGAGATCGAGGCGCTGTATAAAGGGAATCCCGGGCACGAGGTCTCTCGCGCTTTGTTGAAGCCGGTGGCCGATTACGGCATTCCCAAGGAGTCGTTCCTCGAGATGATCCGCGGCTGCGCGATGGATCTCGAGGGGAAGCGCTACGAGACGATCGAGGAACTCGAGAGCTACATGCGCGGCGTCGCGTCCTCCGTCGGGATCATGTGCGTCCATATCTTCGGCTGGTCGCACACGCCGAAGGAGCGCATGTACGAGTTCGCGACGACGTTCGGCTACGCGTTCCAGCTCACGAACATCATCCGCGACGTCGGCGCCGATCTCGAGATCGGCCGCGTCTACCTCCCGCTCAAGGAAATCCGCGACGCCGGCTACTCCGTCGAGCGCCTCACGCTGCGCGACCACGGCCCCGCGTTCGACCGGCTGATGGAGGGCCAGTACAAGCGCGCGAAGAGCTATTACGCGCGCGCCCGCAACCTCGTCGACTTCCGCGACCGGCCGTCCTTGCTGCCGGCCGAGGTCATGGCCCACGTCTACGAGGGCCTGCTCGACGAGATCAAAGCCGGCGAGTTCCGCGTGCTCTTCCACAAGGCCGCGCTGCCCGCGCACCGCAAGCTCGTCCTCGCGCTGCGCGCCTGGCTGTACTGCCATGGCTTCTAGCCGCCCCGACGTCCTGGTCTTGGGCGGCGGATTCGCGGGCCTCTCGTGCGCGGTCGAGTTGGCCTCGAAGGGCCGCAAGGTCCTCGTTCTCGACAAGAAGCCGCGCCTGGGCGGCCGCGCGTACTCCTTCGAGGAGAACGGGCTCTCCGTCGACAACGGGCAGCACCTGTTCATGGGCTGCTACTGGGAGACGCGCCGCTTCCTGAGGACGATCGGCACCGAGGACCGCCTCGAGATATACCGCGACGTCGTCGTCGACTACGCGGAGGCGGGCGGCCGCCGCGCGCGGCTCTCGTGCCCGCCGTTCCTGCCCGCTCCGCTCCATCTGGCGGCGGGGCTGCTGCGGCTCGGCGGCGTCTCGCTCGGCGAGAAGCTCCCGCTGCTCGCCTTCGACCGGGCGCTCAAGTCGATGAAGACCGGCCCCGTGCCCGAGTCCGTCGAGCGGCGGACGGTCCGCCAATGGCTCACGGATCTCGGGATCTCGCGCAACTTCCAGACGCGCTTCTTCGATCCCGCGGCGATCGGCATCCTCAACGACAAGCCCGAGGTCGCCTCCGCCGCGGGCTTCGTGCAGGCGCTGCGGCAGATGTTCCTGACCGGCGGCGACTCGTCGAACTTCGCGCTCGCGAAGACCGGCCTCTCGGAGCTCTACTGCGACGCCGCGCGCGACTACATCGAGTCGAAGGGCGGGCGCGTGATCTCGAACGCGAAAGCCGCGGCGCTGATCGAGGAAGGCCGCGCGGTGACCGGCATAAAGACCGACATGGACTCGCGCTTCGACGCGGGGCACGTCGTCTCCGCGCTGCCGCCCTGGGACTTGAAGAAGCTCGCGCTTCCGGCGAAGCTGCGCGGGTCGTGGGAGGAGCTCGCTCCCGCGCCGATCGTCGGCGCGACGCTCAAGCTCGACCGCGAGGTCATGGACGAGAAGTTCGTCGGCCTGCTCGGCACGGAGACGCACTGGGTCTTCAACAAGAAGGCCATCCACGGGACGAAGGAGGACGGCCAGACCGTGGCCGTGGTGATCTCGGGCGCGCACGAGCAGGCGGCCTATTCGCCCGACCGCATCCTCGAGACCGCGCTGCGCGACTTGAAGTCGTGCCTTCCGCGCTTCCGCGACGCGCGCGTGCTCGCCTCGAAGGTCGTCAAGGAGCCTTTCGCGACGCTGTCGCCGGTTCCCGGCTCCGAGGCTAAGCGCCCGGAGCCGGGAACGGCGATGCCCGGCTTCTCGTTCGCCGGCGACTGGACCCGCACCGGACTGCCCGCGACGATCGAGTCCGCGTGCCTGTCCGGCCGTCTGGCCGCCGAGCGTCTCTAGACCGCGCCGTCAGTGCACGGCGACCGCGTCCTCGACGCGGTAGTTCTTCTTGAAGCCCGTCAAGGTCACGGTCACCCCGCGCTCCTTGGCGCCTTCGCGCAGGAAGTCCCGGATGAGCTCGAGGACGTCGTGATCGATGTACACGGTCTGCGTGGCGTCGATGACGAGCCGGCAGCCGGCCGGAACGTCCTTGAGCACGCGCTTGATCGCCGCCTTGTTGAGGAAGGAGACCTCCTGCGCGAGCTCGAGACGCACGGTCTCGCCCGCGTGGTGCTCTTCCTTGATGAAGCGGTAGGCGAAGCGCATGTTGCCGTAAAGGATCGACAGAGCGCTCGCCGCGAGGCCGATCGCGACGCCCTTGAGCAAATCCGTCGCCACGACGGCCGCGACGGTCACCGCGAACGGGACGAACTGGTACTTCCCCGCCTTCCAGACGTGCGCGAACACCGACGGACCGGCGAGCTTCCAGCCGACCATGATGAGGATCGCGGCGAGGCTCGGCAGCGGGATGCGGTTGAGAACCGCGGGCGCGAGCGAGACTGCGGCCAGCAGCAGCACGCCGTGCGAGACGGTCGCCCAGCGCGTGCGCCCGCCTGAGCTCACGTTCGCCGTCGTGCGGACGATGACCGAGGTCATCGGCAGGCCGCCGAGGAGCCCGCAGATCGCGTTGCCGACGCCCTGAGCCTTGAGCTCGCGATCGGTGTCGGTCATGCGCTTGAGCGGATCCATCTTGTCCGCGGCCTCGATGCAGAGAAGCGTCTCGATGCTCGCGACCGCGGCGATCGTGCCGGCGACAGCCCAGACCGCCTCGTCCTTCAGCCGCCCGAAGTCGGGATGAGTGAAGTGGTGGGCGTAGTCCGCCAAAGTCGCCGGCACCGGGAGATTGACCAGGTTCTCCGGCGCGAGCGCCAGTCCCGAGCCCGCGGACTTCAGCCCCTCGCTGATCGCCATGCCGACCGCGACCGCGGCGAGCGAGCCGGGGACGGCCTTCAGCCGCTTGAGCGCCGGCACCTCGTTCCACGCGATGAGGACGGCGATCGACGCCGCGGATACGAGGAGCGCGCCGTAGTGCGCGCCCGCCGCCGACCAGCCCGTCGCGACGCCGGCCTGCTTGATGATGATGATCACGCCGATCGCGGCGAGCATGCCCTCGATGACGCTCGACGGAAGATAGCTCGAGAATCCGCCGGCGCGGAGGATGCCGAGGACGATCTGCATGAGCCCCGCGAGGAACACGGCGGTCAGAAACGCCTCGTAGGAGCCGAGGGAACTGATCGAGGCGAGGACGATCGCCGAGAGTCCGGCGGCCGGGCCGGCCACGCTGATCGCCGATCCGCTGAGCAGTCCGACGAGGATGCCGCCGACGACTCCCGTGATGATTCCTCCGAAGAGCGGCGCGCCGCTGGCCAGGGCGATGCCCAGGCACAGCGGAAGTGCGACCAGGAAGACGACGCAGCCGGCCAATAGATCGGCCTGGAAGGTGTGAGTGTGCTTCATGGAGGCTCCTAGATGGCGGAAGTGACGGCCGCGGGGACTCCGCTGGCCTCGTTGACGAGGGTGAACTGGCCCTTCGCCGGGTCGTAGGAATAGATCTCGCCCGTCTCGATCTTGTAGACCCAGCCGTAGAGCCGCAGCTTGCCCGACGCCAGACGCGCGGCCACCGCGGGATGCGTGCGTAGGTTCTCGAGCTGCACGAGCACGTTCTCCTCGATCGCGGTCGTGAGCTGAGCGGCGCCCTTGCGGTCCGCGTACTTCTCCGCGACGATGCGGCGCGTCGCCTCGGCGTGGCCGAGCCACGTCTTCACGGACGGCATCTCGGTCAGGGTCTCGGGATGCAGCAGTCCCTTGATCGCGCCGCAGTGCGAGTGGCCGCACAGGACGATCTCCTTGACGCCGAGCGCGGTGATCGCGAACTCGACGGTCGCCTCTTCGCCGCCGTGCGCCGCGCCGTAGGGCGGGATGATGTTGCCGGCGTTGCGCAGGATGAACAGGTCGCCGGGCTCGGTCTGGGTGATGAGGTTCGGGTTGATGCGGGAGTCGGAGCAGGTGATGAACAGCGTCTCGGGGGTCTGCCCGTTCGCCAGGCGCTGGAACAGCTCGCGATGCTGGCCGAAGATGCTGGACTGGAACTGATGGATGCCGTCGATGAGCTTCTGCATAAATTCTCCTGGATTTGAACGCGTCGTGAATGCGGGCGCGGAGCGCCCGGGACCGGCGGAGGACGTCCCTTAGATCGGGGACGCGGTCTTATTAGGAGGAGGAAGGAGCGGCTTCTCTTCGCGGTGGCGCGGCTCGTCGGAGGAGCCGGGCTCGCGGTGGATCAAGGCGGCGGCGGGAACGACGGAGATGGCGGCGGCGGGGTGCTTGGCGTCGGCGTCCTCGGCGAGGATCTGCGAGGCGGAGCTTTCGGGGCACTCGCCGCTCTCTTCGTCGTGAGCGGGCGCCCCTTCCGCCGGCTGGGCGGAGCGGAGGTACGGAGCGGCCGGCGGGGCCAGAAGCGGCCCGACGAGCGCGCCGCACAGGAGGAGGACGGCCAAAGCGCGGAAGGAGCTCATCGAGGGGACATTATAACACCTCCGTAGGAACCTCGCAATCCTCATCGTCATACTGGTTCCGCGCGGCTTTACCGGCGAACTCCGTTTTCCAGACGTAGTCGAGGCCGAAGCGCCACCGGTAGTGTGGCCGCGGTTTTCCTTCCGCCATATCCACGCCCCAACGCCGGATGTCCGCTTCGCTGAGCTGCCACAAGTACGCCCTCCACGCTTTCTCCAGGCAATCGGCGTAAGTCCACGCCGCCAGCTTCTTGCGCGCGGTCGAGGCGGCGCCGAAACGCTCGGGCAATCGGCTCCAAGTTCCGTTGCTCCGCAATCGCCAGAAAACGGCGCTCAGTGCGAGACGATCCTCGCAGGGCGGTCGGCCGCCCTTGCGCCGTCTTCTGAGAAACGGCATCGGAGGACGCCCCGGCAAATGCCGCGCGATCAGCGGCCAGCATCGTTTCGGGATTCCGGGCCAGTCCAACGCGGATTTTCTGTATCTCACGCCCTTCATACGATCGACCGCGGGGGAGAGTTCCACGTCCTTGGTCAGGATACTGCTCCTCCGAGGAGGGTTATGATCAAAAATGTGCTCGAAACCCTCCTCGGAGAAATCGGATCGCGGCAAGGATTGCCGGCGCCCCACGGATTGTCTGGCGCGGCGCCGAAAAGTTATACTGGATTCTCCGACGGAGGAGCCCCCATGATCAAGTCCGACAAGTGGATCCGCGAATACTCGACGAAGCACGGGATGATCGACCCGTTCGTCGAGCGCCAGGACGGCAAGGGCAAGATCTCCTTCGGCCTCTCCTCCTACGGCTACGACATGCGCGTCGCCGACGAGTACAAGGTGTTCACGAACGTGCACGGCGCGCTCGTCGACCCGAAGCGGTTCGACGACAAGGCCTTCGTCGACATCAAGGCCCCGGAGTGCGTCGTCCCGCCGAACTCCTTCGCGCTGGCGCGCTCGCTCGAGAAGTTCAAGATCCCGCGCGAGGTGCTCGCGGTCTGCCTCGGCAAGTCCACCTACGCCCGCTGCGGCATCATCATCAACGTCACGCCGCTCGAGCCCGGCTGGGAAGGCTACCTGACGATCGAGATCTCGAACACGACGCCGCTGCCCGCGAAGATCTACTCCAACGAGGGCATCGCTCAGCTCCTGTTCTTCGGCGGCGATCAGCTCTGCGAGACGTCCTACTCGGACCGCAAGGGCAAGTACATGGACCAGGTCGGCGTGGTCCTGCCCCGCATCCTCGCCGCGAAGTGATACCGGCGCTGCTGCTCGCCGCCTTCGCCTCCGCGGCCGAGCCCGACGCTCTCGGCGGCCACGCGCCCGAGATGCCCGAGCGCCCGGCGGCCGAGGCCGTCGCCGAGGAGCGGCGCGTCTCCGTCCTCGAGGAGATGTGGGCTCGCCGCATCCTCAATCCCGACCAGAACGCCTGGGCGCCCTCCGACGCGGAGCTTCTGACGCGGATCCGCGCCTCCGAGGCGGACGCGCTCGAGTACCTCAAGCGCAAGTTCGGCCGCACCCGCCCGTTCACGGCGCCGCGGCGCGACGCCGGGGTCACGTCCCAGCTCCTGACGAAGGACGGCTACGCCAAGTACCTCTTCCACCTGTCCCAGGACGCCCTCGAGTACTTCGAGTCCAAGGGCGCCGACGCCAAATGGGCCCTCAAGCTCACCGATTGGGAGGGGGGGCGCCTCTTCGACCAGGAGGGACGCCTCACGCCCATCGGCCAGCGCGTCTACCGCCGCGCCAAGCTCAAGCTCGAGGTGTACTGGAAGTCCCCGAACGGGGAGACTTTCGGGACCCGCCGGCCTCCCGCCGCCCACCAGCCCCTTCCGAAGTAGCAGTTGTCCTCCGTCGGGGAATTTGCTAAGATTAACCACTATGCCTCAGAACAGCTACATGCATCCTCCCCGCCAGGCCGCGACCACGCGCCGCTGGCACCACATCGACGCGAAGGGACTCGTTCTCGGTCGCATCGCCACCAAGGCCGCCGATCTGCTCCGCGGAAAGGGCAAGGTCACCTACACGGACTACGTCGACTGCGGCGATTTCGTCGTCGTGACGAACGCCAAGCAGGTCAAGCTCACCGGCAACAAGCTCGAGCAGAAGTTCTACTTCTCTCACTCCGGCTACGCCGGCGGCGCGAAGGTCACGCCGATGAAGCGCCAGATGGAGCGCGACCCGCGCAAGATCGTCATGCTCGCGGTGCGCCGCATGCTCCCGAAGAACCGCCTCGCGCGCCAGCAGCTGGTCCGCCTCAAGGTTTACGTCAACGACAAGCACCCGCATACGGCCGCGAACGCGCCGAAGGCTAAGTAAGGACATCATGGTTAAGAAGAACGACGCTATTTGGGCCACCGGCCGCCGCAAGACCTCCGTCGCGCAGTGCCGCCTCCTGCCGAAGGGCGAGGGCAAAGTCACCGTCAACAAGAAGCCCGTGGAGATGTACTTCCACGGCCTCCCGCACCAGATCCGCGACGTCACCGAGCCGATCGCGATCATCGAGGCCGCCAAGGGCCACGATTACGTCGTGAAGGTCGTCGGCGGCGGCATCGCCGGCCAGGCCGGAGCGGCGCGCCACGCGATCTCCCGCGCGCTCGTCAAGCTCGACGAGAAGAACAAGAAGGCTCTCCGCGCCGCCGGCTTCCTGACTCGCGACCCCCGCATGGTCGAGCGCAAGAAGCCCGGTCAGCCGAAAGCCCGCAAGCGCTTCCAGTTCTCCAAGCGCTGATTTTATGGTCTCTCACGAGACCATCAAGATCAAAGGTCTAGCCCGTCTCGCCGCCGCGATCTTCGCGGGGTGGGGCGGGCTAGCCGCTTTCAAGGGGGTCTACGACCTCCTGGGCGGCGAGCCCGAGGCCAACCTGTACGCTCCGGCGCCCTGGGCGTTCGTCACCAAGGCCCAGTGGACGCGCTACGCGGCCTTCGAGCTCGTCTTCGGCCTCGCCTGCCTGGGCCTGGCCTGGTACTGCCTGCGCTGGGGCAAGCGCCTTCCCGAGACCGTCAAGCGGCCCGTCCGCGAGCCGGAATTCAGCCTCTTCGACTGATGAAGGTCGGCTGCGCCGGGTACCCCGTCGGCCGCGACCGCTATTGGCGCTCCTTGCCCTTCCTGGAGGCCGACACCGGCAAGGGGCTGCCCCGGGAGGAGACCCTCCGCAATTGGCGCGCGGACGTCCCCCAGGGGGCGGAAACGGCCCTGCAGGCCCTGCGCTTGATCACCCACGGCCCCGACGACCGCGGCTTCCCGGCCGCCGGGCGCAAGCTCCCCAAGACCCGCCAGCACCAGTGCGGGGCCTTCCGGGACAGCCTGGAGGTCTATGAGGCCTGGCTGGCCACAAAAGCGGCCGCCGAGACCCTCGGCGCCAAGATCGTGGTGTTCGAGTCCCCGCACTCCTTCCTGCCGGGCCCGGACCGCATCCGGGACATCTACGCCTTCTTCAAGCGCGTGAAACGGGGCAAACTGACGTTCGTCTGGCACCCGCCGCGCGTCTCGACGAGCGAGTGGGACGTCCTCGACGACAAGGTCTGCGCCGATCTGGGCCTCATTCGGGCCTTCGACCCCCTCCGGCAGCGCCCGCCGGCCAAGGGGGCGTTCCTGTACATGCGGCCCGGAGTCGCCAGGATGGGGGCATTGAGCGTGGACAATATGTCCACAATCGTGCGCGCCTCCGTCGAGGCGCCCACGTACGTCGCCCTCTCCCATCGCAACGCCTTCCACGACGCCGAGCGCCTCCAGGAGCACGCCGGGAGGCCCCGATGAGCGGGTTCTGGAGCCGGGCGCGGACCGCCTGGCAGGCGCTCAAGACGCGCCGCAAGCTCGACCGGCAGTTCCGCAAGCGCGAGGACCCGTTCTCCTACGGCTCCGACCCCTACGAGACCGCCCGCCTGGCCGCCATCGAGGCGGCCCTGGGTACCGCCCGGATCGGCTCCCTGCTCGAGCTCGGCTGCGCCGAGGGCCACCTCACCGAGCGCCTCGTCCGCAAGGCCGACGCGGTGACCGCCGTGGACATCTCCGCCGTGGCCCTCGCCCGGGCGCGACGCCGCGCGCCCTCCGCGCGTTTCCGCGAGGCCGACCTCATGACCTGGGAGCCGGCGCCGGGCGAAGGCCCGTTCGACGCGGTGGTCCTCGCCGAGGTGCTCTACTACCTCGACCGGCCGGTCGTGAAGCGCGAATTCGAGGCGATGTTCCCGCGGATCGTCTCCTGGCTCAAGCCCGGCGGCCGCCTCGTGATGTCGCACGCGTTCGCCGGCCCCGCCGAGCTCGCGCACCGCTCGACGTTCCGGCAGCGGCTGCAGGAAGCGGGCCTGCGCCTCGTCTCCGAGACCGTGCCCGACGCCGACCGCGGCGGCGTGCGCTGCCTGCTCTCGGTGCTCGAGAAGTAAAAATTTCGTAGACTCGCTCCGCATGCGCAAGGGAGCGTCCGACGGCCTTCAGGGTCAGGCGGAAACCTTCGTCGCGGCGGCCACCGCCGCCGCGTCGTGGTTCCGCCGTCCCGCGCCCACCGCTCTCGCCGCCGCGCGCACCGCGCGCCTTCGCTCGATGGGCTGGCGCGGGGTCGCGGTGAAGCGGAAGAGCGAGCCCGATCTCTCGTTCGCGCTGCGCGAGGCCGTCGAGCACTCGGCGCAGTCCATCGCCGAGGCGGACCGCTTCGGCGTCGAGCCCGACGCCGAGCTCCGCCGCGCCGCCGACGCCGTGCGCGAGGCCGCGAAGGATCTCGCGCTCGCGACGGCCTCGAAGAAGGACAGCGAGCGCGCGGGCTTCATCGTCGGAGCCAAGCGCTGGGCGCTCGAGGCGGAGCGCCTGCGGCGCGCCATCCGGGCGAACGCGCACGACGATCCGTCGCTGCCGCGCGGCCTCAAGCGCGAGACCGTCGCGCTCCGGCTCTCGAGCGCCGCCGAGGCCGTCCAGCAGGCCTGCGACGCGCTGATCTCGAGGTTCGTCGAATGATCCGCGCGCTCGTTCTCGTCCTCGCGCTCGCCGGCGGAGCGTCCGCCGCCGACCCGATCAAGGTCCGCGTCTACCACACCAACGACATCCACGGCTGGGTGATGTCCCGCCCCGACAAGCTCCAGCCCGCGCGCGCCGCGGGCGGCGCCGCCGCGCTCGCGTCGCTGATCGCGCGCGAGACCGGCCCCAGGCTCGTCCTCGACGGCGGCGACTGGTGGCAGGGCACGCCCGAGGGCACGCTCACCAAGGGAGAGGTCGTCGCGGACGTCTTCAACGCGATCGGCTACGACGCGGTCGTCATCGGCAACCACGAGTACGACAACGGCGGCGACGAGCTCAGGGCGCTGCTCGCCAAGATCAAAGTGCCCGTCCTCTCCGCGAACACCTACGGCTCCGACGGCAAGCTCGTGCCGTGGGTGCGCCCGTGGATCGTCAAGGAGGTCGCGGGCGTCAAGTTCGGCATCTTCGGCCTGACGACGCGCAACATGCGCCGCCTCGCGTTCCCGAAGAGCATCGAGGGCCTCGAGTTCCGCCGCGAGGTCGACGTCGCCAAGGACATGGTCAAGGAGCTCAAGCGCGCCGGCGCCACCGTGATCATCGCCGTCACGCACGTCGGGCTCGAGCAGGAGGGGAAGCCGAAGTTCGAGGGCGACCAGACGATCGCCCGGGAAGTGCCCGGCATCGACCTCATCGTCGGCGGCCACTCGCACACGTTCCTCAACCGCCCGATCCGCGGCGAGAACGGCACGCTCATCGTGCAGGCGGGCCACTACCTGCTCAAGGCGGGGCGCGTCGAGCTCGAGATCGACCCGAAGACGAAGACCGTGACGGCGTCGAGCGGCGAGCTCATCGAGCTCTACCCCGACCGCGTCGGCGAGGAGCCCAAGGTCAAGGAGATCGTCGCGAAGCACGCGGAGGCCGTCGGCAAGGTCTTCGACACCGTGATCGCCACGGCCCCGGCGTTCATGGGCCGCGAGAGCGACCACGAGAACGCGATGGGCGACTGGATGACCGACTGCTATCGCGACGCTTTGGGCACCGACACGACTCTGCAGAACGGCGGCGGCGTGCGGGCCGACATCGCCGCGGGCCCCGTCACTTTGCGCACGATCTTCAACGTCATGCCGTTCGACAACATGCTCGTGAAGCTCTGGATGAAGGGCGCCGACCTCAAGGCCGTCTTCGACCACGGCGTCGGCATGGAGCGCATCGCCCAGATCTCCGGCGCGGTCGTCGAGTACAAGAGGCCCGCGCCCGCGGGAACGCGCGTCGTGAAGGCCTCCGTCGGAGGCGCCGCTCTCGACGAGGAGATGACGTACTCGATCGGAACCCTCGATTTCATCGTCAGCGGCGGGGACGGCTACTCCGTCTTCGACCGCTTCGTCTCGTCGGAGGCCGCCGGCGTCCGCGCGCGCGACGCGCTCATCAAGTGCGCGAAGGACAAGGGGACCGTCGCCGCTCCCCCGATCGGCCGCCTGAAAGTGGTGAAGGGGGACTGATGGTCTTCAAAGAGACGCGCGCCAAGGTTGAGAAGGGCTGGACGGTCACGAAGAAGCTCCTCGCGATGATGAGCGTCTGGGGATTGTTCTTCAGCCTCATCACGATCGGCCGCCTCGCCGTGGCGTTCGACTATGACGACACCCTCGTGAACTCGTCGAAGGCCTACGAGAAGGCCGCGAAGGCCGTCACCCAGGTGGACAGCCCGACGTTCTGGGGCGCGCTCAACAACGCCTACGACCTCGAGTCGGTGAAGCCGGTGCCCTTCGTCATCGCCTGCGCCGCGCGCGCCCTCGGCTTCCGCGTCGTCATCATGGCCGAGCGCCAGGCCGTCGACGGCGAGGCCCTCAAGAAGGAGTGGCGCAAGCTCGCGCCCCGCTCGTTCATCTACACGCCCGACGGCACGGCCAAGCACCTGCACATGCAGGAGAGCAGCTTCGGCCACTTCGTCGCCTTCTTCGGCGACAGCGACCAGGACATGCTCGAGGCCAAGAAGGCCAACATCCTGGCCATGCGCGTGCGCCGCGGCAAGCACCCCGTGAAGACGGATCCCTACTCGCCCGGCAAGATGGGCGACACGGTGATTCCGCTCTCGCAGTTCTAGCGCGAAACCCCATTGACACGGGGGAGTATACCCTGTAGAATTCCTATGACGATTTGACCACAAAGTGTGGACAATTTGTCTACAAAAAGGAGAAGAAATGGCCTCGTCCCTGCGCCGTCCCCTGCTCGCCGGAAACTGGAAGATGAATCTCACGCTCGCCCAGTCCGTCGAGCTCGCGAAATTGGTCGCGGGCGGCGCCGGCTCAGCCTCCGGAGAGGTCGCCGTGTTCGTTCCGGCCACAGCCATCACCGTCGTGGGCCAGGTTCTCCAGGGCACCAACGTCCGCCTCGGCGCGCAGAACGGCTACTGGGAGGCCTCGGGCGCCTACACCGGCGAGATCGCGATGCCGCAGATCAAGGACGCGGGCTGCTCGATGGTCTTGATCGGCCACTCCGAGCGCCGCAAGCTCTTCGGCGACACCGACGCGTGGATCAACAAGAAGCTCGGCGCCGCGCTCAAGGCCGGCCTCACGCCGGTCGTGTGCGTGGGCGAGACGCTCGAGGAGCGCGAGTCGCAGAAGACCTGGCGCGTGCTCGAGACGCAGGTCGCCGAGGGTCTCAAGGGCTTCGCGCCCGCCGATCTCTCCAAGATCGTGATCGCCTACGAGCCCGTCTGGGCGATCGGCACGGGCAAGACCGCGACGCCCGCGCAGGCGCAGGAAGCGCATCTCTTCATCCGCGGCCAGCTCAAGAAGCTCCACGGCGACGGCTTCGCGGCCGGCACTCGCATCCTCTACGGCGGCTCGGTCACCGCGGAGAACGTGGACCAGCTCATGGCGCAGGCGGACGTCGACGGCGCCCTCGTCGGCGGCGCGTCCCTCAAGAAGGATTTCCTCCGCATCATGGGATTCCAGAAAGCGTGATCTCGCCCTCCGAGATCGCCGGCTTGACGGCCGAGATCGAGAAGCGGCTTCGCCGCTCGAAGCTCGCGATCCCCGTCGGCGTCTCGGTCAAGCACTGCCATCTGACCAAAGAGCACTTCAAGACCTTGTTCGGCCCGAACGCCGAGCCCAAGCGCGTCGAGGACATCAAGCAGCCCGGCTTCTACGCGGCCGAGGAGTGCATCGACGTGAAGGGGCCCAAGGGCGTGCTCAAGAAAATCCGCCTCGTCGCCCCGTACCGCGATCACACGCAGATCGAGCTCGCCGCGACCGACGCCCTCGCGATCGGCCTCGTCCCGCCCGTGCGCGAGTCCGGCGACATCAAGGGCTCCGCCGGCGCGACGTTGATCGGCCCCGCGGGCCAGGTGGACATCCGCGAGGGCGTCATCGTCGCCCAGCGCCATCTCCATTTCAGCCCGTCCGAGGCCGCCGCTCTGGGCATGACCTCGGGCGAGGTCGTCCGCGTCCGCGCCGGAACCGGCGGCGGCCGCGCCTGCGTCTTCGAAGACGTCGTCGTGAGAGTCGGACCGAAGTACAGCCTCGAGTTCCACGTGGACACCGACGAGGCGAACGCCGTCGGACTCAAGACCGGCGATTTCGTGCATATCGCGTAAGGAGAACTGGAATGAACGCACTGGGAATGATCGAGACGCGCGGCCTCGTGGCCTGCGTGGAAGCCGCCGACGCCGCCGTGAAGGCCGCCGACGTCCGCATCGTCGGCTACGAGAAGGTCGGAACCGGCCTCGTGACCGTGCTCTTCCGCGGCGAGGTCGCCGCGTGCAAGGCCGCCTGCGACTCCGGCGCCGCCGCCGCGCAGAAGGTCGGCGAGCTCATCGCCGTGCACGTCATCCCGCAGCCGCACCCGGACCTCGAGGGCAAGATGCCGATCTCTTCCCCCGAGACTCTCGCGCGGAAGAAGTAAATGATCTTCGCCCGAGTCACGGGCACGGTCGTCTGCACCCTGAAGGACGAGAAGCTGACGGGGTCGAAGCTGCTGCTGGTGCAGCCTGTCGACGTCGCCGGCTCTCCCAAGGGCGGCCCCCTCGTCGCCGTCGACTCCGTCGGCGCCGGCGAGGGGGAGCTCGTCCTCATCGTGCAGGGATCGTCCGCCCGTCAAACGACGCGGACCGAAGGACGGCCCGTCGACGCGGTGATCTTCGCCATCGTCGACACGGTCGAGCAGGGCGGAAAGACGGCCTTCAAGAAGTCGGAGGACGGAGCCCATGCAAAGTGACGAGATAGCCCGGATCGTCGC
>CAYVFO010000039.1:0-20058 GCA_964450975.1 uncultured Elusimicrobia bacterium | reverse complement strand
CGTCGGCGTACGGCTTGCTGTAGTTCGGAGGAATCTTCATGCCCGCGAGCACGACGACGCGGCCGTCCTTCTTCAACTCGCGGATGAGCGCGTCGACGTTGGCCTTCGTCTCGCGCAGCGGCGTGCCGCGCAGGCCGTCGTTGGCGCCGATGCAGACGAACGCGAGCTTGACGTCCGGCGTCAGCGCCCACTTCACCGCCTCGAGCGCGCCCGCGCTCGTCGAGCCGGAGACCGCCGCGTTGCGCGCGCGCCAGGGCAGCCCGCGCTTGGCCCATTCCTCGGCGACGAGCGCGGGCCAGGCCTCCTCGGGATCGACGCCGTAGCCCGCGGACAGCGAGTCTCCGACGAACAGCGCGACGGACTGCGCGGCGGCCTCGGGCGTGGAGGGCTCGGGCTCGCGGGCGCAGCCGGCGAGGAGAAGGGCGGCGAGCAGCAGGCGGGTCACGGGGTCATTTTAGCTTTTGGTATCATGGCTCGGACATGGACTGGAAGCCCTTCCTCGTGTGCGGCCCCGATGAGACCGCGCCCGCCGCGCGCGGCATGAACGGTCCCGACGGGATCGGCGACCGGCTGCGCGTCGCGGCGTTCGCGGAGCGCCAGGCGTTCGCCGCGTTCGCGTGGGCGGCCGACGTCCTGCCCGGAGCCTCGCCGGAGCTGCGCGACGCGTGGCGGCGGCTCGCCAAGGAGGAGGAGTTCCACATGAACCTCCTGCTCGCGCGCATGGAGGAGCTCGGCGTGCGCGTCGACGCGCGCGCCGTGTCCGACCGGCTGTGGCGCCGCCTCACCGCCTGCCGCGACGCCTTCGAGTTCGCCGCGCAGATGCGCGTCGCCGAGGCGCGCGGGCAAGCGGCGGAGGAGACTTTCCGGCGCACGCTCGCCGGCCGCGACCCCGTGACGGCCGAGATCTTCGGCCGCATCGCCGACGACGAAGCCGAGCACCTCGCCCTGGCCGATCGGCTGCTCGGACCCATAAAAGACGTTAAAAATTAAGGATTTTCCGGGTAGGTCCAAGGACCCGGGACCGCCCGCCGCCTTCCTCCTATACTGATCCCATGAGGCTTTGGGGACTGATCGCGCTGCTGCTCGCGGCTCCGCTGCGCGCCGGCGTCGTCGTGGAGAAGGTCTCCATTTCCGCGCCGTCCTCTCCTTCCATCTCGCCGCTGACCCAGCCCGGCCTCGCGCTGTCGCCGGGGCAGATCACGCTCTCGCCGTCCTTGTCCGCCGCGTCGATTCCGCTGCTGCCCAACGCGGCTCCCGAGCTCGCCGCCCCGGCCAAGGCCCAGACGCTCGCTCCCGCTCTCGCGGTCAAGACGCTCTCCGCGCCGTCCGCGCAGCCCAAGAATCGCGGCCCGCCGAACGCCGCCGACGAGGGCTTCGCCTCCCACGTCGCGAATGTCGTCGCGGAGACGGTCCGCTCCTGGGCCGTGCCGGACGAGGAGATCTTCGACGACCACGACGCTCTGCTCGTCGGCGAGAGCCACCACAGCCTCGCCTCGGTCAACGAGCTCGCCGCCAATCTGCCGCGCCTCGCGAAATCGGGCGTGAAGGTCGTCGGCATCGAGGGGCTCAAGCGCCCGAGCCAGCCCGCGGTCGACGCGTACTTGAGCGGCGAGGCTCCCGCGCTCCCGCCCGAGGTCCTCTCCTTCTCGCCGAGCCGCCGGACCGCGTTCGCGAAGCTCTTCAGCGCCGCGCGCGAGAACGGCGTGCGCGTCGTGGCGCTCGGCCTTCCGCTCGACCAATGGGCCAAGCAGGTCGTCGAGCTCGCCGAGAAGAACGTGCCCGATCCGATCGAGACGTTCCCGCGGGACGTCTCCGAGCAGCTCCATCTCGCGCAGATCCGCTACGAGCCCGGCTACAACGAGGCGGTCGCCGAGGTGTTCGTCAAGCGGCGCAACGCGAGCATGGCCGCGTTTCTCGCCGAAGCGATGTCGGCCGGCGTGAAGGCCGTCGTCATCGTCGGACAGAATCACATCGACGGCATCGAGAAGGGCCCGGCCCGCATGTTCAAGGCGCCGGGCGACTGGGGCAGCCTCGGCAAGGAGCTGGCCGTCCTCGGCCTCAAGGCGTTCTCGCTCACGCTCACCGGCGGGCTCTACGTCGACGCGCAAGCCGCCGTGGTCGACCGCGAGACGCGGACGGCCTCGCACGAGAAGGCCGCGGAGATGTCTCCCGAAGGACGGCCCGCCTTCGAGCGCTTCGGCCGCTCGAGCGGGATCTTCCACGCCGGCGGCCGCGTGCCCAAGACCGTTGCCCATTAGCGCCCGATTCGCTAATCTGGGCGCATGACCACTCTCACGAAGAACCGCGACATCGTCGGAGACATCCGCCGCAAGGCCGCCGCCCTCAAGAAGCGCATCGTCCTGCCCGAGGGCGACGAGAAGCGCACGCTCAAGGCCGCCGCCATCCTCAAGAAGGACGGACTCTGCGTTCCGGTTCTCGTCGGAAAGCTCGACTCGATCAAGAAGAACGCGGCGGCGAACGGCGTCGACCTCGCCGGCATCGAGCTCGTCGATCCCGCGACGGACGCGAAGACGAAGGAGTACGCCGCCCAGTACTTCGAGCTGCGCAAGCACAAGGGAATCTCCGAGGACGAGGCGGCCAAGACCGTCGCCGACCCGATGGTGTTCGCGGTCATGATGCTCCATAACGACCGCGTCGACGGCTTCCTCTCCGGCGCCGACCACGCGACCGCCGACACCGTGCGCCCCGCGCTCCACATCATCAAGCCCGCGCCCGGCGTCCGCACGATTTCTTCGTTCTTCATCATGATCTTCCCGAACCCCTCGCAGGGCGACGACGGCGTGCTCATCATGGGCGACTGCGCGATCAACATCGACCCCGTTCCCGTGAAGCTCGCGTCGATCGGCATCTCCTCGGCCCGGATGGCGAAGGTCCTCTGCGGCATCGACCCGCGCATCGCCTTCTTGAGCTTCTCGACGAACGGCTCCACCGAGCACGAGCTCGTGAACGCCGTGAAGGAGGCCGTGCGAGTCGCGAAAGAGAAGGCGCCCGACCTCGCGATCGACGGCGAGATGCAGGCCGACGCCGCCCTCGTCCCCGAGATCGGCCAGAAGAAGTTCCCGGGCTCGAAGGTCGCCGGCCGCGCGAACGTGCTCGTCTTCCCCGACCTGCAGAGCGGCAACATCGGCTACAAGCTCGTGCAGCGCCTGACCGGCGCCGAGGCGCTCGGCCCGATCATGCAGGGCTTCGCCAAGCCCGTCAACGACCTCTCCCGCGGCGCCTCGGTCGACGACATCGTCAACATGGCCTGCGTGACCGCGCTGCAGTCGGATCCCTCGCTGCGCTAGAAAGGCCCTTGATTATCGACGGGAGGGGGGTTATCCTCCTGTCATGCTTACCCCTCGAGCATCTTTCGTCTTGGCGCTCGCCCTCGTGCCGGGCGCGGCCTCCGCGCAGAAGATCTTCACCGACTGCGGGATGGGCAATATCACGCTTCTTCTTCCCGATCAGAAGCCTCCGAAGGGTCCCGGCTGCGGCGGGATCAACGCGGTCATCGACATCGTCGCGGCTAGAACCCTGACGGACTCCGCGATCTCCGGGGCCGAGTCCCGGCTCAAGGAGCTCGACGGCGCCGACGGCGACGCGCAGATCGGCCTCCCATACGGGAAGGAAATCCTGACGGAGAACGCGCCCGACTCACAGCGCGTGACGGAGAAGGAGACGGTCTGGAAAGCCGTCCACGATATCCTGCTCGCCGAGCGCGTGAAGGTGCGCGCGCGCAAGGACGGCGACGAGGAGGGCGAGAGCGCCGCCGAGGCCGCCGCCGGCCGCGCGAAGGAGCTCAACGCCCTCGCGACGCGCATCAACGCCGCCGACGCGATCGTCAAGGACATCGCGAAGGACAAGGCGCGGCTCGAGGCGGTCGCCGCGAAGAACAAGGACGCCGAGACGGCCGCGGCCGTCCTCAAGCGCAAGACGGCGCTCTTCGCCAAGCTCGCTCCGCCCAAGAAGAAAGCCGAGTGACCGACCGCGAGCTCGTGCGCGAGGCCTACCTCGAGGCCAAGAAAGGCTACGACGCCGGCGGCCTGCCCATCGGCTCGGTGCTCGTCGACGCGAAGGGGAAGATCGTCGCCCGCGGCCACAACCAGCGCGTGCAGACCGGCGATCCGACCGCGCACGCCGAGGTCGTCTGCCTGCGCAACGCCGGCCGCCGACGCGACTGGCCCGAGCTCACGCTCGTCTCCTCGCTTTCGCCGTGCATCATGTGCACGGGCACGACCTTGCTCTACCGCATCCCGCGCGTCGTTGTCGGCGAGAACAAGAACTTTCTCGGGGCCGAGGACCTCTTCGCCGCGCGCGGCGTGAAGCTGACGGTCCTGCAGGACCCCGACTGCGTCGCGCTCATGGAGCGCTTCGTCCGCGAGAAGCCTGACCTCTGGAACGAGGACATCGGCTTATGACGCCACCGCCTCCGTAAAGCTAGAATTCCTCGACGGGCAGGTGGCGAAACCGGATAGACGCAGGAGACTTAAAATCTCCCGGCCGAAAGGTCATGTGGGTTCGAGTCCCACCCTGCCCACCAATCTCCCATTTGGTAGGATAGCCTTCCAATGAAAATCGCGCATCAAGCGTGGCAGTTCGTCGTCCCGGCCGTGGCGGTCGGGGCCGTCGGCCTGTGGCTCATGGGCCGCCCCTCCTCCGTGACGCTCGGCGCCTTGCTCGCGTTCCTCGGGTTCGGCTTCGCCGGCTTCGTGCTCTACTTCTTCCGCGACCCCGAGCGGCCGCTCCCGACGGACGGCCGCATCTACTCGCCGGGCGACGGCGTCGTGATGTCGGTCGGACGCGAGGGCCCCGGCGACGTCGTCACGCTCCGCATCTTCCTCTCCGTCTTCGACGTCCACGTGCAGCGCGCGCCGTACTCGGGCAAGGTGACGAAGGTCCAGGAAGTCCCGGGCTCCTTCGCCGCCGCGATGAAGGACGCGGCGCGCGGCAACTACCGCGTCGTCATGACGCTCGAGCCCGAGGGCAAGCCGGCGCTCGTCGTCGAGCAGATCGCGGGCCTGATCGCGCGCCGCATCGAGTGCTGGCCCAAGCCCGGCGAGTCCGTGACGGCGGGCGCGCGCTACGGCATCATCTATTTCGGCTCGCAGGCCGCCGTGCACTTCCCGGCGGGCTCGAAGTGCATCGTGAAGCCCGGCGACCGCGTCGCGGGCGGCCTCACCGCGATCGGCGAATGGACAAGCAAGCCTTAAGCCGCGGCGGGCGCGTCCTCGCGCCGTCCCTCTTCACGCTCGGCAACATGGCGTGCGGCTTCTACGCGCTCCTCGCCTCGGTGCGCGGCGAGTTCGTCCCGGCGGCGACGGCGATCGTCGCGGGCATGATCTTCGACGCGCTCGACGGACGCGTCGCGCGCCTCGTGCACGGCGAGTCCATGTTCGGCGTCGAGTTCGACTCGATGGCCGACTTCCTCTCGTTCGGCATCGCGCCCGCGCACATGATGTACGCGTTCATCCTCAAGGATTACGGCGCCTGGGGCTACCCGATCGCGTTCCTCTACGCGTTGTGCGGCGGCCTGCGGCTCGCGCGCTTCAACGCGGTCGCGCACGACGGGGCGGGCTCGAAGACGCACTTCTCCGGCCTGCCTATTCCCGGCGGCGCGGGCTTCCTCGCGAGCTTCGTTCTCGTCTATCAGATCGTCGAGGAAGGGCGTCCCGCCGGCACGTGGAAGTTCATCATGGACCAGATCCCGCTGCTGTACGGCCTGGCGCCCGTGATGGTCGTGGCCATCGCGCTGCTCATGGTCTCGACGATCCCGTTCCCCGCGTTCAAGCAGCCGGGCGTGCTCCGGCCGAAGTCGATTCCGGCGATCCTGACCTTGCTCGGAATCGGCATGCTGATCTTCTGGTACCCGCTGATGGTGCTTTTCGTCGTGTTCTTCTTCTACGCGCTGCTCGGGCCCGTGTCGTGGGCCGCGCGCGCGATCGGACAGCGCCTGTTCGGCTGGAAGCCGCCGCACCACGACGACTACGGAGAGCACCTGTGAGCCAGGATCGCGGACTTCTGCCGATGCGGCGCCTCGACCCCGCCGCCACCTTGCCGACCCGCGCGCATCCCGACGACGCCGGCCTCGACCTCTACGGCCTCGAGGACGCGACGCTCGCGCCCGGCGAGGGAAAGATCGTGAAGACCGGCGTCGCGATGGCTATCCCGCCGGGGCACGTCGGCCTCGTGTGCGACCGCTCCTCGCTGGGCAAGCGCGGCCTCAAGACCGCGGGCGGCGTCATCGACGCCGGCTACCGCGGCGAGCTCGGCGTGATGCTCTGGAACGTCTCGCGCGAGACCCAAGCGATCAAGAAGGGCGAGCGCATCGCCCAGCTGCTCGTGATCCCGATCGCGACTCCGGCGCCGATCGACGCGGCCGATCTCGGCGAGACGGCGCGCGGCGCGGGCGGCTTCGGCTCCACCGGCCGCTAGGCCGTCACTTCAGCTCGACGACGGCGACGCGGCCGTCGGCGTGGAACTTGTAGCCCTTGTCGTTGGCGCCCTCGCGCGGCAGGCCCGCGTGCGCCACGTAGGTGACCTTCTCGAGGCGCGGCGACGTTTCGAGCGAGCCCGCGATCCAGTCGCGCTCCTTGTCGAGGTCGGGATCGCGCACGTGCGAGAGATCGTGCCAGCGGATCTCGAGGTCGTAGTCGCCGGCGCCCCACCAGATCGCGCGGCCGCGCGGGTCGCGCAGGCCGGTGTCCCAGAGCCGGAAGTGGTGCCGCGCGGCGAGCGGCCGCACCGCGACCGCCCAATTCATGTTCTGGCGCCGGCCGTCGAGCCAGTACTCGTTCATCGGCGGGGTCGCGGCGAGGGTCTTGCCGGCCAGGAGCTCCCGGAAGCCTTCCCAGAAGGACTCGCGGATCGTCCCGGGAACCTCGGTCCAGCCCGCGCCGAGCAAGGCGGACCGCACGGCCTCCTCGGAGCCGACGAAGACGATGTTGAGCGGATTGCCGGGACGCTCGAAGCGGCCTTTGTTCATCGCCGGCAGCTCCGCGACGGCCTTCTCGACGGACGCGACCGTCCTCGTCGCGAGCGGGACGGGCCGCTCGGGCAGCACGCGGTCGAGCGAGACCGCGAGGAACAGGACGGGCAGTGCGAGGACGAGCTTCTTCATCGCGAGGACAAGTCTATCACGGCGGCGCGGCCGTCGGCCAACAGCGCGCGGACGCGCGGCGAGCCGGCGAGGGAGGCGGCGAGGGCGTCGCGGTCGCCGGTGCCCCACCAGAACGGGCGTCCGTCGCGGGCGAGCAGGCCCGAGCGCCAGATCCGCAACGGACGACGCGGGCCGCCGCGGCGGCGCCACAGCGCGTCGGGCCTGCGGCCGCGGAGGCGCCGCACGGGCGCGGGAAGCATGCCCGCGGCGAGCGCTCCGCGCCAGGTTCCGGGAAGCTCGCTCCAGCCGCTCTCTGACAGCGCGGCGCGCAGCGCGGGCTCGTGCGCGGCGATCGCGAACGTGAACGCCTCGGCGGGCTCTCCGCGCGCCTCGCTGAACTCCGGGAAAGCCGGCGCGGCCTCGTTCCAGCCGGAGACGACGGCCTCGGCGGGAGGGACCGAGCGCTCCGGGCAGGCGACGTCGAGCGACAGCGCGAGGAACAAGACCGGCAGCGCGAGCGCCGCCCGGCGCATCAGGCCTGCTTGCGCGGGAAGAGGATCGGCCCCTTCTGGATGAGGCCCGTCCCGCGGTCCTTGCCGGAGAGGACGTCGTCGGCCGTCAGCGCCTCGGGGAACGCCCGGACGCCGAGCTGCATCTGGATCTTCGCCGCGGTCGACGGCATGAACGGGTCGATCCAGCCGCCGACGAGCCTCAGGGAGCAGACGAGGTCGAAGAGCACGAGCTCGGTGGCCTTCATATCGGTCTTGGCGAGCTTCCACGGGGCCTTCTCGTTGACGCGGGCGTTGAGCGCGCGGACGACCTCCCAGATCTCGTCGAGAGCGCCCGAGAAATCGAGCGCGTCCATCTTCGCGGAGATCGAGGGCGTGCGCTTGGCGACGGTCGTGGTGTAGAAGTCGGCGTCGAGCGGCGGCTTCGTGGGCAGCTTGCCGCCGAGGAACTTGTCGGTCATCTCGGCGACGCGCGAGACGAGGTTGCCGAGGTCGTTGGCGAGCTCGGCGTTGTAGCGCTTGGTCAGCGAGGCCTTCGAGAAGTCGCCGTCGTTGCCGAACGGCATCTCGCGCAGCAGGAAGTAGCGGAACGCGTCCACGCCGAACTCGACGGTGATGTCGTAAGGGTCCACGAAGTTGCCGGCCGACTTCGACATCTTCGCGCCCTCGACGGTCCACCAGCCGTGCGCGAAGACCTTCTTCGGGAGCGGGAGGCCGGCGGCCATGAGCATCGCGGGCCAGATGACCGTGTGGAAGCGGAAGATCTCCTTGCCGACGATGTGGACGTCCGCGGGCCAGAGGTTCGTGCCCGCGGCGGCCGACCAGTAGTTGATGAGCGCGTCGAACCAGACGTAGATCGTGTGGTCGGCGTCGCCGGGGACGGGGATGCCCCACTTCACCTTCGTGCGCGAGACCGAGATGTCCTCGAGCCCGCCCTCGACGAAGCGCAGGATCTCGGAGGCGCGGTGCGAGGGGGCGAGGAAGCCGGGATTCGCCTTGTAGTGCTCGAGGAGCTTGGGCGCGTACTTGGAGAGCTTGAAGAAATAGGTCTCCTCGGAGAGCTTCTGCAGCGGCTTGCCGGAGTCGGGGCCGAGCAGGACGCCGTTCGGGCCCTTCACCGCGTCGGATTCCTTCACGAAGGACTCGCTGACCACGTCGTAGAGGCCCTCGTACTTGCCCTTGTAGACGTCGCCGTTCTTCATCAGCAGCGCGAAGAGCTCCTGGACCTTGTCCTCGTGGCGCTTCTCGGTCGTGCGGATGTAGTCGTCGTGGCGGACGTCGAGGTGCTTCCAGAGATCGCGGAACTTGGCGCTGGTCGCGTCGCAGAAGTCGATGGTGTGCTTGCCCGCGGCCTTCGCGGCGTCCTCGATCTTCTGGCCGTGCTCGTCGGTGCCGGTGAGCATGAACGCCTCGTCGCCGCGGCTGCGCTTCCAGCGCGCGAGCACGTCGGCGGCGATGGTCGTGTACGCGTGGCCGATGTGCGGCGCCGCGTTGATGTAGTAGATCGGAGTCGTGATGTAATAGGGCTTCATGGTCACCGTGCGGCTTCGGCCTCGAGGGCCGCGAGAGTCAGGATGAGCTTCGGGTCGGCGTTGGAGCGGAGCGCGGCGCGCAGCCGCGCGAGCTCGCGCAGCGGCGGCTCGACGCGCGCGAACGAGGCTTCGCCGTCGAGATGGCGGCGGCGCAGCTCTTGGCCGAGCGCGTAGAGAGCCCGCTCGACCTTCGCGCGCGCGGACGGGAGGTCCTTGGGCAGCGAGTCGGCCGCGGTCACCGCGGCGAGCGGGCCCGAGCCCTCCGGCAGACCGTCGCCGGACTCGTGGAGCTCGAGCGCGCGGCCGGCGGAGCCGTCGGAGAGGGACGCGAGCGCCTTCGCCTGCTTGGGCGCGACGCCGCGGGAAACCAGGATCTTCTCGACGACGGGCTCGGGCAGCGGGCCGAACGGCACGGAGAAGCAGCGCGAGGCGATCGTGCGCGGCAGGCGCTCGCGCTGCGTCGCGGCGAGGATCCACAAGGTCTTCGGCTGCGGCTCCTCGATGATCTTGAGCATCGCGTTCGCGGAGGCCTCGTTGAGGCGCTGAGCGTCCGGGATCACGGCGACCTTCCAGCCGTCGAGCATGGATTTGAGGCTCAGGTCCTTGAGCAGGTGGCGGATCGTGTCGACCTTCCAGACCTTCTGCTTCTCGGCGTCCTCTTCCTCGAGCGCGGCCTGGTAGTTCTCGTCGACGATTACGGCGTCGGGGTGGGAGCGGTTCTCGACGGCGCGGCAGTCGGCGCACTCGCCGCACGACGCCTCGCCCGTGAACGGACGCTCGCGGCAGAGCAGGCCCTTCGCGACCTCGAGCGCGGCGAGGCGCTTGCCGACGCCCTCGGGCCCGACGAGCAGGAGCGCGGCGGGCAGCCGCTCGGAGGCGAGCAGGCCCTCGAGGGTCTTCACCGCGCGGCGCTGGCCGAGAACCTTGTCGAGCCTCACTTGAGGAGCCTCGTCACGCGCTCGACGAGCTCCGCGTGGATGTCGTCCTCGGGCCTCGTGCCGTCGATGAGGACGACGGATCGGCCGCCCTTCTTGGCGAGCGCCGAGTACGCCTTGCGGACCTTCGCGTGGAAGGCGTCCTTCTCCCGCTCGAGACGATCGAGCACCCGGCCCGCGTCGCGCTTGGCCCACTCCGAGTCCGGGATGTTGATGACCGCGGTCAGGGCCGGCTTGAGTCCGCCGGTAGCGATCGCGTTGAGCGCGCCGGTGGTCTTCAGGCCGAGGCCGCGCGCGACGCCCTGGTAGACGTCGGTCGAGAGCGTGTAGCGCTCGCAGACGACGACGTGCCCGGCCTTCAGCGCGGGGCGGATCACCTCTTCGGTGTGCTGGGCGCGCGACGCCTCGTAGAGGAACAGCTCGGCGACGGGGGCGACGTGGAGCGCCGGGTCGAGCAGGACTTTGCGGATGCCCTCGGCGACGCCGGTGCCGCCGGGCTCGCGGGTGCGCGTGACCTTGACGCCGCGCGCGGTCAAAGCTCCGACGAGGCGGCGGGCCTGGGTGGACTTGCCGGACTTGTCGGGGCCCTCGAGGACGACGAAGAGGCCGCCTGCGCGCTTCACGCGCCTATTCTACCAGGTTCCGGGGCGGGGCGATATCTCCTGCCAGGACGTGCGGGAGAGGGTGACGTTGAGCTGAGGGAGGACGAGGTTGTCGTTGTAGAACACCATGACGTTGCCGCCGCCGGCCCAGCCCGACTGGACCCAGATCGCGCCGTAGACGTCGGAGTCGCCGGTCATGTTGATGTTGCCGCCGACGTACATGAAGCCGTAGAGGCCGACGTCGGAGCCGGAAGGAGCCCCCTCGCAGGTCAGGCCGCACGACCCGATGTTGTAGGTCGAGGCGTTGGACCTGTTGCCGGTGTCGGCGGGATATTGATTGGTCGCGGCCGTGTCGAACTTCTGGTACTCGTTCCAGGCGGCGGCGGGCACGTGCACGGCCGGGGGATTGTAAGAGTCCGCGCCGGCGATGCTCAGGTTGCCGCGCACGATCACCGTGCCGCGGATGCCGTTCTGGCCGGCCCAGCTCACGTTGTTGTCCCAGTACCAGACCGCGTCATTCATCGCCCGGTCGTCGCGGTAGAGGTCGTTGACCGAGCAGTTCACGCACGACGAGCCGCACGGGATGAGTCCGCCTCCGCCGCCGACGCCGCCGTTGCAGTTGAGCGTGTTCGTCGCCGCGGCCGAGGAGCGCAGCGCCGCGAAATCGAAGATCGGCAGCTCAGGCACGTCGTAGGCGGACCACCACTCGACGTTGTCGGTGTTCGGCGGCGTCAGGCCGTTGGTGTCGCGCGGGTTGCCGCCGGTGCCGATGACGGCCTGCTTCGAGAGCTTGCGCGGGAAGTAGCGGTTGGCGCTCGTGCCGGAGAGGGTGATGTTGCTCATCGCGAGCAGGGGTCCCCAGTGCGCGATCGACTGGCCGGAGGAGGCGATGCCCGCGCCCGAGATGATCGCGCCCGGGATCGTGCTGTTGAGGTACGTGACTTGGATCGCGCGCTTCTCGCGGCCCTGGTTGTCGCGTCCCTCGGAGATGACGGTGACGCCGTCGGCGACCGGTCCCGACGTGATGCTGATGCGGTAGACGCCGCCGGGGATGTCGGAGTAGGACTGATCGAAGGCGTAGCCCGCGAGCGGGATGCCGTTCCGCGCGTTGGCCCAGGTCGACGTCGAGCTCTTGAGCTTCCAGTAGGCGCGGTCGATGCCCGCCTCGGCGTAGTTGAAGGAGGCCGTCGTCTTGCGGTCCTTGACCGACATCTTCGTGTCCTGCTGGACCCACGCGACCATCGCGGGGGTGATGATGAGCAGCACGAGCACGATCATGACCACGCCGGCCAGGATCTGGCCGCTTTGGCCCGACGGGGGAGCGAGGCGCCGCAGGAAGCCTTTCATGTCAGTTCATCACCCGGACCTTCTCGGAGGCCATGTGCAGCGCCTTCGAGCGGCCCTGATAAATCGATTTTTCCAGCGTGACCGCGACGGAGACGACGCTGAGGTCGTCGGAGCGCGGGAACGTGAACGAGAGATACTTGAGGTTGCGCGTCAAAGTGCGCGATCGGCCGCCCACCGTCTGGATGAGCTGGGTTCCGTTTTGCGAGTACGTGATCGTCTGGCCTTGGATCGTCGTGAACGTCAGGCGCGAGTAGAACGGCTGCGACGCGGCGCGATCGATCGTGATCGAGCCCGTCGTGCCCTGCCGGAGGCTGCGGTTGATGACGTACATCAGCGCGCGCGCCTCGCGCTGCAGGTCCGCGCGCGTGGTCGTCATGATGAAGTAGCGGTTGATCTGAAGCATCACGCGGCTGCCGACTGTCGCGAGGATCCCGACGATCGCCACGACGATCATCAACTCGGTCATCGACCAGCCCGCGCGCGAGCGGAGCGTTCTCGTCACCATGCGAAGTTCACCCCCGACACCGTCTGGCCGGACAGGACGCCGACGTTCGTCTGCTGCTGCGCGCTGATCGACGGAGCGCCGCCCGGATACGTCACATAATACGCGTACACGCGGTAGGTCGTCGAGGTGCTCTGACGGACCTCGACGCGGTACGTGCCGTCCTCGCCGCTCGAAGCGAGGTAATAAGGGGAGCCGGTCAACGTCGCGGAGCTGAGCGCCGGAGGAGCGGGAGGGGTGCCCGCGAGCGTCGTCGTCGTCACGACGATCAGCGCGCCGGTGCGCAGGGGCTGGCCGGAGACGCTGACCGAGCCGGTGATCGCGCCGAGGGCGCCGGTGACGGTGAAGGTGCCGGCGGAGACGTTGCCGCCCGCGGTCACCGTCACCGCCGAGTTGAGCGGGCTCGAGCTCTCGATGTCGTCGAGCGCGAGCTCGACGGTATAGGCGCCGGTCGCGATGTTGAGCGTCGTGAAGCGGCCGTCGGAGCCCGTCGTCTGCGTGTCGCGCGAGTAGCCGTTGGAGTCGATCGCGGTGACCGCCACGCCGGGCAGCGGGTTCGTGCCGTCTCGCGTGACGAAGCCGGAGATGCGGCCGCCCTGCGAGAGGCGGAAGTCCACGCCCGCGTGGATCTCGCCGAGCGCGACGCTGATGCCGAGCGAGGACACGGAGACGTAGTTCGCGGAGGCTCCCGCGCCTGAGTTCGCGACGACGTCCACGACGCCGGGCGTCACGCGCAGGAGGTAGCGGCCGTTGGCCGTGCTCGCCGTCTTCACCAGGCCCGAGCCGCCCGGGTCCACGGGGATCGCGGGAGAGAGCGGGTTGCCGAGCGCATCCGTCACGGTGCCCTCGATGAAGCCGTCGGAGTTGGGCGTGTCGAGGAACGTCATCGTCGACGGCAAGGTGAAGACGGAGCCGGTCGCCGCGACGGTCACGGTGTCGTGCTGGAGCGTCCACGAGCCGCTCGAGACGAGCATCGTCCACGTGCCGGTCGCGATCTGCGTCAGCGCGAAGCGCGCGTAGGGCGGCGTTCCGACGGCGTAGGCGCGCGTGGAGAGCGAGAGGCCGTCGTTGGCCGAGACGATCGCGCCGTGCGCGACCTTGCCCGCGAGGAGCGGCTTGATCCCGGAGGCCGACGAGTAGGCGCCGAACAGCGCGCCGCCGGTGGTGGTCGTGAAGTCGACGCGGTTGGCGCCGGAGTCGTAGGCGCGCGCGTGGGAGTCGAGAAGCGCGGAGGTGGTCTCCGTCGAGACGTTGCGCACGAACTGCTCGCCGTTGGGGCCTCCGTCGACGGCGATGCAGGACGTCTCGCAGCCCGAGTTGGAGACCCCGCCGCTCGTGTGGTTCCACCCCACGGCGTCGAGCTGGACGTCGGAGCCGTCGCTGATGGAGAAAGTGCCGGCGTGCTGGTTGCCGGGGATGGTCGGCGCGAGCTGCTTGAGCGGCGTCGCCGCGTACGGGTTCCAGTAAGTCGCGCTGGGCGGGGTCTGGCAGAAGCCGGAGAGGTCGTCGGCGTAGACCGCGTCGGCCGTCATGATCGCGCCGTTGAACGTGAACGTGCTCATGTTCGCGATCAGGTAGTGCCCGTACGCGGGCAGGACCAGGTTCGTGTAGCTCAGCTTCACGCCGTAGGTCGGGGCCGTGCAGTTGACCGTTCCGGCGCCGGAGCAGTCGCTTCGGAACTTGAGCTTGAGCGCCGCGGGCAGGCCGCCGGCGGTTCCGACGGTGATCGCGTTCGGCGTCGGATTGTGGATCTCGACGAATTGGAGCAGGCGGCCGGTGTCGTACTGCGCGCTCGAGAAGACGACCTGGCTGATCACGGGCGACGGGTTGACCCAGATCGCGCCGGCGGTCGTCGCGGAGCCGGAGGACATCGGCACGAGGTCGAAGTCCTCGGTCTTCGTCTGGTTGCCCGAGATCGAGACGGCGCGGTGCATCGGGAAGTAGCCGGGGACGACGACGCCGAGCGTGAAGTTGCCGGGCGAGAGATTGATCGTGTACATCCCGGAGGCGTTCGTCGTGTCGCGCCATCCGAGGTTTTCCGCGACGCTCGCGACGGCGCCGGGGATGACGGCGAAGGTGTTCGCGTTGCGCACGCGCCCGTTGAAGATCGAGTTGGCGGTCACCGTGTCCGGGTTGGCGACGATCGTGCGCAGCTCGAGCTTCTTCCACTCCACGCCCTGCTTCCACACGGTCGTGACGGTCACGAGCTTCATGCCGGTGTCGGGCGTGGACGGCGGCAGCAGAACGATGACGCCGGAGTCCTCGCGGGCGACCTGCACGCGCGTGTAGCGCTTGTAGGTGACGCCGCCCTCGAGGATGTTCGAGGGCGGGAAGTAGCCGGGGTCGTACTCGACGTTCGGCGTGAAGTTCGCGTCGTAGGCCGGATTGGTGGTGATGAGGATCTGGTAGTAGACCTTCTGCTTGAGGATCTGCATCTGCTCCTGGGAGAGGTTGGCGGCCAACGTGACCGCCTTGGAGCCCTGCAGAGCGCGCTGGACGCCCATGAACGAGCCCATGAGGCCGACGACGCCGATCGACAGCACCGCTGTCGAGACCATCATCTCGGTAATTGTGGCGCCCCGAGCGTTCATGCGCTCAGTGTAGCCCTGGACGCGCGCGCCCGCCAGTGGTGCGGCGATTTGTTAACCCAAAGTTTCCGTTGATTTTACTGCGTTTCTCGACGGGGCTCCCGTCGGAGGGGCGGGCCTACAGGCCGGAGGGCCAGCCGCGCAGTTCGTTCTGCCAGGAGACGCGCGAGAGGCTGACGTTCGTCGTGATGACGCCGTCGGTGGCGTCGCCGTTGTAGTAGAAGTCGATCGGCGACGCCGCGGACAAAGTCGAGGTGCCGACCGCGTACAGGACGCCGTAGACGTCGCTGTTGCCGCCGCCGCCGCCGCCGTTGTTGAAGTTGCCGCCGACGTAGAGAAAGCCGTTGACCGAGACCTTGCTCGAGGAGATCGGCGTCACCGCCGCCTCATACGTCGAGTTGAGTCCGGGGAACGCGGCCGGCGCCGTCGAGTCGTTGCCGTAGGCGAGATAGCTCGCCCACGCGTTGCAGTACTGCTTCCAGGCTTGGTCGGGCATCGTCATGCTGACGGTGCCGCGGCCCCAGACGCCGTTCGGCAGGTTGATGTTGCCCATGACGATCAAGGTTCCGGTGTGGAACATGCCCGGGGACTTGACCGTCATGTCGCCCTCGACGAAGATCGTCTTGCCCGTGGTCGTCTCGCTCCAGTCCGTGATGCTGCCCGGATAGTAGCAGGAGCCGACGGGGTTGCCGGCGTAACGGGTCGCGTGATACGGGCAGCCGGTCGTCGCGGCGGCGGAGGAGCGGTAGAAGGCGAAGTCGATCGACGGCGTCGCGGGCAGGTTAGCCTGGTACGCGTGCCACTGGCAGCAGCCGGGCGAGTCGCAGTTCGGCGGGTTGGCGCTCGTGTCCATTCCCGTGATCTGGCTCGAGGACCAGAACTGCGGGTAGCTGCGGTTGGTCGCGTCGATGTTGCTCGGGCTCATGACGGCGCCCCAGTGCACGTTCGTGCCGCCGGAGATCTGGACGCCGCGGCCGGCGAAGATGGCGGTGTCGCCGAGGATCGCGTTCGCGTAGACGACGCGCAGGGCGCGCGTCTCCTTGCGCAGCTTGTCGCGGCCGACGGTGATGATCGTGACCTGCTGGGTGCCGGGGCCGCTCGAGATGCCGATCGTGTACGTGCCGCCCTCGATGTCGGTGAAGACCTTGTCGAAGCGGTAATCGGCCTGGGAGGTGCCGGCCTGGATCGCGTTCCAGGTGATCGTCGAGAGCGAGATGTAGAGATAGGCCTTCTCCGCGCCGGCCTCGGCGAGGTGGAAAGCGACGGTGTTGTGCGACTGCTTCGTCGCGAACACGGCTTCGCGCTGAACCCACATGACGATCGCGGGAATCATGACCGAGAGGATCACGAGCATCGCGATCGCGCCCGGGAGGATTTGTCCGGCTTTCCGTCGGATGATGTTCATGTCAGTTCATCACGCGCACTTTCTGAATGGTCAGCTCGAGCACCTTGCGGCGGCCGAGCTGGATCGACTTGCCCATGGTGATCGACACCGAGATGATCGAGTTGTCGTCGGTATGGGGATAAGTGAAGGCGATGTAGATCAGGTTGCGGCTGACGATGGATTCCGCCGTCCCGATGACCTGGACGAGCTTGTTGCCGCTCTGGCGGAACTCCATGTAGCGCCCGTCGACGTGGCGGAAGCGGATGCGGGAGAACGGCCCCTGTCCGGCGGGGGTGTCGAGGACGACCGTCGTCGCGACGGCCTGGCGGAGGTAGCGGTTGACCGTGTCGAGCGTCTCGCGGGCGTCGCGCTGGATCTCGTAGCGGGCGCTCGTCATGAGGAAGAAGTTCTGCATCGAGATGAGCAGAGTCGGGCCGACGGTCGCGAGGATGCCGATGATGGCGACGACCATCATCAGCTCGGTCAGAGTGTAGCCGCGGCGGTTGAAGCGCGGAATCCTCACGGAATGGTCACCGTCTTGGATGTCGCGACGCTCGGCGTCACGACGATCCCGCTGTAGGTCTTCGTCGTGATCGTCACGGTTCCGGAGGGCGAGATGACCGGCACGTACGCCGACAGGTAGTAGGTCGCGCCGCCGCGCACGGGCAGGTTGTAGGTGCCGTCGGCTTTGCTCGAGACCATGTACAGCGGGACCTGCGAGGGCGCGGACGAGCCGACGATCGCCGAGGGCGACGCCGCGATCGAGTTCGTGGAAGCGAGCAGCAGCGCGCCCGAGGTGATCAGGCCCGACGCGTCGGAGACCGTGCCGCTGATGCTGCCGAACGCGCCGTTGACGGTGAACGTGCCGACGAACACCGTGCCGGAGGACGAGAGGACCGCGGGAAGGGTGTTCGGCACGACGTCCTGGCCGGACTCGAGCACGGGGAAGACCGTGTAGGTGCCCGTCGAGACGTTGCGGATCGAGAAGTTGCCGCCGGCGTCGGTGACGCCCGCGCCGGCCTGGCTGCCGCCGAGCGTGACCGCGATCGGCTGGTTGGCGAGCGGGGTCGTTCCCGTCGTGACGTAGCCCGTGATGCGGCCGCCGGGACGGAGGATCACGTCCTGCGTGGTGACCGCGCCGGCGGTCACCGAGGGCATCTTGATCTCCTGGATGTAGTTCGCGTTCGAGTTGTTGGGGTTGTAGACCACGGTGACGGTTCCGGTCGACACCGTCATGAAATAGACGCCGTTGCTGCCCGTGACCTTCGTCGCCCCGCCGCCTTGGATGGTGATGTTCGCGATCGGCTGGTTCGACTCGTTCGTCACCACGCCTTTGACGAAGCCGGAGGTGGCGCTCGTGTCGTAGAGCTGGAAGTGGTGCAGGCCGACGCCCGACCACGCGGGGTTCGACGTCGCCGTGGGCACGCCCGTCATGACGTTCTGGGTCACGGTCAACGTGTCGATGAAGGCGATGTAGTTCAGGTAGGACGCCGTCGCGCTCCAGGTTCCGGTCGAGACGCCGTGCAGCTGAAAGCGATTGTACGGGACCTGGAGAGCGCCGCTCGTGATGTACGAGGTGAACGTGATCGTCGAGCCGGAGTTCGGGTCGCTGGCCGAGACGTAGGCGTTGGAGGGGACCTTGCCGGTCAAGGTCACGTGCTGGCCGTCCGCGTGATTTTTGGGCGGGATCTGAAAGCCGGTGAACGAGCCGCTTTCGTAAAGGAAGTCCCGCACGTTCCAGTTCGAGTCGTAGGCACGGCCGTAGTTCGGCAGGTTCGTCACGTTGATGCCCGGGCTCGAGATGCGGACCACCTGCTTGCCCGAGGGCGTTCCGAGCCCGTCGTTGGCGCCGCCGGCGTCGGGGATGATGACGCCTTCGCCCCAGATCGTGTCGTTGTTGTCGGCGATGCCGACGTAATCGAGCCACTGTCCGAGATTCCAGCTGTAGATGGCGATGTTGATCGCCTTGTCGTTGAGGATGTAGTTCGGGTACGAGAGATCGGAGCGGTAGTACGCGTCGGCGTTCTTCCACTGGCCCGCGATGCAGAACGAAGAGGCGTTGGCGATCAGATAGTAGCGCCCGGGCGCGATGTAGGTCGTCACGTTGACCATGTTCCAGTCGTTGCCGGGGGCGTACCACGACGAGTCGTACCGGTAGTTGCCGTCCTCGTCGTTGTAGGCGAACATCAGCGTCTTCTGGCCGTCGCCGGTATTGCCGACGTTGAAGGCGTACGTCGTCGGGTTGTAGAGCTCGACGTACTCGACGTCCGCGGTGCCGCCTGTGGCGACTTCCGTGACCGTCGATGCGACGATCTGGCTGATGACGGGGTAGTTGTTGTACCAGAGCGTGCCGTACAAGTAGCCGGTCGCGACCTGCGACAGCGTGATCGGGACGTTCGTCGTCGCGCCGCGGCTCGCGACGAACGAGCTGGACACGCCGTCGTTGAAGCCCGCCGACGACGCGCGCAAGGTGTAGGTGCCGTGGTAGACCGCGAAGGAGAAGTTGCCCGAGTTGTCCGCGGTCGCGCCCCAGTCCTCGTTCTGCTCGACGACGACCAGCGCGCGCGCGACGGCGCCGGAGGGGCCCGTCACGGTGCCGGAGACCGTCGAGTCGAGCGGGTTGACGTTCGGGTTCTCGAGCAGGTTGCGCAGCGACCACTTCTTCCTGACGTTGTTCTCGGTCCAGACGACGTGGACGTTGATCTGCTTGAGGCCGGTGTCCGGATAGGTGAAAGACACCGTGCCGATGTCGCTGCCCGACATCTGCGCCATGGCCACGTACGTGTAGCGCGTGAAGGTGATGCCGCCGATCTGGATCGTCTCGGGCGGGTAGTTCGCCGTGTCGTAGGGGATGTTGGGGGAGGAGAAGCCGGGGATGTCGGCCGTCGCGGTGGTGATCTGCAGGGCGAAATAGGAGAGGTTCTTGAGCGACTCGATGCGCTCCTGGCCCAGGTTGGTGGCCAAGGACGAGGCGCGGGAGATGAAGATCGTGCGCCCGATGAACTTGAAGGCCCCGAAGAGGCCCAGGACGCCGATCGAGAGGATGGCGACCGCCACCATCAGCTCGGTCAGCGTTCCGCCGCGTCGTCCGGGGGGAATCCGCGCGTGCCTGTTCATGGCCGCAGTGAGTATAGGTCCTTGAGCCCGCCAAATCAAGGAAACTTCCCATAAATAGGGAAGCGATTTTGGTCACAGTCTCGACTCCCGGGCCAAGGCCTGCTATCCTATCGCCGTGATTTGCCCGTTCTGCCGCGCCTCGGTCAAGCAGGGAGCCAAGTTCTGCGCCCACTGCAAGGGCCAGGTGCGCCCGAACGACGCCCCGGTGCTCGAGATGTTCAAGCAGTACCCGTGGCTCGCCCCGCTGCTCGCCGCGAGCGTGTTCACCACGATCTGGGCGGCGACGCGCAAGGCGCCGGAGCCGATCCTGCCGGCGGCCGCCCCGGTCGAGCCCGAGCCGGCGCCCGCGCCGGCTCCGCCCGAGGATGAGTTCGTCCCGCACGCGCCGGCCCCGGTGATCGCTCCCTCGGCGCCCGACACCGGCGAGGGTCCCCCGCGCACCG
>CAYVFO010000038.1:0-20139 GCA_964450975.1 uncultured Elusimicrobia bacterium | reverse complement strand
CTTCTTGCCCTGCTCGAAGAGGTCGCGCACGCGCGACGCGCCGACGCCGACGAACATCTCGACGAACTCGGACGCGGACGCGGAGAAGAACGGGACGCCGGCCTCGCCGGCGACGGCGCGCGCGAGGAGGGTCTTGCCCGTTCCGGGAGGCCCGAACAGGAGCACGCCGCGCGGCATCTTGCCGCCGAGCTTCTGGAACTTCTCGGGGGTCTTGAGGAACTCGACGACCTCCTGCAGCTCCTCCTTCGACTCCTCGCAGCCGGCGACGTCGGCGAACGTGGTCTTCTTCTTCTTGTCGTCGACCATCTTCGCCTTCGAGCGGCCGAACGACAGCGCCTGCTTGCCGCCGACCTGGACCTGGCGGATCACGAAGAACCACCAGAGGAAGAAGAACAGCAGGATGCCGCCGAGGTTCAGCGCGAAGGCGTAGAGGCCCGAGCGGTCGCGCTCGCCCTGGAAGTTCGAGACGTTGTGCGCCTCGAGATCCTCGACGAGCTTGGGGTCGGGAAGCGGAAGGGCGCGGAAGTGCTTGATCTGGCCCTTCTCGTCCTTGAAGTCGCCGCTGATGAGGTCGGGGCGGACCTTGACCTGGACGATCGCGCCGGCGCGCAGGCGCGACTTGAACTCGGAGTACGGGATCTCCGTCTCGAGAGGCACGGTCTTCACGCCGTTGAAAAGCGTGAGAAGGAGCAGAAAGCCCATGCCCCACATGACGAGCTGCTTCAGATTCTTGTTGTCCACTCTATGTCCTCAGGACCCCGACGCACGGCAGCTGCCGGTAGCGCTCGTCGTAGTCGAGGCCGAAGCCGACGACGAACTCGTTCGGGATCTTAAATCCGGTGTATTTGGGCTGGAACGGCGTCTTGCGGCACTCGGGCTTGTCGAGCAAGGTGCAGACCTCGAGCGACTTGGGCCGGTGGGCGCGCAAGGTCTCCGTCAAAGCGGTGAGCGTGAGGCCGGTGTCGACGATGTCCTCGACGAGCAGCAGGTCCTTGCCCTCGGGGCTCTCGCGCAGATCGAGCAAAGTGCGGACCGTCCCGGTCGAGGCCTTGCCGGCGTAGGAGGACACGGCGACGAAATCCATCTGGACGTCGAGATCGGGCGCGAGCGCGCGGACGAGGTCGGCCATGAAGATGACCGAGCCCTTGAGGACGCCCACGACGAGGAGCTTGCGGCCCTTGTAGTCGCGGGAGATCTCCGAGCCGAGCTCGCGGATGCGCTTTCGAAGGGTCTCCTCGTCGAGGAGAACCTTGGACAGGTCGGGGTGAACGGCGGTCTGAGAGGCCATCGAAGGGCTAGGATACCATTCCCCCCCGGCTCTTATCAAGGAAGGGACGGGGGCCCCGGCCTGGACGGCCCCGGGTCCGTCTGCTACAATTGCCGCGCGATGCCGACCGGCCCCGTGACGCCCTCATTTTCCATCCTGATCGTCGATGACGAGAAGGATCAGCGCGACCTGCTCGCGGCGCAGCTCCAGAAGCTGCCCGGCGTCCAGCTCAAGCTGGACACGGCCGAGGACGGCGACAAGGCCCTGGAGAAGCTCAAGGAGACGGCGTTCGATCTCGTTTTCCTCGACTACCGGCTCCCCCCCACGGACGGGCTCGACATCCTCGACCGCATCCGCCAGCACCATCCGAAGACCGCCGTCCTCATGACGACCGCGGTCGGCAGCGAGCAGGTGGCCGTCTCCGCGATGAAGAAGGGCGCGATCGACTACCTGACGCAGGACGACCTCCGGAAGGCCGACTTGGCCCAGGTCCTGCGGCGCGTCGTCGAGGTCCGCGACCTGGTCAACCTGAACATGGAGCTCCGTCAGGTCAACCAGATGAAGAACGAGTTCATCGCTAACGTCTCGCACGAGCTGCGGACGCCGCTGACCGTGGTCATCGGCTACGCGAACACGATGCGCGACGGCAGCCTCGGACCGATGACCGACGCCCAGCAGAAGGCGCTCGGCTCGATCATCGAGCGCGCCGAGGGCCTGCTCGCGACGCTCAACAACATCCTGCGCATCCGCGAGGTCCACGAGGGAACCAAGCAGGTCCTGCTCAAGCCCGCCGACCTCTCCGCGATCGTCACGCGCCAGGTCGAGCGCGCCGGCAAGGAGGTCCGCCGCAAGAAGCTCAAGCTCTCGGCGGACGTGCCCAAGTCCGAGATCTGGGTGCTCGCCGACGAGGAGAAGCTCGGCGACGTCATCGACAACCTTCTCTCCAACGCGACGAAGTTCAGCCCCGCCGAGGGCGCGCTGACCGTCGCGCTCTCCGTCGACAAGGGCCGCGTGAGTCTCGCGGTCGTCGACGCGGGCCCCGGCGTTCCGCCCGAGGTCCTGCCGAAGATCTTCGACACGTTCTCCGCCGCGACGCAGGGACCGACGCGCGAGTACCCCGGCCTCGGCCTCGGATTGCCGCTCTCGAAGCAGATCGTCGAGGTCCACGGCGGCAAGATCTGGCTCGAGAGCGCCGGCTCCGGCAAAGGAACGACCGCGCGGCTCGAGCTGCCGGTCGCCGCGAAGGACGCGCCTCCCGCGGTCGTCGACGGCACCGAGGAGGTCCGCAAGAAGCGCGTCCTCATCGTCGAGGACAACCCCGATCTCGTCGAGGTGCTCATGCTGTTCCTCGCGAGCGTCAGCCGCAACCTCGCGATCTCCACCGCGAAGTCCGGCTTCGAGGCGCTCGAGAAGATCAAGGACGAGCCGCCGAACCTCGTCATCCTCGACGTGATGATGCCGGGCATGGACGGCTTCGAGGTGCTCTCGCGCCTCAAGCGCCTGCCCGCCGAGCAGCGCCCGCCCGTCATGGTGCTCACGGGCTACTCCGATGCGCTCGCGCGCGCCAAGGACGCCGGCGCCTCCGAAGTGATGCTCAAGCCCTTCGAGAAGAACGCCTTCGTCAAGAAGGTGCTCCACCTTCTCGGCGCCCCGCACGCTTGACCGAGGCCGAGTTCGGGCCCGGAGTCCTGCGCCTCGCCCTCGGGCCCAGCGTCCGCCCCGACGCCGCGGTCGTCGACGGCGAGGACGACACCGAGATCGAGGACGGCTATAAGGCCGCCTACCACGCGTTCGTGAAGGCCGGCAAGCGCATCGCGATCTTCGCGCCTAAGTCCGCCCTCGGAGCGCGCGTCGCGCTCTACGTGATCGGCGGAGAGCTCGCGCGCGGCGGCTCCGTCGACGAGGCCGTCTTCATCCTCCCCGACCGCGCCGTCCTCGACGCGTGGTCGCGCGAGCTCCGGGCCTTGCGCTCATGACGCGCGAGGAGCTGCTCGCCTCCTTCGAGGCGGCCGCGGCGCGCGTCGTCCCCCTCGAGGGCCTGGGCCGTCTCGAGCGCCTGCGCGCGATCGGCGCGCCCTACGCCGCCTACCTGCTCAAGCGCGCGCTCGCCCCGCGCGCCGCCGCGCGGCTCTTCTGTGGCGCTCGCCTGCGCTGCGGCGAGGCGCGCCACAGCGCCGCGCTCCACCTCTTCGGCCTTCTCGAGGCGCCGGCGGAAGTCAAGCTCGCGCGCTGGCTCATCAAGACCCTGAAGCCCGACGAGACCTTCCTCGACGTGGGCGCGAACTTCGGCTTCTACTCGCTGCTCGCCTCCGAGCTCATCGACCCGGCCAAAGGCTCCGCTCACGCCTTCGAGCCCGTGCCGTGGGTCAACGAGGCGCTCGCCGCGAACCTGCGGGGGACCGTCGCGCGGCAGCACAAGCTCGCGCTGTCGGACAAAGCCGGCTCCTTCGACTTCGACCAGGCGCCGCCGACGCATCCCGGCGGCAGCACCTTCGACGCGGCGGCGTGCCTCGAGCCCGGCTCGAAGCTCCTCGACTTCGCCCGCATCAAAGTCGAGGCGTCCACGCTCGACGCCTTCTGCGCGGAGCACCGGCTCAAGCCCACCTTGATCAAGATCGACGTCGAGGGCGCGGAGGACCGCGTGATCGCCGGAGGCAAGCGCACGCTCGCCGGCGGGAATCCAGCCGTCGTGATCGAGGTCTGGAAGCCGCCGGTGGTCAACAAGACGCACCGCGCGGCGATCGCCGCCCTCAAGAGCTTGGGCTACGGCGCTCACGTCCTCACCGACGGCGGCGGCCTGGCCCCCCTCGACTCCGCCGGCATCGAGCGCGAGCTTTCGGGCGGCGAAACCGCCAACCTCGTCTTCAAGAAATAACATGCTTTACGGTGCCTGACGTGCCGTTAATTGCATTATGGTTGCCGGGTGTGCCGTTATCTAAATACTGCAAACAACGGCACGCCAGGCACCAAATTGATACCCCTGGCGCGGACGCTCATGAGGGTCTATAATGGGCCGATGGCGCGCGTACTCATAGTAGACGACGAAGAAGCGATCCGGGACCTCATCAAAGAGGTGCTCGTCGCGCAAGGGCACGAGTTCGAGCTCGCCGCCAACGGCGCCGAGGCCTTCGACATCCTCCGCAAGAGGAAGGTGGACCTCGCGATCGTCGACCGCAACATGCCCGGCATGACCGGCATCGAAGTCGTCCAGCTCATCCGCCAGAATCCCAACACGAAGGCCCTCAAGGTGCTCATGTGCACCGCCTCGAGCGTGACGAAGGAGATCGACGAGGCGTTCAACGCGGGCGCCGACGACTACATCCTCAAGCCGCTGAGCTTCCCCGCCCTGCTCGGCAAGGTCACGAAGGCCCTCGCGAAGTGACCCGCTCGACCGTCGTGGTCTTGTGCGGCGGCAAGTCCGCCGAGAGATTGGTCTCCCTCGTCTCCGCCCAGTGCGTCGTCGCCTCCCTGAATCCGATCCGCTTCCGCGTTCGGCTGATCCACATCGGGACGTCCAACGACTGGGTCGAGACCTCGCCCAAGAACCTGCTGCGCGAGAAGCCCGAGGCGCTCCACCGCGGAGGCCCCGCTCTGACGCGGCTGCGCCGGGGCTCGAAGCGCGTCGACCCGTGGCGCCTGCTGACCTCGCTCGGGCGCCGCGACTGCGTCTTCCCCGTTTTGCACGGCCCGATGGGCGAGGACGGCACGATCCAGGGCCTGCTCGAGCTCGCGGGCTGCGCGTACGCCGGCTGCGGCGTGCTCGGCAGCGCCGCCGGCATGGACAAAGAGGCGACGAAGCGCGTCGCCGAGCAGGCCGGCCTGCCGCAGGTGCCGTGGGCCGTCGCGCGAACGGCCGCCGAAGCGCGCGCCGCGGCGCGCAGGCTCGGCTTCCCGCTCTTCGTGAAGCCGGCGCGCATGGGCTCCTCCGTCGGCGTGGTCAAGGTCAAGAAGGCCGCCCAGCTCGGCCGCGCGCTGAAGGAAGCGCTCTCCTACGACGACAAGGCGATCCTCGAGAAGGGAATCCCCGCGCGCGAGATCGAGACCGCCGTTCTCGGCGACCCGTGGGCGCCGCGCGGCGACCGCCTGGCGCTCAAGGCCTCGAAGCTCGCCGAGATCGTCCCGAACGCCGAGTACTACGACTACAACGCCAAGTACCTCGACCCCGACGGCGCGCGGTTCCTGATCCCCGCGCCGCTCCCGAAGAAGGTCGAGGCGCGCGTGCGCGAGACCGCGCTCGCCGCGTTCCGCGCTCTCGACCTCTACGGCCTGGCGCGCATGGACTACTTCGTGCACAAGAAGACCGGCGCGGTCTACTTCAACGAGCCGAACACCTTGCCGGGCTTCACGCCCGCGAGCATGTACCCGCGCCTCTGGCGCGAGACCGGCCTGCCGACCCCGAAGCTCGTCGAGGCGCTGGTCGCGCTCGGCCTGCGCCGCGCCGCGCTCCGCCGCCGCGTCCGCGTCGCGCGTTGATCGACGCGCTCGTCGTCGCCGCGTTCCTCGCCGCGTGCCTGCGTCTCGGCGCGTCCGAGCGCCGCGAGGACTCCCCCGAGGGCTGGATCCTCGCCGGCCGCGCGCTCACGTTCCCGCTGTTCGTCTCCTCGCTGGTGCCGACGTTCTACGGCGGCGTTCTCGGCATCGGCGAGTTCACGTGGAGCTCCGGCCTCTCGAACTGGACGGTGATGGCGCTGCCGTATTACGTCTTCGCGGCGCTCTACGCCGTCTTCATCGCGGGCAAGGTGCGCGGCGCCCGCGGCCTGACGATCCCCGATCACCTGCGCGCGGCGTACGGCGCGCCCGCGGCGATCGTCGGCGCGGTCCTCGTCTTCATCCTAGCGAGCCCCGCCGACGAGCTGCTCATGGCGGGGGCTCTCCTCGGCCATCTCACCGGCCTGCCCCCCGCGCTCGCCTCGGCCGCCGCGGGCCTTCTCGCGCTCGCGCTCATCTGGCGCGGCGGGCTGCGCTCCGACGTCTCGGCCAACCGCCTGCAGTTCGCCGCGATGTTCGGCGGCTTCGCCCTGATCCTGCCGTTCGCCTGGAAGGCCGTCGGAAGCCCGGACGAGATGGCCGCGAAGCTGCCGCCGGGGATGCTCTCCTGGACGGGCGGCCTGTCGCCGATGAAGCTCGCGGGCTGGTGGCTCATCGCGGTTTGGACGATCGTCGATCCGTCGTTCCATCAGCGCTGCGCCGCGGCCGAGAGCCCGGCGGTCGCGCGCAAGGGAATCCTGGTCTCGATCGGGTTCTGGGCCGTCTTCGACCTCATGACGACGACGGCGGGCCTCTACGCGCGCGCCGCGCTGCCGAGGCTCGCGGACCCGGCGCTCGCGTTCCCCGCGCTCGCCGACGCCGTGCTGCCGCCCGTCGCGCGCGGCCTGTTCTTCGCGGGCGTGTCCGCGTCGCTTTTCGCGGCGCTTCAAGGAACCTCGACGCTCGCGGCGGCGTGCCTCGGCGCCGGGCGCCTCCGCCTCGGCCTCTGCGCCGCGATGGCGCTCGCCTACGCTCTTTCGCGCCTCGTGCCGTCCGTCGTCGGGCTCTGGTACGCCGTCGGCAGCGCGACGATCCCGGGCCTGCTGCTGCCGATGCTCGGCGCTTACTTCCCGAAGCTGCGCGTCGGCGGATATTGGGCGGCCGCGGCTTCGCTCGCGGGCTGGCTCGTCTCGCTGTGGTGGGTCGTCCTCGCGCGGCGCTACGGCGTTCCGCCGTACGGCATCGAGCCGATGTTCCCCGGGCTCGCCGTCTCAGCCGCGATCTGGGCGCTCGGCTACGCTTCGTCGACTCTGACGGCCCAGGCGGCGCCGAGCAGGACGCCCCACGCGCCGCAGTAGGCCCAGACCAGCACCGCGAGCACGGAGCTCATCGCGCCGCTGAAGACGCTCACGTGCCACACCTTCGGCAGGAAGTACGAGAACAGCAGCGCCGCCGCCGACCAGACCGAAGCCGCCAGCGCCGCGCCCTGCGCGGCCGCGCTCCACGAGGGGCTCTTGCGAGGGACGAACACGTACGTGCACGCGAACGCGAAGAAGAGCAGCGCGAAGGCCGTCGGGTAGCGGACCGCCGACTCGAACGCGGGCGGAAGGATGCGCGCCGCGCCGAGCCGCGCGAGCTCGCCGTGGATCAGCGGCAGCAGCACGAACGCCACGCCTCCCGCGCCGATCGCGACGGACCAGATCGCGAGCACGACGAACGCCTTGAGGCGGCCGAGCCAGCCGCCGGTATCGGGGCGCTCCGGCTCGGAGAACAGGTAGTGGATCGCGCGCGACATCTCGTTCATGCCCGCGGAAGCGGTCCAGAGCGCGGCGGCCGAGCTCGCGGCGGCGAGGCCGCCCGTCGTGCTTTGGATCGCCGTGGCGAACGCCTCCGGGCGCATCGTGCTCTCCGGCGGCAGCACGTCGCGCAGGAAGCGGATGAGCTCGGGAATCAGGTTCGCCGAGAACAGCGCCTTGACCAATGACGACACGACGACGAGGATCGGCACGAGCGAGACGAGGAAGTAGAACGCCATCGCCGCCGCGAAGCTCGGCAGCATCGGGAGCTTGCCCTGGAGGCGCCGGCCGAGGACGAAGTCGATCAATTTGGGGAGCGCCCCTTCTCCGCTCTATAGGCGGCGAGCTTCTGCCGAACGCGAAGGGCTTTCCGATCGATCTTGTTTCTGAGGAGAACGTCATCGACATGATTCGGCGCGACGTAGTTTTCTTTGTCTTCCGGATGATCGATGCTATGAATCGCCAGCTCCTCGACGATTTGGTACCCGCGCGCTTCGCGAAGCTGAATGAGGATTCCTCCCAGCATGAGCTTGTCGAAGCCTTTGGCCGCCTCGGAGCACTTCAGAGCGACGGGCAGCACTTCCTTGCGTCCGAGACGCACGAGGTGTTCCAACACCGTGGCCTGCGACAAAGAATGGTACGGAGCGACCAGCTTCGAGAGCCAATCCGCGTCGATCGGTTCTTTCGGAAGGTTAGGAACGATGTCCTTCGCCCACGCCTCGTAGTCGAGAGGGAAGAAGGGCTCCTCCGCGAGGTCCTTGAGGACTTTCTCGAGTCCTACTGATTCCATGCGGGGTAGGATGAATTAACCACGCCGCGTCCGTCAAGCGACACGTACACCATCACCTCGACGCCCTGCGCGGTGAACTTCGCGTACTTGATCGAGCCGCGGTTGGACGGCGCCCGCAGATAGGCGCCCTTCTCGAGCACGTGCTCCGTCGCCGCCTTGATGTCGGCGCGCGTCCACGTGTCTGGGAAGAAGGTCTTTCCGCCGGCGACGTAATTCGGGATCGTGTTGAACTTCACGACCTGCTCCATGCCCCACCAGGCGCGCGATTCGAACGCGGCCTCGGGAAGGATGGCGCGCCTGACGCCGTTCGGGTACTCCGGCAGCCACTGGATCGGCTTCTCCGACCAATGCTCGCCCTTCGGCGGGGACGCGGGATTGTTGCGCAGGATGCCTTCGAGCTTGGCGATGCCGCGGATGTCGCGCCCGTCCTTCTTGAGCGCGGCCAGCTTCGCCTCGTCCGCCGCGCGCTCCGCGCGCTTCTCCGCGACGATGCGCTGCATCGTCAGGATCATAGCGTCGTAGGCCGCCTTCGTGTGGCCGCCGCCGAGGATGTCCGGCGTCAGATAGCGCTTGTTGCCGACGGGCGCGAGCTCGTAGACGAGCACGTGCTGGTCGAGAACCTCGTCCTTGATCGTCGCCTTCGGCTGCTTCGCCGGGTCGACAGGGTCGATCTTCCGGTTGAGCTCGACCTTGGGCTTGCTCGGGTCGCCCATGCCCCTGAGGAAATCGGGAACGTCCTTGTCGCTCGCGCCGACGCCCTCGGCCGCGCGCTTGGCCGCGGCCGCGTCGCCGACCGCGATGTAGTGCGAGACGTTCGTCTCGAAGTTGGCGAGGTTCTTCTCGACGGCCTCGAGGTACTTCTTCGCGCGCTCGGCGGTCCAGCCCGCGCGCTCGAGGATGTTCTGCAGCTTCGCCCGGTAGGCCGGGTCGGCCATGAGGCCGCGCAGGCGCTCCGCGCCGGCCTTGTAGGCGGCGGGGTTGTTCTTCGCCGAGAGCGATACCACAGGGAAGCCCTTCACGAAGATGTCGTTGGCCGCCTCGCGGCCGACCTTCGCGGGGTCGAGCGGCTCGGCAATCACCTTCTCGAAGTCGATGAGCGTCGGCTTATCTTTCGCCCCGCCGAAGAGAATGTTGCCCTTGTTGAGGTCCTCGGCGCGGAAGACGAGCTTGAGGAGCGCGTAGTCCACGCGCTGAGCCTCGGTCATCTGCGGGATGCGGCCGTGGTCGGGCTTGGCGTTCGCGCCCTTCGTGAGGACGTAGAGCTCGCCGGCGTGGGCGATCGAGACGGCCTCGGGCGCGGCCTGGAACGTCTCGGAGAACGTCTCGCGCACGATCTCGCGCATCGCGAGCTCGTTGCCGGCGCGCTCGCCCGCCGAGAGGCCGCGCAGGCCGTCGTCCATCGTCTCGCCGAGCTTCTTCGAGACGCGCTTGAGATACCAGACCTCTCCGCCGATCTCGACGCGCACCGTGTCGCCCGCGAGGCCCTCGGAGGTCTTCGCGAGCAGGTGCATGCCGCCGGGCGCGTTGAGGAACGCGGCCGCGTCGGCGAGGTTGTCGAAGCGGCGGCTCGAGCCGTCGCGCGCGGGCGCCGTCCCCTCGCGCGGCGCGGACATCAGCGCGTTGAGCTCGACGGCGAGCTTCTGGCTCTGCGGGACCTGGTTGCGCGCCATCGCCGCGGGGCGCGGATCGTGGTAATTCGCGGGCTCGAGCGAGTTGATCTTGGCCTCGAAGCCGCGCAGCGCCAGATAGTCGGCCGTCAGCGACTCGATGCGTCCCTTGAACGTGCCCTGCGGCGCGGAGCCGATGAAGAACTCGGTCTTGAAGCCGCCCTTGCCGTCGGGCGTCACGCGGACCGAGACGCCGTCGAGCCCGCCCGCGCCGAGGCCGGAGCGGCCGAGCGTCGTGACGGCGTCGGCGAAGGACTGCCAGTCGGCCTTCGAGATCGTCCCCTCGAGCTTCGCGCGGCCCTCGGCGACGTCCTTCAAGGAGACGAAGCCCTGGGGCGCGGCCTCGACGGCGAGCATGCGCCTGCCTTCGGAGGCCGCCAGCTTCACCGCCCCGAAGTCGAGCCCGGTCACGCGCGCCTGCGCGCCCCCCGCGTACTGGTGGAGCGCCATCGCGTCCGCGGGCCCCTCGGCGAGGACCTTCGCGACCCGCACGTTCGGAGGCAGGACGGCCTCTCCCATCGCGGCCAGCGCGCGGCCCGAGTTCGGGTCGGCGGCCGTGTCGAAGACGATCTTCTTGCCCTGGTAGTTGCCGGTATAAGCGGAGCCGCCGAGGCGGCCGTTCAGCTCGAGGCCTTCCTTCGGCAGGAGCGGCACCGACGCTCCGCCCGTCTCGACTGGCAGCTTCGCCGCGGGGACGTTCGGAAGCGCGTCCCCGGTCGAGGCCGCGGGCTTCCTGCCGAACCAGCGGCCGAGCAGGCCGCCGTTGCCGTCGGAGGAGCCGACGCCCTCCGGCTTCGGCGGGCCGGCCGCCTCCTCCTGCAGCTTCCGCGTCTCGAGCTTGAGGATCGTGCGCTCGTAGCCCTTCTTGAAGCCGCCGGCGAAGGTGTCGTCGACCGAGCGCAAGGTGCCGAGCTGGTCGGCGCGATCTTTGGGGATCATGCCGCGCTCGACGGCTTTCTCGCGCGCCAGCTCGAGGACGCTCTTCTCGAGCACGGAGCCTTCCATGAGCTTCTCGTGGAACTTCTTCTCGACGAGCTTGGCGACCTCGGCGGCGTCCTTGCCGACGAGCAGGAACTCCTTGCCGCCGACGCGGACCGGCTCCTCGACCGACATGCCGAGCTTGCGCAGGCGGTTGACCTCGACGCGCATGCTCGAGCCGAGCCGCTTGAGGTAGAGGTCGCCCATGCCGTGGCCGAGCACGTCGTTGATCGCCTTGAAGTTGCGGGCGGAGACGATCGCCGTCTGGCCGCCCTGGCCGTACGCGGCCTCCCACTGCGGACGGGCCATGTCGATCCACTCGGCGTTCTTCGTGAGCGTGAGCGGATCCTTGTACGCGGCCTCGAGGAACACCGCGTACTCCTGCTCGGTGAGCTTCGCCTTGAGGTCCTTGATCGCCTGCAGGCGGTCGGGGCGCTGAGCGAGCGGAGGCAGCGGGCCGTGGTCGGCGACCTGCTGGGCCAAGGTCGAGATCTCGCGCAGCTTCGTGAAGGTGATCGTTCCTTGCGCACCGGGCGCCTCGAGGACGGCCTCGCCGCGCAGGCCGGCCTCCTTGGCCTTGCCGAGCACGCCGTCGGCGGCCTTCATCGCGCCCTCGAGGCCGCGGCCCTGGACCGGCGCGACGCCGTAGGTGAAGTCGCCGATCGGGCCGGAGCGCTTCATGCGCGTCATCGCGCCGTCGATCGCCGTGCGCTCCGCCGTTCCCGGGACGATGCCCTCGCCGTTCGGCAGCTTCGTGTCCCGGAGGACCTGCTCGGGCGGGAAGTGCTTGCGCATCAGCGACGCGAACTCGATGATGTCGTTCATCGAGCCGAATACGACGATCTCCTCGCCGCCGAGGCGCGCGGCCGTCACCTTGGCGAGCTTGGCGAGCGCGTCGATCTTCGGGCCGGCCGAGGCGAGCATGCCGTCGCCCATCTCCTTGCCGACGACCGGGCCGTGCACGTCGGCCAAGCCGGCGTTGACCGCGCCGAAATTGTTCATGTCGAGCATCGCGACCGTCGGCTCCTTGATGCCCTTGAGGATCGCCTCGGCCTTGGCCATGATGAACGCGCGGTTCGGCAGGCCGGTGAGGCCGTCGGTGTAGAAGATCTCCTCGGCCTGCTTGTAGACGTCCTCGCGGCCGCGCTGCTTGAGCGATACCTCCATCTGGCGCAGCGGGCTGACCTTGTCGGCCGCGCTCTGGCGCTCGAGCGGCGGGTTCGACGGGCCGTCGAAGAAGTTGTCCGCGGAGCCGATGCCCTCGGGCCGCTTGGAGCCTCCGCCCACGCGGCTGAACTCCGCCAGGATCTGCTCGTAATAGAGGCGGAGCGGATCGGGCCGGCCCATGACCTTCTCGACGAGCGTCGGCTCGGCGACGCGCACGGCCTCGCCCGCGTCGAGCACCCAAGCCTTTTCGGTCTTGCCGTTTCCGGCGCGGCCGATCGAGATGTACTCGCTCTTCTTCACGCGGTCCTCGAGCTTGATCCGGCGGCGGATCAAGTCCTCGAAGAGCGAGCGCGCCTGCTCGATGGCGGCGCGGCGGACGGAGACGTCGGGATCGCGCAGCATGTCGCCGAGCTCGCGCCCGATCACGCGCTCCTGCACGATGAAGCCGACTTCCTGCTTGCCGCGAGCGGTGACGAGCTCGATCGCGCCCTGGTCGACGATCTTAGGCGCGCGCCCCATCGAGATCAGGGGCTCGAGGCCGCGCATCTCGACGCGCTTCTCCGCGAGGCTGCCGGCGCGGTCGCGCGAGCCGACGCCGTTGAAGATCTTCACGACGAGCGACGCGTCGGCCGGGTGCAGCAGGACGTCCTTGAAGCCGCCGCCGCCGATGCGGCGCGCCGGCTTTCCGTCGATCGTCCAGCCCTCGGCGCGGGAGTTCCCGGTCCGCTCGACGCGCTTCGGAGACGGCGCGTCGTAGGAGCCGATTCCCTCGGCCTTGCCCGACGGCGCCTCGACGACGCGCGTGCCGTTGCCGGAGCCGAGATCGGTGATGCGGTAGCCGTCGGCCGTGCGCTCGATGACGACGTGGCGGCGCGAGATCTCCGCGTTGAACTTGAAGAGGCTCGACTCGTTGTGGGAACGGCCGAGCTCGACGGTCTCCCCGCGCTGGATCGCGCGGAACTGCATCGGGTCGGCCGCGTCGACGATGAAGCGGTCCATGGTCTTCGAGAGCGTGGCCTCGAGGCCGGGCCAGCGCTTGATCATCTCGGCGCGCGTGAGGATGTCGATGCGGCGGCCGCCCGTCGCCCCGCGCTCGCCGAGAGCGAGCTTGACGACCGCGCCGTCGGGGACGTTGAGCGGCGTGTTCGCCTCGAGCGGGCGGACGCCGGCGAGCTGCAGCTCCGAGGCCTGGATGATCCGGGCGAAATTGCGCGGGTCGTTGGGCTGCGGCAGCGGGGGCTGCTCGACCGGCTCCGCGGGCTTCTCGACGGGCTGACGCTGGACCCGCGCGACCGCGGCCGCCTCGGCGGCCGTGAGCTCGAGAACGCGGGTGCCGTTCGTCGAATGGTCCGTGAGCTCGTAGCTCTTGCCGTCGGCCGAGCGCTTGATCGTCAGGTGCTTGCGCGAGACGTCGAGGCCGAGGTCGAAGCGCTTGCTCGTTTCCTGGCCGCGGCCGAGGACGACCTCCTCGCCGGGGCGGAGGCCCTTGAACTGCGAGGGGTTCGTCGGGTCGACGATGTAGCGGTCGAGGCGGATGTTGAGCTGGTTCTCGAGGATCGGCCAGCGCTTGACCATCTCCTCGCGCGAGAGGATCTCGACGCGGCGGCCGCCGTCGCGTCCGCGGCCGCCGAGCTCGAGCCGGACGACGGCGTCCGCCGCGACGTCCGTCTTCGCCTCTCCGACCAGCTCGCGTCCCGCCATCGGCTCGGGGCGCGCGGCCACCTTCGTCCCCTTGAAGGAGCCGAGGTCCGAGATCAAGAACGAGTTGCCCTCGCGGACGACCTGGAAGTGGAGCTTGGCGAAGTTCTCGCCGAGCTCGAACCGGTGCGGGCTGTCCTTGCCGATCTTGATCGTCTCGCCGTCGCGCAGCGCCTTGACCTGCAGCGGGTTGGACGGGTTGATCAGGTAGTAGTCGATCGTCGGGTTGTACTGCGCGGCGATCTCCGGCGAGCGGCGCGCGAGGTCGCGGTAGGAGATGATCTCGAAGGCCTTGCCGCCCGCGTCGATGCGCACGGGAGCGTCGTACTTGAACGTCTCGGGCGACAGGACGCCGACCGGCCGGCCGATGTCGGCGCCGAGAGCCTGGGCCTTGGCGACGGAGCCGTCGAGAGGGATGTCGCGCTTCGCGAAGTGGTCGTAGACGGCGACCTCGCGGCCGAGGATCGCCTGCGCGTGCTCGGCGAGCGCGCGCGCGTTCTCGGTCGTGGGCTTCCAGCGCGGGTGCTTGCCGTACTGCGAGAAAGTGCCGCTGTTGAAGTCGAAGACGGGCTTGCCGTCGGCGCCGAGGCGCAGCTCGCCGGAGAAGAGGACCTCGCGCCCGTTCGCCAGCTGGGCGTGCTTGACGCCGAACTCGTCGGCGCCCTGCTTGTAGCGGCCGACGGTCATCTCGATGGTGCCGTTGGGGCCGCGCGTGATCACGTAGTTGTGGATCGCGTCGGCGGGCGCCTTCGCGATCAGGTCGAGCTTGCCGGCGGACAGCTCGAAGAGCTCGCCGGCGGCGCGGCGCTTGACCATCTGCTGCGGGTCCTGGTACTTCCAGTTGAGCTGCTCGAGCGGGACGATCTCGCCGCGCACGGCCTCGTAGCCGCGCGGCTGGAGGGCGCGGCCGCCGCCGTCCGCGGAGCCGACGCCCTCGAACGCGACCTCGACTCCGCGCTCGACGGGCCGGCCGGTGAAGTGGTCGATCACCTCGACCTTGGTCTTGAAGATCGCCTCGGCGTGCGCGGTCAGCGACGCCGCGTTCTCGGCGTTCGGCTTCCAGCGCGGATTGAAGCCGGCCTCCGCGTAGGTGCCGCTGTTGAAGTCGAGCTTCGGGCGGCCCGCCGCGTCCACGATGACCTCGCCGGAGAAGATCACGTCCTTGCCTCCGCCGATCGCGGCGTGCTTGACGCCGACCTCGTTGACGTTGCCCTTGGGCCGGCGGCCGACGGTCATCGAGATCGTGCCGTCGGCGTTGCGGTAGATCACGTAGTTGTGGGCGACGCCGGGCTTGAGGCGGCCCAGGGTCGCCGGCCCAACCTCGAAGACGAGGCCGTGCTCGCGCGCGACCTCCATGATCTCCTTGGAGTAGATGTTCTCGGGCAGGAGGTTCGGGTCGAGGTTCTTGCCCCGGCCGCGCTGGGCGAGCGAGCCCTCGGGCGCCTTGACGCCGGGGACCTCGATGATCGCGTCGGCCGAGCCGATCCCCTCCTTGACGCCGAGCTTGCCCGCGATCTCGGAGCGCGTCGGCCCGCGCGGAGCGCCGGGGACGCCGGCCTCGAACGCGTAGGCGGCCGCGGGACCGTTCTCGCCGCGCAGGCTCGCGCGGATCTCGGGGATGATCTCGGAGAGCGGGCGCGAGACGACGCGCGCCTCGTAGACGAAGTTGCCCTGGGCGTCGCGGCCCTTGAGCACCCTTATATTAGGATCGGCGACGTCGATGTAGGTCTCGGTCCGGCCCGTGACCGGGTTCTTGGCGAGGCGCCAATTCGACAGGTTCACCATGTGCGGCCCGCCCGCGAGGCCGAGATGCACGTCCGCGGGATGCGTCATGACTATCGCGATCTGCTTGCCGGCCGCGAGCTCGACGAAGACGTCCCTGTTCGCGATATCGACGACCTTGAGGCCCTCGGAGCGCGCGATGATCTCGAGGATCTCCCGCATCTGGCCCTTCTGCGCGCCGTTCGACGCGACCTCGCGCAGGACGGCGAGGCCCTCCTCGCGGCCGGCCGTCTCCCAGCTCTCGACTTTGGCCTCTTTCGCCTTCGCCTGGTAGAACTCGACGATCGCCTTCTCGGCGCGCGCGAGCGCGCCTTCGGCGGGCTTGCCCGTCGCGAGCGCGGCCATGTCCGCCGCGGTCGCGACGACGCACAGCTGGCCCTCGCCCTGGGAGACGCTCGCGCGGCCGGTCTCGAGGACGCCCTTCTCGGCGAGCAGGCGCATCATCTTCGCGCGCCGCCCGTCGCGCCCCGCGGAGCGGTGCAGGCCGTCGAGACGATACTCGGCGATGCCCGTCTCCTTCGCGAGCGCGAGCTCCGCCGCGTCGAGGCGGCCGCGCGCGGCGGCCTCGGTGACCGAGAGCTTCTCGCCGCGAGCGAGCTTGGCCTGCGTCTTGAACTCGGCGAGCGCCTCGCGCGCTTGGACCTTGAGCGCCTCGGCGCGGAAGTCGGCGGCGGCGCGCCGCACGAGCGCGTCCATCGCGCCCTCGGTCAGGCGCGCGCCCGAGCTCGCGGCGGTTTCGTCGGCGAGGCGGAAGCGCTCGGCGGCCTTGACCGCCGCGGCCTCGGCCGCGGCGAACTCCTTGAGCGCCGCCTCGCGAGCGGGGCCCTCGGGGAGAGAGTTCACCTTCTCGACCGCGAGGTCGAGCTCGCGCGTCGAGGCGTCGAGCTCGCGGCCGGCCTTCTCGCGGGCGTTCATGAGCTCCTGCGCCTTGGCGATCGTCTTCTTCGACAGGCCGAGCTCGACGAGCGCCTTGTCGGCGGCCGCGACCTCGGCGAGCGCGGTCTCGCGCTCCGCCTTGATCTCGACGAATTTGCGCGCGGACGCGCGGACGCCGAGCGCGGCGAGCCCGTCCGACGCCGCGCCGTCCTTCGTCGCGGCGTCGAGCTTCGCCTGGGCCTCGGTCACGCGGCCCTGGGCGAGCTCCATGCGGATCACGTTCTCGGCCTCGACGCGGAGCTTGTCGGCCTTCTGCCTCGCGGCGAGAGCCTCGCCGAGCTCGGCGGGCGTCGGCTCCTTCTGCGGCTTCGCGCCCTTCGCGAGGTCGACGGTCCGGCGAGCGGCGTACACGCTGAGCGCGTGGTTCGCGGCGGAGGGCAGCGCGGCGCCCTCGACCAGCGGCTCCGCTTCCGAGAGGCGCAGCTTGCCGGTCCCCTCGGCGGCGAGGCGGATGCGCACCGTGCCCTCGCCGGGCTTGGCGAACTTGAAGCTCGAGGTCGCGGCGTCGTACGTCGCGTCGACGAACGTGCGGCCGTCGGCGCTCGCGTTGCGCGCGAGCGCGTCGCGAACCTTGCCGGCCGCGAAGAAGTCCTGCAACGCGGACTGATGCGCGCCGACCTTGAACGAGCCTTCGATCTGCGCGTTGAGCTCGGCGTGCGCGAGGTTCTGCGACTTCGCGGGACCGCCGCGCACCTCGTAGCCGACGATCTCGATTCCGCCCTTGCCGTTCGGGACGACCTGCACCGCGACCTCGACGTCGCCCTTGGCCTTCGGGCCGTACTCGACGCGCCCGGTGGCGGCGTCGAAGCGGCCGGTGATTTCTCCGCCGCCGGCCTTCACCTCGGCCGAGGCCTGCTTGAGGAAAGACGGGCGCTCGGCCAAGTTCGGGAAGCGGACCTCCTCGAGCGTCTGCGTCCGCTGGCCGGGCGCGGCCGGCATGAGGCGGCCCTGCAGCAGGCCGCCGAAATCACGGATCGTCGTCGTGAAGAAGCCCGACGGCTCGACGCGGCCCTGCGCGTCCACGCGCTGGCCGTACTCGTTGACCCGGGGGCTCATCCACTCCCCGGCGCGCTTGAGGCCGACGAGCTTGAGGACCGCGGCGACGCCCTGCTGCGTCTTGACGCCGCCCTTCTCGAAGAGGAGGCCCGCCTTCTCGACGCCGACGCCGAGCATGCCGGGCAGGGAGCGCACGCCGCGGTAGAGCGAGATCTTCACGAACGGGAGAGTGGTCGCGGCGTCGAGCTTGGCGTTGAAGCCCTCGCGCGCGGCGGAGATGCGGCGTCCGGCGGAGCGGACGATGGAGCCGGGCGTGCCGTCCATGACGCCGTCCATCGCCTTGACGAACTTGAGGAAGCGGGACGGAGGGGCCGGCGCGGTCGGCGACGGTCCCTTGCCGGGGAGGAAGCCCGCGTCGGCCGTCGTCGCCTGCGCGCCGGTCTTGCCGGAGAGCAGCGGATCGGCGCCGGTCGAGGCGTTCTTCGTCGCCGGGTTCTCGACGCGGACGTTCTCGGACGGACGGATCGACTCGCTCGGATTGACGGTCTCGACCGGCTCGTTCGGCTTCGACGTCTCGACGCGCTCGCTGGGCTTCTGACTCTCGGGCTTCAGGCTCTCGGGGCGCAGCGAGGGATCCTTCGAGCCGACGCCCTCGCGCTTGACGCCGATCTGCGTCTCCATCGTCGGGTCGAATTCGGTGTTCTTGAGCTCGCGTCCGCGGCCGCTGCCGCCGAGTCCGCCTTCGACGACGCCCTCGCCGGGCTTGATGCCCTTGCCGATCTCGGGCGCGAGAGGCTTCGGCCCGCCGGCGGCGAGCAGCTCCGCGGCCTGGACCTCGGTCGGAGAGGCGTTCTTCTCCGCTCCGCCCTTCGCGACGGTCTCGACCGGCGTCTCGGCCGCGTTCTTGGCCGGCGTCTCGACCTTCGCGGGCGTCTCGACCTTCGCGACCTCGACGGGCTTCTCGACCGCCGTCTTGACCTCGGCCGCGCCCTTGTTCGCGGCGGTCTCGACCTTCGCGACCTCGAAGCCCTTGCCGGCGCCGCCGCCGGCGCCGCCCTCGTTGGCGGAGGCCTTCGTCCCGCCGGCCTTCAGGCCGTCGCCGCCCATCGTCGAGGCCGACGACTTCGCGTCGAGCGTGCCCTTCTCGCCGAAGCCCATCATCGACTTCGCGGAATTCCACATCGAGGCGAAGCGGCCGCCGGGCACGGTCATCGGCGGAGGATTGCCCTGGGGCTTGCCGCCCGGCAGGCTCGGCGTCTCGATGACCGGCGAGCCCTGGTTGCGCGGCCCGCCGTTCTGCGGAGCGTTGTTCTCGGGGACCTTGGTCTCGGGGCTCCGGTTCTGCGGACCCTTGTTCTCGGGCCCCCGGTTCTCCGGTCCCTTGTTCTCGGGGCCCCGGTTCTCGGGACCCTTGTTCTCCGGCCCTCTGTTCTCGGGTCCCTTGTTCTCCGGTCCGTCGGAGTTCGGCGAGACGCTCTCGCCCTTCGGCGCGACGAACTCCACGCCCTTGCCCCTGAGGTAGCCCTCGACGCGAGACTCCATGATCTTGCCGAAGCGCTCCGTCGCCTTGCCGATCTTGTGGCCGGCGTAGAGGCCGACGCCGGCCGCGGTCAGGCCCATGACGCCCTGGTTGAGCTGGTTGAGGTCGCCGGTCTGGTAGTAGTTGCCGAGCGCGACGAGCGAATCCTTCGCGCCGACGGCCATCTCGTACTTGAACCAGAGGTCGGCGACGCGTCCGATCACCTGCAGAGTCTTGCCCACCGTCACGAGGAAGGTGCTCGCGGTGCGGATGAGCACGCCGGCGACGATGTTCGTGCCGCCCATGACGACGGTCAGCGCGAGCAGCTTCCAGTCGCCGAGCGCGGCCACGACGCCGCCGGCCACGCCGCCGAGGATCGCGGCGGCCGTCGGGTTGCGGCGGCCCCAGTCCGAGTCGCGGATGCTGTTGTTGACCCACGCGCCGCCCTTCTCGCCGAGCGTCGAGAGCGCCCAGCCGCGGCCGACCTCGATCTCGCCGCCGGGGACGATCTTCCCGTCGACCTTGTAGCGGCGCACGAGCGTGTCGCTCGTGATGAACAAGACGCCGTCGTCTTTGTTGTGCGGGTTGCCGGCGGAGTCGACCATCGAGAACGAGTGGATGCCCTCGCGGCCGCCGAAGTCGCCGAAGAAGCCCTTGACCGTCGTGATCTTGCCCTCGCCGCCGTCGAAGATCACGAAGCCGGAGTCGTCGTTGCCGAGCGCCTGGCGCACGGCCGCGAGCTCCTGCGCGAGCATGAGGTCCAGGACCTCCTTGTCGCGCGGGTGCAGGTCGTCCGGATTCTTCGGCATCCTCGTCGGAATCTTGCGGCCGTCCTCGATCTTCGGAGCCTTCTCCGGCAGCTGGACGAAGTGGAAGGTCGTGCGGTTGATCGTCTCGACGCGGTAAGTCTTCTCGTTGAAGCCGCGCGAGGAGGCGGTGACCTGGCCGCCGCGGCCGATCTCGAAGCTGACCTCGGACGCCCCGCCGAGGACGGCCGTGCCCTCGACGGGGCTCTTGTCGCCGCCGCGCACGGAGTTGCCGTCGAAGAACACCGCGAGCGCGATGAACTTGCTGCG
>CAYVFO010000037.1:593-20648 GCA_964450975.1 uncultured Elusimicrobia bacterium | reverse complement strand
GCTCCATGTCGCCGGGCGCGCGGAGGATCGCGGTCGGGCTCGTCGAGATCAACGTCTGGTTCTCCGTGTTCAACCTCCTGCCCGTCATGCCGATGGACGGCGGCAAGCTCCTCTCCGGGCTCCTGCGCGCGGCGTGGGGCGAGAAGGGAGCGAGGGCGGGCCACGCGTTCGGGCTGGCGCTCGGCGCCGGGGCCGCGCTGTACTTCTATCGCCACGGCGCGAACTTCGGGGCGCTTCTGTGCGCGGCGCTGGCCGTGGGGGAGTTCCGGTCTTTGAAGCGCTCGCTGTCGATGACGGAGGCCGACGCGGACGAGACTTTGCGCGCGGAGCTGCCGCGCATCGAGGGGCTGTGGGAGGCCAAGCGGCGGGAGGAGGCGATCTCGGCGCTCGAGGCGCTCCGCGGGAAGACCAAGGCGGGGCTCATCTACGGCGAGGCGACTTTGCGGCTCGGGTATTATCTCTACGCCCTAGACCGCGACGCGGAAGCCTACGAGCTGTTCAAGCTCCTGCCGGAAGGAGACCTGCCGGCGGAGGTCATGAGCGCCTACGCGGAGGTCGCGCTGGCGCGCAAGGATTTCGAGACGGCGCTGCGGCTCGGGCGGACCAATTTCCACAACGCGCCGGGCCCGCGGGCCGCGGCGGCGGCCGCGATCGCGGCCGCGGGGCTCGGCGACGCGCGCGAGACGGTCTCGTGGCTCAAGACGGCGGTGAGGCTCGGATTGGACAAGGCGGAGCTGCGCGCCAAGGAGTTCGACGCGGTGCGCGGGACCGACGAGTTTCAGGACTTCATGAGGGGGATGAAATGAAAGCGATCGCGCTGCTGCTGCTCGCCGCGCCGGCGTTGGCCGACGTGGCGCCCGGGCCCTCTCCGGAGCCCAAGCGCGCCGCGCTCGCGGCCGCGGCGCTCCTCGTCGGAATCGCCGCGGCCGCGCTGGCGCGCCGCAAAGTCAGCGCTTCGACTTAGCCTTCGCCTTGCCGCCCGTCGGACGGCGGCCGCGCGGGATCATGCGCGAGCGACCGGCGGCAGCGCGGGCCGCTCCGATGGCGCTCGTCACGTGCTTCTTCTCCTCGGGCGGAGGAAGGACCGCCGGAAGGCCGAGGGCCTGGAGCCAAAGCTCGCGCGCCCAGCCCTTCGAGTGATAGACGTGCTCGTCCTCCTGGTCCTCGCACTCGTCGACGGCTTCCTTCAGCACCTTGGCCTCGTTGGCGGGCAGCTCTTTGACGCACTCGCCGAGCAGTTCCCAGTCGAGGTGGTCCTTGGTTTCGGCCTCCACGACGGCCTCGACGGCGACGAGCTCGGCGGCCACGGGGTCGCCGGCCTTGATCGCGCTGTCGATCGACTCGATGAGCCCCTCGGCTTTGACCTTCACGATCTCGGCGGCGGGGACCGCGCGGGCCGTATCGAGGCCGAACACCTCGAAGACGCTCGTCAGGATGCGGACGTGGTCCTTCGTCTGGTCCAAGTACTTCTCGTACTCTTCCTTCAGGTCGTCGTTGACGACGGCTTTGAGCGCCGTCTCGTAGATCTCGACGCCGCCCTTCTCGACCGTCAAAGCGATGTGGAGCAGCTCCTCGAACCTTTCGCGCTTCATGATGCCTCCTTGATGAGGAGAGCATAGCCAGGCGGGCGCGGCGCGCCCATGGAGCGCGCGCAACGGTTCGGTCAGCGGTCCGCGACGATTACGGGTTCGGGACGACGATGCTCTTGCCCTTGATGGGCTGATGGCGCGGCGTCTGGTTTGCGCGGCGCGCGGCCTCGGCGGGGTCGATCTGCTGGCCGCCGCCGCCCGCGGTGACGCCGTTGGCGTTGTCGGGGGACGACGTCGTGCCGTCCTTGCCGGCTTGCGTGCTCGAGTTCTGCGCCCCGAGGTCGCCGGAGGCGGCGCGGTTGATCTTGTTGCGGGCGTTCTCGGTCTTCTTGGCGTCGCTCTCGCGATTCTCCCCGGCCTCGTCCTGCCAGGATTTGATCTTCGCGCGGGCGTCGTTGAGCTCGGCGACGTCCTCGGCGAGCCGCTTCACGGACTGAGCGTTCTCCTTCTCGTCGATGTCGTGGGGACGGCGGCAGGCCTGCTCCACCAGATCGTAGAGGTCGAGCATGACGGCGGCCTGCGCGTCGTTCTCGACCATCTCCCAGAACTCAAGGGTAGGCTTGGCGGGCTTGGCGTATTTCGCGCGCGCGAACAGGCCTCTGAAGCGCAGGTCGCCCATCAGGCGGCGCGTTTCCTCCGACAGCGGCGGCAGACGCTCGATGCCGACCTTCAGCGCCTTCTCGGCCTTGGGCTGGGCGATGTCCGCGGCGGCCTTGGCGGCGGCGAGCTCCTTCGTCGCCCACGCGAGATCTTCGGCGGGCATGGGCGGCTCGTCCTTGGTGCGCTTGTGGCGGATGAAGCGGCCCAGGCTTCCGATGTTCTGGTAGAGGCCGAAGAGGTGGCTCTTGAGGATCTCCGCGTCCTTGTTCGTCATCTCCTTGTGGTCGGGATACTCGGGCAAGGAGGGAACCGGCTGGAGCTCCGGTCTCTTCGTGAAGTCGAACTTGGGGATCTCGGCTTGGCCGGCATGGGACGGGGCGGCGAGGGCGGCGCACAGCGCGGCGGCGAGGAGCGGGAGCTTCATGGGGGGTTCTCCGTGCGGCTGGCCTCAGTGTAGGCCCGGAGGCGTGGAATTTCAAGGGGGGATTTCGCCGAAAACGGCCATTGACGAAACCGGGTTCCGGGTCTATCCTCGTCGTATGGCCGGCCTCGCCCCCCTGCTGAGCCTCCTCCTCCTGGCGCCGTCGGACGCGCGCGCCCAGGCCCGCGACTACAAGACCGTCGACGAGGCCGCCGTCGCGTTCGTGAAGCTCGTCCGCGAGTATCCCGATCAGCGCGTCGAGTACTGCACGTGGCTCATCAAAGGAACGAACGGGCGCGTGCGCTTCGGGACGATCCTCACCGGCGACATGAACCGCTGCCCGAGCGGGGAGGACCCGCGCAAGCCGGACGTGCTCGTGGGCTCCGTCCACACGCACCCGATGTGGGGCGGGATCAAGGATCTGGGCGCCGCGGGCCAGGTGTTCTCCGAGGGCGACTTCAACCACTCCGAATACTTCAAGGTGCCGATCTACCTCGGCGCGCCGGCCGGCCACATCCTGCGCTACGATCCGGGCGGGACGACCTGCACCCAGATGTCGGTGACGCGCGACTTCCGCGTGATCGTCGACGTCCCCGGCGGCGGCGTCGCGAGCCAGCTCGCCGTGCAGCCCGGCAAGAAGTCCTACCTGCTCGATCCGGGCGGCAAGCCTCTGCCGAAGCCCGGCGCCTGCAAGTAGTGCGCGCGCTCAACGCGCTGCTCCGGGTATTCTGGTCGCTGTTCTTCCTCGCGCTCGGGGTCTTCTTCGTCTGGCACCTCCAGTGGCAGATCTCGCGCGGCGTGGGCTCGGTCGACGAATTCATCCGGCTCGCGGTGTGGACGTTCGTTGGGACGTTCCCGTGGGCGATCGGCGGCTTCCTGGGCTGGACCGCGTGGAAGGTCGCGCGCGGCGAGCGGCCGGCGGCGTCGGGGCCGGCGATGACGGTCGGGGCGCTCATCGTCCTGGCCCTCGGCGTGGGCGGGTACGATCTCTTGTTTCGCCAGGGCGGGGCGATTTTCATGAAGGGCGTCATGCAGCGGTCGATCATGAGCGACCTGGGCTCGCTGCGCTCGGCGCTGAGCATCTACTACGGAGAGAACGAGGGACAGTATCCGGCCGATCTCTCGGTGTTCATCTCGGACAAGTATCTGCCGCGCGGGATCCCGAAGGCGCATCTCGAATGGCATCCCGACAGCCGCGAGGTCCTCGTCCTGGGCGATACGGGTCAGCTCACGGACGCGGGCGGGTGGGCGTACTCGCGGAGCTCGGGGACCGTCCTGATCAACTGCACTCACACCGACGTGCGCGACCGCTCGATGAGCGCGTACTGACTACTTCATCCGCCCGAGCTGCCGCCCGACGGTGCCGCGCCAGCGCGTTTCCACGTCGGTGAGCGGCTTGCCCTTGTCCTGAGGACCCTCGGGGACGAGGCGCCAGACGAAGTGGTGCACGACCTCGGCCGCGGCGACGGCGAACGCCGGGCCGAAGGCGAGCAGCATCGCCAGGTTGCCGCCGAGCGTCTGAGCCCAGACGGTGAGCGCGGCCAGCGCCGAGACGGGATAGGCGGCGGCGAACGCCTTCCACGCCGCGCGGAACGCCTTCTTGCCCGCGTCGCTCAGCTTGGGATACGCGAAGAAGCGGCCCGCCCAGGACGACATCACCGCCGCGAAGTGGACCGGGATCAGCAGCAGCGGGAAGGCGAGCAAGGAGAAGGCGAGCGGGCCGGGCGCGGAGGGGAAGGTCTGCGTCCACGCGTACATCGCCGCGGAGAGCGCGGCCATGCCGCCGCCGAGCACGGCGCCGTTCTGGAAGACCTTCTTGACGCCCTTGGGCATCGTCCGGCCTTTCTTCGTCGCGGGCTTGAGCGCTTGGGCGGGAGAAGAGTTCGGGCCGGGCTCGACGGCGGCGGCGGAGTTCTTCGAGGCGTCGCCGACGAACAGCGCGTCGAGGGCTTGGACGTCGGCGCCCGCGCCGGGCTTGGCGCTGGCGAGCGAAGCGCCGGTGCGGCGCAGCGCGTCGATGGGCTTGTCGGGCGTCGCGGGCGCCGCGAGCGTCGGAATCAGCGCCGCCGCCTTCACGGCTTGCGGCTTCTGGAGCACCGCGGAGGCGGCGATCAAGGTCGGCGTGAGCGCGGCCGGGTTGAGCGCGGCGGAGAGCGTCGGGCCGGAGAGGACGGCGGCCGGGTTGAGCTGGAGATTGACGGCGGGGGAGGCGCCCGCCGTTCCCAGGCCGGGGGTCTCGCCGAGCGTGATGGGCTCGACGACGCGGCCCGCGGTGCCGGCGTGGGCGGGCGCTATAAGTAGGAAGGCGAGGGCGAGGGGACCCACGGGCATAGGGTAAGCCCGGGAATGGCGTTTTTCAAGAGGACGACTTACACTGTCTCGCCATGAGTGTTTTGGGGCTTCTCCTGCTCGCGGGAACCGCGTTCGCCGGCTCCGTCGAGGTCGGGCCCATCGAGCCGCCGACCAAGCTCGAGAAGATCAAGCTCATGCTCGACTACGCGATCTGGAACCCGCGCATCAACGCGGTCTACGACCTGGGCGAGCTCGGCGAGGAGGCGCTGCCGCTCCTCATCTACGCCGACGACGACGCGGACTGGCAGGTGCGCATGACCGCCGTCCACTTCCTCGGCAAGAAAGGGCCGGGCGCGACCGAGGCGCTCTACGAGGTGGCCAAGCGCGAGCCCTGCCCGCACGTGCGCCTGCTGGCGCTGCGCGGGCTCTCGCGGCTCGGGCGCGAGGGGCAGGCGCTGTATCGCGAGACCGTCACGCCGGAGGACGAGCGCGACCTGGCGCGCCTGCCGAAGACGAACCTGGGCAAGAGCGTCGTCATCGACGCGCCGCAGGGCGACATGACCAAGGAGTTCTTCGACGGCGTGTTCGTCGACCCGCGCGTGTGCGCGTCCTCCGAGCGCGCCGGACGCCTGCGCAAGCACCTCAAGTGGCCGCGCGGCAAGAAGAAGGAGGCGTGGTCGAACGAGATCGTCGTCACGCCGGAGGTGACAGTCGGGCGCGATCTCAAGCGCGAGGCGTTCGAGCGCGAGGAGCGAGAGTACCTCGAGAAGGAACGGCGCTCCTCGAAAGCCGAGAAGAGGACGAAGGCGGAGCTCGACGACCTGTTCGCGGACCGCGGACAGACGGAGCCCGAGTCGATGCCGAGGAACGGCGGCGGCGGCTTCGGAGAGCGGAAAGTCGAGAAGGGAACCGTCGCCTTCGCCAAGACCGAACGGCAAGGGATTCGCGGGAAACGGATCGAAGAACCGCTGAAAAAGAGCACGGCCGTCGCGGAAGCCTTTCCCGCCGCGCCGGCGGGAATATTTCATGAAGGACCGGAATCCGGGGAAGCGCGGATAGTCGCGGATAAGGGAACGGGGAAAACGGAATACGACCCGGTGCCGGACCTGCTGAGACAACTCCGCGCGGTCGAGCCGCGTAAACGGGCGCGGGCCGCCGATGAGCTCGGCAAGCGCGGCAAGGCCGCGCTGCGCGCGGTTCCCTTGCTGACCAGAGCGCTCAAGGACAAGGACCGCCGCGTGCGCGCGTCGGCGGTCCTGGCGCTGGGCTCGATCGGAGATCCCTCCTCCGCGAAGGACCTCAAGCGCGCGCTGCGCGACAAGGACGAAGACGTGCGCTTCTCCGCCATGACCGCGCTGCGGCGCGTGTCCGAGCCGCGCTGAGGACGTGACGGAAGCGTGACGAGCGCGATGTAACATTTTGCGACGGGGGCTTGTTCTTTCGTCGACGCGGGCTATACTCATTCCTATGAACGAACCCCGCACCCGTCGCAGCGCGCCGAAGATCCTCGTCGCGGACGCCGCAAAGAACGCCGTCCACGTCGCCTCCGATTTGCTGACCTCCGTCGGCTACAAGACGCAGACCGCCGTGGACGGGCTCACCGCCCTCGCGATCGCCAAAGTCACGGAGCCCGAAGTCGCGTTGCTCGACTTTCTCCTGCCGCACGCGGACGGCATCGAGATCGCGCGCGAGCTGCGCGCCGCCGGCTGCCGCACGAAAGTCATCCTCATGAGCGACTGCCCTCCGGATCAGCTCGCGGAGCTCGAGCGGCTCGCCAAGCACGCGGGGATCGCGCAGGTGCTGCCGGTGCCCTTCCGCATCCACCAGCTCATCAACGCGGTCGCGCGCGCGCTGCCGGCGAAAAAGCCCCTGCGGTAGATGCCCGCCGCCGGTCCCGCGCGTCGTCGCGCGCGGGACCGGAAGCGAGCGGGGTCGCTTATTACTTCAGGTTCTTCTGGGGCGAGTCCGTGGAATCCGCGCCGGGCATGCGCTTGTGGCCCTTGCGCGCGGCCTTGAGCTCCTTGCGGAGCTTCTTGAGCTCGTTCTTGTACTCCTTCGACGTGCTCTTGGAGAACGACGCGCCGCGGGTCTCGAGGGCGTCGATGCGGCGCGAGAGGTCCTCGATCTTCATGCGGTTCTCGTCGGACGTCGCGGTCGCGCGCGCCGTCTCCGCGTCGCGCTTGAGGTCGGACACGTCCTTGGTGAAGCGGTCGCGGCCGGGCTGATCGTCGGTCGCGATCACGGTCGTGTCCGAACCAGTTCCGGCGTTGACGTCGGCGTTGACGCCGGAATCTCCGGTCTGCGAGTCGGCGCCGGTGTTGGGGTTAGTATTGGAGTTGGCGTCGGTGTTGATGCCCGAGCCCGTGGACTGGACGTCGGCGTCCGTGCCGGCGCCCGCGCCCGTCGAGCCGGGATTCTGCTGGCCCTGGGCGTTGGTGCCCGGAGCGCCGCCGTCGGTCGTCGGGGCCGGCTGCTGAGCGACGGCCGCCAACGGCAGCATCAGAGCGGCCGCGATCGCGTACATGGTTTTCATTGGTTGAAGCCTCCTGTGGATTGCCGTCTTCCGGTAAGGTAGAAACGTTGCGGTAGCCCGCCAATGATGGGCCCGTCAATCTTTGGTTAACTCCCAAAAGGGCCCTTGATATTCCCTCGGAGGGGGACTAAACTTCGAGTATGAGCCACCAGCAGACCCTCGCGAAGATCGAGGCCGCCATCCTGGGCGCTAAGAAGGTCGACCACAAGAAGAAGGCCGAGCTCGTCGGCCTGCTCGAGCAGCTGCGCGCCGAGCTCAGGAAGGAGAAGCACAGCCCCGATCTCGTCGAGTCGGTCAACGAGAAGCTCACGGAGACGGCGACCGGCGTCCAGTCCGAGCATCCGCAGCTGGCCGCCCTCGTCAACGACGTGAGCCTGATGCTCGCAAAAATCGGAATCTAAGGAACCATGCGGACGAGCCCCCTCCTCGCCCTCTTCCTGCTTCTGCCCGCGGCCGCGGCCGCGAACGACTGCGTCGCCTACGGCTCGCAGATGTGCTGGTACGCCGGCAAGGGCGTCAACGCGCAGGAAGCGACCGTGCTCGTCTACTTCCGCGGCCACTGGGGGGACTATCTCGGGAACGTGCCGGCCGACCAGCGCCTCGCCGGCGCGCGGTCCGCGTTCAAGACCTACGAGCTCAAGCGCGTCGCCGACGACAACAAGGTCGTCGTCCTCGTCACGGGCTCGAGCGACGTCTCCGTGAGCGACCGCGATCTCGAGAAAGTGGCCGAGGCCGCGAAGGTGACGGTCGCCTCGCGCTGGCTCGCCTCGCACAGCGGCGGCTTCGTCGGCCTGGGCGCCTCGCTCAAGAAGCTCGGCTTCGCGGGCCGCATCATCATGCTCGACACGTTCTACTTCGGCGAGGACCTCTCGAAGGACATCGCCGCGCGCGTCGCCAAGGGCGCGGTCTGCACCGGCTTCACGACGCCGCACAACAAGAAGCGCTGGTCGGAGCGCTTCGCCCCGCACGTCTCGGAAAAGGCCTGCCCCATCAACCACTACACCGCCGGCTCCGAGCACGAGGACGCCGTCCGCCGCTGCCTCGCTCCCTACCTCAGCCGCACCACCTGCCTCTAATATAGTCGCCGCGCGGGCCTTGACGCGCCGATGCGCCCCTGTTACACTGAGACTGTCGGACGGTGATGTTCGACGGGCCTTTTCGGCCTCAGCGTATCGTGACCCTGGTCTTCCCTTAACAAGCGGATCGGGGTCGCTTCTTTCTAAGGAGCGGCCTCGAGTTGCCTTCCGGATCCGGTAACGTGTCGGGGAGGTTGATATGTCCATCCAATCGAGCGGCGAATACCAAGAACGCGGTCTTGAGCTCCTCTTGGCGGACAAGGCGGAGGAGGCGCTGGCGATCTTCGAGGAAGGCGCGCGCAAGTTTCCCGGCGACGCCGAGCTCAATCTGGGACGCGCGCTGACGCTCAACCGCGTCGGCGAGTACGTGCGCGCGAGCGAGATTCTGGAGTCGCTGCGGCACACGCCCACGCAGATCGAGGACGTTCTCACCGGTTTGACCGAGGCCTATCTCGGCCGCGGCATGACGGCTCAGGCGATGTCGGCCGCCGTCGAGGCCGCCGAAGGACCCGCGAAGACGGACGCGGAGACGCTCTGCCGGCTCGGCCGCGCGTTCTATCAGCGCCGCCGCTATCGCGACGCCCTGCCGTTCTACGAGAAGGCCGCCGAAGTCGACGCCAAGTGCGGCGAGGCCTGGTTCGGCCTCGGCGCCGCGCAGTGGATGCTCAAGCACTCGGCGGGAGCGGAGGCCGCGCTGCGCCGCGCCGTCGAGCTCGAGCCCGAGAACTGGGACGCCCGGCAGTTCCTCGGCTGCGTGCTCCATGACCTTGGCCGCAAGGCCGACGCGCGGACGATGCTCGAGGCCGTGCCGCTCGACGTCGAGTGGCAGAAGCCCGCGCTCGAGCGCATGGTCGCGATGGCGTGGTGGCCGCAGGACGCCGAGAAGCGCGCCAAGATGGAATCGCTGTGGAAGAAGGCGACGGGCCGTCCCGCGCCGCGCACGACGATGGATCTACTCGAGGAAGTCAGCCGGAAGTTCGAGCCGAAGTAGCCTAGAGCTGCGGTACGGCCGGTAAGAGGCCCGCCTTCGTGAAGGCGGGCCTCAGCGCTTCATAGGTGCCGCCGCGGATCGAGAACGTGATCCCGGGCGTCTTGCGGAACGTCACCTCGACGTAGTCGGCCCAGAAGATCTTCCGCGGCCGCGCCCCGGCGATCTCCGACCACGGCACGAAGAACGGCGCGTGGAACGCCGAGAGCAGCGGCCAGTTGCGCACGTGCAGGCCGGCGTCGTCCGCGCCGATGACGAGGCAGCCCTTGTAGCCGAGCCAGCCGTTGAAGACGCCGTAGCCCGTCGAAGTCGCGGGAGCGGGCGTCGTCGCGGCGGCGGGGTACGCGTCGGCGACGGCCTTCCAGGCCAGGCGCGAGAGCGTCCACATGACCGCGGGGTGGATGGCCGCGGTGAGGACGATGGAGAACCCGATGATGAGCAGGGAATGTCCGTCCATATCCCCATGATATCACGCGCTATGCGATAATGGGCCATGGACCGCCGCAAGGAGCTCGACGCCGTCATCGCCCGCTTCGCCCGCGAGCGCAAGTGGGGCAAGTACCACGTCCCCAAGAACCTCGCGATGGCGATGGTCAAGGAAGCCGCCGAGGTCGTCGAGATCTTCCAGTGGCTGACGCCCGCGCAGGCCAAGTCGCTCAAGCCAGCGCAGCGCGCCCACCTGGCGGAGGAGCTCGCCGACACCTACGTCTATCTCCTCAAGCTCGCCGGCTGCTTCGACATCGACCTGGTCGAGGCCGCCCACGCCAAGATGCGCAAGAACGCGCTCAAGTACCCCGTCGCCCGCAACCGCGGCACGATCAACAAGCGCCGCTGAGAATTGCGAATTCCTGTGCCTGACCCTCAGTTTCGGAGGAGGGAGGCGAAGTCGACGCGGGGCTCGAGGCCCAGTGCTTTCTGCACCTCGAGCTGGCGGTCGAAGGGGTTCGTCGCGGCTCGCGCGCGCAGCCACGCCGACGGGCCCGCCGCCAGCGCCGGGAAAGCCCACACGGGCAGCGGATAATCCGTCCCGAAGATCAGGCGCGGCAGCACCTCCTCCGCGCCGCGCAGCTTGAGGAGCATGCCGAAGCGGTTCGGCAGCGTGAGCGCCGAGCTGTCGACGTAGAAGCGCTTGAAGCGGCGGATCATGCCGAGCATCGTCTGGAAGTGCGGCTCGCCGAAGACGAGGCCGCGGCTGCAGCCGTGGGCCGCGATCACGGTCGCGCCCGCCTCGAGCGCGGGAATGAGGCGCTCGGGGTTGCCGACGCTCTGGTCCTGGCCCAAGAGGGAGAACTCGAAGCCGATGTGCGAGAGCACCGGCAGCTTGAGCTTCGCGCATTCCTCCCAGAACGGGCGATGCTTGGGATCGGCGGGATCGAAGACCTGCGCGTTCGGCAGCAGCTTCACGAGCGCCGCCCCGGCCTCGGCGCAGCGGCGGAGCTCGTCGAGCGCGTCGCGGCGGTTCGGGTTGACCGAGACGCCGGCCAGGAAGCGGTCGTTGTTCCGGGCGACGCCGAGCATGAAGTCGTTGGAGATCAAAAACTCGGTGCGCTTCTCGTCGAGCTTTCCGTCCGCGCCGTAGACGCCGTCCATCGCGAGCAGCACGGCGCGCGCGACGGTCTTCGAGGCCTCGAGCTTGGCGGCCATCTGCTCGAGGTAGAGGCGATTGGCGGTCTCGGCGTCGTCGAGCGGCAGGCCGTGCGCGCGCGCGACCGAGCGGGCGACGAAGCCGTTGCGCATCTTGTCCGACATGATGCAGCCGTTCTCCTTCGTCGGAAGGACGGCGACGTGGCAGTGGGCGTCGGTGAGGGTCTTCAGTTCGGACATGAGCGCAATATCTCCAGTCCGCCGCGCACGAGGGCGAGGCGGTCGGCGACGGGCATCGAATCGGGCAGAGCCTGGACCTTGAGGCCGACGAGGGGGACGTCCTTCGCGGCCTCGAGCGCGGCGCGCGCGGCGGCCGGGGTGAGCCAGGACTCGGCCACTTGCGTCGAGAAGGGCGCGTGGGAGTCCTTCCAGGCGCCGTATAAAGGATGCTTCGGCGTGACGCCGGAAAAGAACAGCGCGCCGAGCGTCTCGGACTGCGACGCGCGGCCGATGTGCTGGATCGGGCCCTCGAGGGAGCGGGTCTCGAGCGCGGAGCGCCCCCAGTTGATCGCGAGCCCGACGGGCGTCCTGCCGCGCGAGCGCTTGACGGCGATCGCCTCGTCCTCGATACGGAGAAAGCCCTTCTCGGGCGGGTGTCCGCCGACGGCGGCGTCGCAATGCTCGACGAGGAGCTTCGCGCCGCTCCAGTCGCGCGCGCGCAGGTTGTCGAGCGATTCCTGGAACGCCTCGAGCGAGGAGAGAGCACCCGTGCCGCCGAGCTTCGGCGCCGAGTGCACCTGCACCGCGGCGACGGCGGGGCGGCCGAGATATTTATTGAGGTGCTCGACGGTCCGGCGCGCCGACTCGCAGAAGTCGAGGGCGCGCTTGCGCCCGCCTTCGTCGACGGAGGCGAGGCCGAAGTTGCGATCCTGCGCGAGCTTGCCCATCGTCCCGGGCAGCAAAGTCAGGACGAGCGACCACTCCGGGCGCAGGCGCTCGAGCAGGAAGGCGTCGTCGCGCGGATGCAGGCGCGCGTCCGCGAAGAAGGGCTGCTCGAGGCCGGCGATGTCCATCGACGCCAGGCCGTCGTAGAGCGCGGTTTCCCCGGCGTCGTCGAGCCCCGAAATTAGGGCGTATGCCGCGACAAAAGGCCGCTTCACGAGGTCAGTCTATAAGATAAGATGGGGGCGTGAGGCGGGATTTGCCGAAGTTCCTCCTGCTGGCGGCTCTCGCCGCCGTCCCCGCCGTCGCCCAAGTCCGCGTTTCGCTTCCGACGGTTCCCGTCACGCCCGCCGCGCCCGTCGTCCTCGCGGCCCCCTCGATTTCGCCCGTCGCTCTGACGCCGCTGCTCCAGGCCCCGTCTCTGACGCCTTCGCTCGCGCCCGCTTTGCTCCCGTCGGGCTGGGCCGAGGGACGGCGCGTCTTCGACGGCGCGGCCTCGACGCCGGACCGCCCCGTCCCGCTCAACCCGGCGCGGCCGAGCCGCGGCGGCTCCGTCTCGCTCAACGGCGTCGAGCTCCCCGCGCGCGTCTTCTCCGACGAGGGGAAGATATCCTCGCACCTGATCAAGGCGATCGACGCGTCGCGTACGTCCATCGACATCGCGATCCACGGGCTCGCTCTGCGCGAGGTCGCCGAGGCGCTCTCGCGCGCGAAGAAGCGCGGCGTGAAGATCCGCGTCGTGATGAACCAGACGCACGTCTTCCCCGAGAAGGCGCGCGACGTCCGCAGTCCCGAGGTCCAGCGCCTCATGGACGAGGGCTTCGAGATGCGCATGCTGCGCGGCGGCGACCAGTTCGGCGTGCAGCACAACAAGATCGCGATCTTCGATGGGCAGATCCTCGAGACGGGCTCCTACAACTGGACGCACGCCGCCGACGCCTGGCACTTCGAGAACGTGATGTTCCACGCCGAGGCCGCGCGCGTCTCCGCCTATCAGGCGTACTGGGGCTTCCTGTGGGAGAAGTCGGTCAAGATCCCGAAGAAGGCGCCCGCGATCCCCGAGCCGCTTCCCGAGGGCGCGCCGCGCCCCGGCCTGCCGCCCGCGCCGCAGGACCCGGGCCGGCCGATCCAGTTCCGCGGCCAGGACTTCCCGGGCCAGGCGTTCTCGCCGGCCGGCGTCTCCGCGCACCTGATCAAGGCGCTCGACCTCGCGACGCAGTCGATCGAGCTCGCGATGTTCTCCTTCACGTCGGAGGAGCTGCGCGACGCGCTCGTGCGCGCGCGCGAGCGCGGCGTGCGCGTGTCGATCGTCTTCGACGCCGACCAGTTCAAGTACCTCTCGGAGATGCGCTGGTTCGACGAGCAGGGCTTCGACGTGACGCTCTCGCGCGGCAAGGACGGCAAGAAGGGCGTGATGCACCACAAGTTCGTGGTGATCGACCGCATGCTCGCGGTCGCGGGCTCCTTCAACTGGACGCGCAACGCCGAGAAGAACAACTACGAGAACGCGATGTTCCTCGACACGCCCGACGACGTCACGGCCTACGCGCAGGCCTTCGCCCGCGCGCAGGAGCAGGGCTGGGCGCCCGAGGACGCCGACCACGCGCCCCACTCCGACCCCGCCGCCTTCTCCCACCCCGACGGCCTCTAATTAGAGGGTCAGGCACAGGAATTCTGTAATTCCTGCTTTATTCGACGTCGGTCTGCCAGATGAGGACTTCCGAGCCCTCCGGCCCGGCCGTCCACTTCGGAGACCCGGCGCGCGTCATGCGCGCGGCGTCGCCCGCGACGAAGCGGCCGGCGCCGGCGAGCTCTCCCGAGCCCTTCGCGACGAACAGGTGGACGTGCGAGGCCTTCGGCACCTTGACGCTCTCGCCGGGCTTCAGGCGCCCGGCCCACAAAGTCGCGGCCTTCTGGCGGATCTTGATCGCGGCCAGGTCCTCGCGGCCGGAGGCGACGGGCACGAGGCCGCCCTTCGCCAAAGCCGCGTTGATGTCGAGCTGCTCGTAGCCGGGCGCGATCTTCTCGGTGTCCGGGGGAACCCACATCTGCACGAGGTGGACGGGCTTGTCCTTCGAGGGATTGATCTCGGAGTGGTAGATGCCGGAGCCCGCGCTCATGCGCTGGGCCAGGCCGGGATAGATGATGCCGGTGTTGCCCGCGGAGTCCTTGTGCTCGACCTCGCCGTCGAGGATCCAGGTCACGATCTCCATGTCCTGGTGCGGGTGCGTCGTGAAGCCGGACGCGGGCATGATCACGTCGTCGTTGTTGACGAGCAGGAGGCCGTGGTGGGTGTTCGTCGGGTCGTAGTGGCGCCCGAAGGAAAAGGAGTGCTTGCCGTCGAGCCAGCCGATCTTCGTGTTGAAGCGGTCGGCGGCCTTCTTGGTCTCGATGAAGCCTTCTCTGGTGTCCATTCTCATAGTGTACCCCCGAAAGTGAGTGTCGAAAAGGCCTGTTGGATGACAGGAGAATTACAGAATTCCTGTGCCTGACCCTAAGAAGCGCGATAACTGGCACAATAGCGGCATGAGAGGACGCGGGAAGAAGGGCGAGCAGCTGATCGAGGGACGGCTCCAGCACAAGGGGCGCTTCGGCTTCGTCCTCGCCGAGAAGCCCGGCATGCCCGACGTCTACGTCAGCGGCGACTCGCTCGCGCTCGCGATGGACGGCGACCGCGTGCGCGCGCGTCTCGGCCCCGAGCGCGGCGGCAAGCGCATGGGGGAGATCGTCGAGGTCGTCGCCCGCGCCCGCACGACCGCGGTCGGGTTCCTCCGCAAGGCCGGCAAGTTCTGGGCCGTCGTTCCCGAGGGCTCCGACGAGTCGCAGGCGATCGTCGCGCGCGAGTTCGCCGACGGCCTCGTCCCCGAGGCCGGGCTGCTCGCCGCGATCAAGATCGACCGCTGGCCCTCGAAGGATCAAGTCGCCGCCGGCACCGTCATGAAGGTGCTCGGCCGCGCCGAGGAGCCCAAGGTGCGGCTCGAGGCCACGCTCGCCGCGCGCGAGATCGAGGCCGAGTTCCCCGAAGACGCGATGGCCGAGGCGAACCAGCTTCCGCTCGACCCCTCGCCCGAGCACTGGGCGGGGCGCACGGAGCTCTTCGACAAGATCGTCTTCACGATCGACGGCGCCGACGCGAAGGACTTCGACGACGCGGTCTCGCTCGACAAGCTGCCCGGCGGCAAGTGGCGCCTCGGCGTGCACATCGCCTCGGTCGCGGACTACATCAAGCGCGGCACCGCGCTCGATAAAGAGGCGACGCGGCGCGCGACCTCCGTCTACCTGCCCGGCCGCGTGATCCCGATGCTGCCGCCGAAGCTCTCGGACCACCTGTGCTCGCTGCGTCCCGACGTGCCGCGCCTGACGCTCACGTGCTGGCTCGAGCTCGACTCGAACGGGCAGCCGGGCCGGGTCGAGGTGGAGAGGACGGTCATCAAGTCCGCGCGCCGCTTCACGTATGAAGAAGTGCAGGACGTCCTCGACGGCAACCCGGTCGAGCGCGTCACGCCCGCCGTGAAGGCCGTCGTCCTCGAGATGGGCGTCATGGCCAAGAAGCTCACGGCCGCCCGCGCCGCGCGCGGCGCGCTCGACTTCAACACGGTCGAGCACTACGTGAAGATGGACGATCAGGGCCGTCCGCTCGCGGTGCTCAAGCGCCAGCGCCTCGACTCCCATCGCCTCATCGAGGAGTTCATGGTCGCGGCGAACGAGGCCGTCGCGCGGACGCTCTCCAAGCACCGCGTGCCCTTCCTCCGGCGCCTGCACGAGGATCCCGATCCCGCGAAGCTCGCGGAGCTCCAGGACGAGCTCGGCAAGCTCGGCATCCGCGCGAAGACCTCGCTCGTCGCCCATCCCGTCGAGGGCCTGCAGAGCCTGCTGCGCGCCGCGGTCGGCCACCCTTTCGAGGAGACCGCGAACATCCAGGTGATCCGCTCGCTCAAGCAGGCGGTGTACTCGCCGCTGCCCGGCGGACACTTCGGCCTGGCCTCGAAGGACTACTGCCACTTCACCTCGCCGATCCGCCGCTACCCCGACTTGGTCGTCCACCGCGCCGTCGCGGGCCTGCTGACCGGCAAGAAGGGCGACCACGTCCAGGGCGTCGACCTCGAGGGGCTCGCCGCGCACTGCTCGGAGCGCGAGCGCGCCGCCGCCGAGGCCGAGCGCAAGGCGGTCGACATGGCGCGCGCCGCGATCCTCGGCCGCAGCGTCGGCCAGGAGTTCGACGGAGTCGTCGTCAACGTGACCGGCGCGGGCGCGTTCATCGCCTTGCCCGAGTCGGGCGCCGTCGGCCTGTGGCGGGGGGGCAACGGCACGCTCGGGCAGCGCCTGCGGGTCAAGCTCACCGCCGTCGACGAGGCCCTGGGCCGCATCGAGTTCGACGTGGTGCGGTCTTCCCTCCCCAATCAGGTGCGTTCCGGCTCGCCCTGGCGCCGCAAAAAGTGAAGTAACCTAGCTTACTACGGCCTGAAATGTCGTCGTAACAGGCCCCGGCCATACTTTCGGTGTCGCAGCCCCGCGACGGGAGAACACCGAGAGATGAACATCATGATGGTCGCCGCCGCAACCCGTGGAGGCATCAACCCCACGCTCCCCAGCAACGAAGGCATCCTCTTCACGCTGTTCCTGTGCGTCGCGGGAATGATGATGCTGACCGCCGCCGCGCTGATGGTGACTAAAGAATCGCCGCGGCACGCCGTGCGCTACTGCCGGTCACGCCGCGACCCGAACGGGCAGTAAGTCCTCCCAGCGGGTCGTCCAGCACGGAGAGCGCGTCTCGCTCTTCGACGCCGAGCGCTCCGAGCCCCTCTCGCCCGCCCAGCGGACCGCTCCGGATCCCAACGCGGCGTTGAGGCGGTCCACGGTCTTCGAGAGGCGCCGGCCCTTCTCCTCCGACCCGTCGTCGAAGATGTCCGCCTGCGCGGATTCCGCGGGCTCGAGCGCGGAGAGCACGATCCCCGCCTTCTTGTAGGCGCGGCCCTCCACGTAGAGCCGTCCGGCGAGCGACTTCGCGGCCTTGATGAGGTCGGGCGTGGAATTCGTGGGCCGCACGCGCTCGCCGATTCCGTCCATCACCGGCTTGCCGTCCTCGCGCCAGCCGAAGTGGACGGAGACCTCGCCCGCGCGCAGGCCGTGGCGCCGCGCGCGCTCGCCGGCGCGCGCCGCGAAGCCCGCGAGCGCCGCCTCGAGCAGCTCGAGGCCGTAGACGGGCTTGCCGAAGGAGCGCGAGACGGTGACCGACTGCCGCTCGGGGGCGGCTTCCGCGAGCGTCAGGCACGAGAGCCCGCGCAGCTCGTGGACGAGCTTGAGCGCGCCGATGCCGAGCGTCTCGCGCACGAGCGCGTCGTCGGCGCGCGCGAGCTCGCCGGCGGTCGTGATCCCGTACGGGGACAGGCGGTCGGCGCTGCGCTTGGCGATGCCCCAGAGATGCGTGACCGGCGTCTCGTCGAGGAGCTTCTCGCGCACGCGCGGATCGAGCAAAGACATCACGCCGGGGCCCTTCTTCCCTTTATCGGAGGCGAGCTTGGCGAGCGCCTTCGTGGGCCCGAGCCCGATCGAGACCGGCAGGCCGGTCCAGCGCGCGATCTCGGCGCGGCAGGCGCGCGCCTTCTCGAGGAGGTCCTCGCCGGCCTCGTTCCACGTGAGGAAGGACTCGTCGATCGAGTAGACCTCGACCGTCGGCGCGTGGCGCGTGAGGACCTTCGCGACGCGGTTCGACATGTCGACGTAGAGCTCGTGGTTCGCGGAGATCGAGACGACGCCGTGCTCGGCGACCAGCGCGCGGATCTCGAAGAACGGGACGGCCATGCCGATGCCGAGCGCCTTGGCCTCCTCGGAGCGGGAGATCACGCAGCCGTCGTTGTTGGAGAGGACGACGACGGGCCTGCCCTCGAGGGCGGGGCGGAAGACGCGCTCGCAGGAGACGAAGAAGTTGTTGCAGTCGACGAGCGCGAAGGCGCTCACGGCGCGCGCACGACGTGGAGCACGACGCCCCAGACCTCGAGGCCGTCGTCCTCGGTCCAGCCGGCGGGCAGCCGCTTGGCCGCGAGCTCGCCGCGGTGCGCGGCGATCACGACGCGGCCGGGAAGCGGGGGCTCGGCGCGGTCGACGATGAGCAGGTCGCCGTCCTTTATATCGGCGTCGGGGCTCGAGCCCGAGGCCTTCATGAAGAACGTCGCCGCCGGGCGCTTGATCAGGCGCTCGTCGAGGGACAGCTTGACGTCGGAATAGTCCTCGGCCGCGACGAACATGCCCTTAGTATAGGTCGAACACCCGTTCGACTTCAAGGGGGACGAAACTTCCTAGGATGGGCGCGGGTCGTACCGTCCGGAGGAACACCCATGAAAACGCTCGCCGCCGTCCTGTCCGCTCTGATCGCCGTGCCCGCCTCGGCTCTCGAGGTGACCGTCTACAACCAGAACCTCGGCCTCGTCAAGGAGACGCGCCCGTTCAGCCTCAAGAACGGCGTCAACGCGGTCTCGGTCGTCGACGTCGCCGCGCAGATCGACCCGACCTCGGTCCACTTCAAGTCCCTGACCGCGCCCGACGCCGTCAGCGTGCTCGAGCAGGACTTCCGCTACGACCTCATCAGCCAGGACAAGCTCCTGCAGCGCTACTTGGGCAAGGAGATCGAGCTCCAGCGCTACGGCCGCGACGGCGACCGCAAGGAGGTCATCAAGGGGACTCTGCTCTCGTCGGCCGGCGGGCGCGTGATGAAGGTCGGAGACAAGCTCGTCTTGAACCCGCAGGGCGAGGCGATCCTGCCGGAGCTGCCCGAGGGCCTGCTCACGAAGCCGACCTTGATGTGGCAGCTGATGTCGAGAAAGGCCGGCGACCATACGGGAGAGATCTCGTATCTCACGGGCGGCTTGTCGTGGATGGCGGACTACGTGCTCGTCGTCGACAAGGACGACGCGAAGTCCGACCTCAACGCGTGGGTGACGGTCTCGAACAACTCCGGCGCGACCTACAAGGACGCCAGGCTCAAGCTCGTCGCGGGCGACGTGCACCGCGCGCCCCGGAACGAATTCCGCGCGCAGAGGGGCTACGCGAAGATGGCCGCGATGGAGGCGGACATGGCAGCGCCGCAGATGTCGGAGAAGAGCTTCTTCGAGTACCACCTCTACACGCTCAACCGCGCGACGACTTTGGCCGACAACTCCTCGAAGCAGGTCGAGATGGCGTCGGCGGCGGGCATTCCGGTCAAGAAGCTCTTCACCTACGACGGCATCCAGGGCGTGCAGTGGCTCTACTTCGCGGACTCGGGCTACTGGGACCCGAACTACGGCCTGTCGTCGGGCAAGAAGGTCTCGGTGCACTTCGAGATCGAGAACAAGAAGGGAGTCGGCCTCGGCATCCCGCTGCCGAAGGGGCGCGTGCGCGTCTACAAGAAGGACGACGACGGCTCGCTGCAGCTCGCCGGCGAGGACGCGATCGACCACACGCCGAAGGACGAGAAGGTGCGCGTGAAGATGGGCGAGGCCTTCGACGTCGTCGGCGAGCGCAAGCGCGTCGACTTCAAGACCGACCATAAGGGCCGCCGCTTCGAGGAGACCTTCGAGATCCGCCTGCGCAACCACAAGGACTCGGACATCAGCGTCGTCGTCGTCGAGCATCTGTATCGCTGGACGAACTGGAAGATCGGCGAGGCGTCCCACAAGTGGGAGAAGAAAGACGCGCAGACGATCGAGTTCCCGGTGAGCGTTAAGAAGGACGGGGAGACCGTCGTGACCTACACGGTCAAGTACAGCTGGTAGCGCTCAGCGCTTAATACGCGCCGATCTCGGATTCGAGATCCCGCTCGGGGAGCGAGATGTGGCGGCCGCGGGACGTCGCGGGCTCGCGGCGCTCCGGGCGGGCGTCGACGGCGGACTTGTCGGCGCCCTGCGGCGCCCCCTCGGAGTCGGCCTTCCGCGCCAGCGCGTCCTTGCGCAGGCCATTGGTATACGCCCGCCAGTGGGGCTTGCACATCCTGCCCAGCCCGTCCTTCTGGGATGGCTGGACCGGGAACTCGCTCGCCGGTGCCTCGTGGGCCT
>CAYVFO010000037.1:0-583 GCA_964450975.1 uncultured Elusimicrobia bacterium | reverse complement strand
TGTGGCGGCCGCCGGACGTCGCGGGCTCGCGGCGCGTCGGGCGGGTGTCGACGGCGGACTTCTCGACGCCCTGGCGGCCGTCGAACTGCTCGTCGAGCTTCCGGCGGGCCTCGTCGGTCTTGGCCTTGTCGCCGGTGGAGGCGGCCGAGAGCTTCACGCCGCCGAGCGCGGGGGCGACGACGCCCGGGAGCGTCTTGTGCAGCACCGGGATCGCGGTCGGCATGTTCTTCGAGAGAAGGGGAACCGCGACGATCGCGGCGGAGGTCATCGGCGTCGGGTTGAGCGCGACGGTCAGGACGGGCGTGAGCGCCGGGGACGGCAGGTTGATGCGCGGGTTGATCGTCGGGATCGAGAACGGCGACGGCAACGTCACGGGCGCGCCGACGAAGATGTTGCCGGCGCCGCCGGGGAGAGTGGTCACGGTCTGAGCGGAGGCCGCGGCGGACATCGCCAGCAGGGCCGAAACGAGGATCGTCTTCTTCATGGCTACAGGATAACGCTTCCTATAGCGGACCCCCGATGATGGGGGTCACACCTTGTAATTGATGTCGGTCAATACCGAAAACGTCATGTTTTCCAAACA
>CAYVFO010000036.1:0-20763 GCA_964450975.1 uncultured Elusimicrobia bacterium | reverse complement strand
TGCCGGAGCCGAGCGCGGCGGCCCAGACGAAGGGCTTGAACGTCGAGCCGGGCTGGCGCTTGGCCTGCGTGACGCGGTTGAAGTGCGAGTCGCGGCCGCCGATCATCGCGCGGACGGCGCCGGTCTTGATGTCCATGACGACGAACGCGCCCTGGATGTTGGAGAGCGGCGCGGTGGAGAAGTCGGGCGGGAGCGGCTCGCCGGAGGCCAGCATCTCCTTGATCTTCTTCTCGTGCTCGGCCTGCGCCTTGATGTCGAACTCGGCGAGGGCCTTCTCCATGATCTCCTCGGCCTTCTTCTGCATCTCGAGGTCGAGGGTCGTGTAGAGCTTCATGCCGCCGCGCCAGACGGCCGCGGTGCCGTATTTGCGCTCGACGCGCCGGCGGACGTGCTCGACGAAGTACGGCGCCTGCGAATCGAAGCCGACGGGCTTCTCGAGCGGGATCGGCTGGGCGTCGGCGGCGTCGCGCTCGGCCTTCGTGATCAGCTTCTCGTCCATCATGCGGCCGAGGACGACGGCGCGGCGCTTGCGCGCGTTCTCGGGCTTGAAGAACGGGGAGTTCGCGCGCGGGGCGCGGATGAGGCCGGCGAGGAGCGCGCACTCGGCCAAGGTCATCTCGGAGACTTCCTTGCCGAAGTAGTTGCGCGCGGCGGCCTGCGCGCCGTAGGCGCCCTCGCCGAAGTAGACCTGGTTGAGGTAGAGCTGGAGGATCTCGGGCTTCGAGAAGTTGCGCTCGATCTGAAGCGCGAGCAGGACCTCGCGGATCTTGCGGGTGAACTTGCGCTCGGGCTTGAGGAAGATCTGCTTGGCGAGCTGCTGGGTGATCGTCGAGGCGCCCTGGACGACGCGGCGGGCGAGCGTGTTGCGCACGGCCGAGCGGATGATGCCCTTGGGCGAGATGCCCCAGTGCTTGAAGAAGGAATCGTCCTCGACCGCGATGACGGCGTTCTGCAGGTCGACGGGGATCTTGGACAGCGGCAGCAGCGCGCGCTTCTCGATGGAGAGCTCGGCGATGACCGTGCCTTTCGCGTCGTGGACGCGGGTCGACAGAGACGGGGTGTACTCCTCCAGCGTGTGGATCTGGGGGATGCCCTCGAGCAGCTTGCGGAGGGCGAAGGAGCCGGCGCCGATGAGGACGAGGAAGGCCGCCGCCAACGAGTAGAACCGCGAGCGCGTCATGGGGGACTGATTCTACCATTCTCGGGATTGGTACACTTACCCGGATGGATTCCTACGACCTGGTCGTGATCGGCGGCGGCGTGTCGGGCGCCGGGACCGCCCGCGACGCCGCCCTGCGCGGCCTCACCGTGGCGCTGGCCGAGCGCGGCAAGCCGGGCTGCGGCACGACGGGCGCCTCGACTCATCTCATCCACGGCGGCGTGCGCTATCTCCTTTATGACCGCCTGACCACGCACTCCTCCTGCTGGGACGCCGGGCACATCGTGCGCACCTCCGGCGACCTGCTCAAGCGCCTGCCCATCGTCTGGCCCGTCTACGCGGATCACACGCGCGGCATGGAGACGGTGGAGACTCTCTTCGAGGCGTACGACCGCTTCCAGCCGATGAAATACGGCCGCCCGCACCTGAGGCTCACGCCCGAGGCCGCCCTGCGCGTGGTGCCCGGGCTCAAGGCCGAAGGCCTGGTCGGAGCGCTCGTCTTCGACGAGTGGTGGGTGGACGCGGAGGCGCTCGCGGCGCGTACGCTCGAGTCCGCGAAAGCGGCGGGCGCGGAAGTCCTGCTCGACGCGCCGGTGGACGCGCTGCTGCGCGAGGGCTCGCGCGTCGTCGGCGTCTGCGCCGGCGGGCGCGAGCTGCGCGGCAAGGTCGTCGTCAACGCGGCCGGCCCGTGGATCGACAAGGTGACCTCGATGGCGGGCGCGCGCATGCCGCTGCGCTTGATGAAGGGCACGCACCTCATCTACGAGAACAAGGAGCTCGTCCCGTGCGGCCTGCTGCTCGAGGCCGAGGACCGCTCGCGCTACGTGTTCGTCGTCCCCTCCCCGCTCGGCACGTGGGTCGGCCCGACCGATCTGCCCGGCCCATCGGATCCCGACGAGACCCGCACGACCGACGCGGAGGTCGGCTACCTCACGCGCTCCGTCGCGCGCTACTTCGAGAAGTGGCCCGCGAAGCACGACCGCACGATCGTCGGCTCGCGCCCGATCCTGGGCCAGCCCGGCGCCGAGAAGCTGCTCTCGCGCGATTTCGAGATCTTCGACCACGAGTCGCGCGACGGCGTCCCCGGCCTGCTCACGATCGGCGGCGGCAAGATGTCCGACTACCGGATCATGGCCGAGGCCGCGACCGACCTCGCGAGCCGCAAGCTCGGCAAGGGCGGCCCGTGCCGCACTCACCTCGAGACGCTCGACGGCAGGCCGGTCGGCGAGATCCCCGAGTTCCCCCTCCCCTCGAAGCCGCTCAAGCGCTTCCTGCGCACGAAGCCCCTCCTGCGCGAGCTGCACTCGCTCGCCTACCTCGGCGCCGGCATGGCCTCGCACCTCGCGCGCCGCGCGACCGGCCTCGCGCCGATCGCCGACGAGGCCGAGTTCAAGCGGCATTACGCCTAACGGCGTTTCCCTTTATATAGCGTCTTGACGGGAATGGGCGCGGCGGTTATCCTCCGGTCGTGCGGCTGTTCGCCAAGCTGTTTCTGCTGCTCGCCCTGTGCGCCGGCGTCCCCCTCGCGCTGTTCGGGGCCGCGGCCTTGTGGCGCTCGGACGCGCTGCGCGGCGAGCTGCTCCAGGCGTCGTCGAAGACGGGCGAGGTCAGCGCCGAGACCGGCGAGAAGGCGCTCTTCGCCGAGTCGCGCCGCCTGCACCGCCGCATCGTCGAGAACCGCGCCAGAGAGCTCGAGGAGTTTTTCGAGCACGGCCGCAAGCTCGTCGCTCTGCAGTCGGTCATCACCAAGCGCGCGCTGGCGCAGACGCCCGCGCCCGGCGCGCCGCCGCTGCGCACGACGGCCGACATGGACGCGCTCCGGGCCGATCCGAAGAGGTTCGAGGCCGTCGTCGCGGTCACGCCCTACGTCGTGTATCACCAGGCGCCCGGCGCCGATCCGGGCTCGCGCGCGGAGGCCGAGCGCCTCGCCGTCCTCGGCGACTTCTACCTCCATGCGCTGACCGAGACGCCGTGGCTGCGCTCGCTCTACATCGGCTCGCCGAAGGGCTACCTCGTCGGCTATCCGGGCCGCGCGGCGTTCAAGCCCGCGTACGACCCGCGCAACGGAGACTGGTACAAGAAGGCTCTCGAGAAGGGGCGCGTGACATGGACGAGCATCTACAAGGACAAGGACGGCAGCCCGGTCATCACCGTCGCCGAGCCGTACTTCGTCGACGGAAAAGTCGCGGGCGTCTCCTCCGCCGACATCCATCTCGAGGACCTGCTCGACCGCCTCTTCGACCTGCTCGACCTCCCCGCCGAGTCGGCGGTGCTCGTCAACTGGCAGGGCGGCGTGCGCATCGCGGCCGAGGTACAAGGCGGCGGCAAGTTCAAGTGGAAGGCGTGGGCGGCCGAGGAGGCGCCGACGGTCAAGACGCACTTCGGCGGCGCTCTCGAGCCCGCGTTCAAAGCGGCGCTCAAGGAGCCGAGCGGCACGCTCGTCAGCGGGACCGACCTGCTCTCGTTCTCGCGCGTGCACATCAAGACGCGCGAGGGCGGCAAGGACTGGTACTACCTCGTGCGCACGCCGATGGAGCGCGTGATGGGCCCGGCGAAGGACGCGCGCGGCGCGCTCATGCGCCTGCAGCTCGCTCTCGCGGGCGCGATCGAGGGCCAGACGAACGCGATGCGGCGCGCGGTCGCGGCGGCGCTGGCGCTCGCCCTGCTCGCCGCGCTCCTCGCGGGCTGGCTCGGCGCGCGCGGCGTCGCCGGGCCGCTGACGGCGCTCGCGGCGGCCGTGCGCAAGATCGGCAAGGGCGAGTTCGATACGCGCGTCGCGCCGGGCGGCGCCGACGAGGTCGGAGAGGTCTCGCGCGCCGTCAACGAGATGGCCGCGGGCCTCAAGCAGGGCGTCTTCGTCAAGGACACGTTCAAGCGCTTCCTCTCCGCGTCGGTCGTCGAGCAGATCCTCAAGGATCCCGCGGCGCTCAAGCTCGGCGGCCAGGAGAAGGAGCTCACCGTGTTCTTCTCCGACATGTCCGGCTTCACGGCGATGTCCGAGCAGATGGAGCCGCAGAAGCTCGTCGAGCTCATCAACGAGTACCTGAGCGCGATGACCGAGTCGATCTTCCTCCAGGAGGGCACGCTCGACAAGTACGAGGGCGACGCCGTCATGGCGTTCTGGGGCGCGCCGATCTCGCAGGACGACCACGCGCGCCGCGCGTGCTGGGCCGCGCTCGACAACCGCTCGCGCTTGAAGGAGCTGTGCAAGTCCTGGAAGGAGCGCGGCCTGCCCGAGTTCGACATCCGCATCGGCATCAACACCGGCCGGATGATCGTCGGCAACGTCGGCTCCCAGGCGCGCATGGAGTACACGGTGCTCGGCGACGCGGTGAACACCGGCTCGCGCCTCGAGCAGCTCAACAAGCTCTACGGAACGCACATCCTGATCTCGGAGGCGACGAAGGAGGCCGCGGGCGGCGCCGTCGAGACGCGCGAGGTCGACCTGCTCGAGCTCCGCGGCAAGAAGAAGCAGATCCGCGTCTACGAGCTGCTCGGCCTGCCGGGCCAGATCTCGGCGCAGAAGCTCGCGGGGTACCGCATGTACGAGCACGGCCTCAAGGCTTACCGCGAGCGCAGGTGGGACGAGGCGGAGTCGGCGCTCAAGTCGGCCGTGGCTGCGCTGGGCGACGACCAGCCCTCGAAGATCCTATTGGGGCTGGTGGACGGGCTCAAGAAGGGCCCGACGCCGTCGGACTGGGACGGCACGCTCCACCTGGGCGCGGCTTAGTAGACGCCGCGCTCCTGGTACCAGGGCGTGCCGCGCGACGAGGCCTTCAGGCAGTCGATGAACACGACGACCTGGTTGTCGTTGAAGACGTAGCCCCAGCGCCCGGTGCCCTTGATGCGCGAGCCGTCGACCTGGCCGTCGCGCAGGACGATCGCGGGATACACCTCGACCTTGTCGGTCTCGCGGCCGCACGCGGGGAGGTCGAGCGACGGGATGCCCGCCAGATACTTCGGGACGAGCTTTTCGAGCTTGGGCGGAATGCCGTTCTCGGTCTTCGCGTAGTCGGCCAAGCTCGTCTCGATCTTCGCGAGGCTCGCGCGCGCGCGGGTCTCCTTGACCGAGATGTCGGCCGCGCTCGCTTCCTTGTCGAAATCCTCGGACCCGCCCGGGTCCTTGCCGCCGAGCATCGCGGCGCAGCCCGACATGAAGACCACCGCCGCCGCCAAAAGGAGCTTGTTCATCGGTCGCCTCCGCGGAGGATCGTTCCCCCGCCCAATACCTCATCGCCGTTATACAAAACGGCGGCCTGTCCCGGCGCGGGCGCGCGCTGGGGCTCGTCGAAGAGAACGGAAAGAATTCCCCCGTCCCGGACGACGGTCGCGGGCGCGGGCGCGTGCCGGTGGCGGACGCGGACCTCGCAGCGCAGGGGCCACGCGGGCTCCGCGCCGGTCCACGACGCGGCGCCGACGGTGATCGACTTGGACATCACGTCGCCGGCGGAGCCGACGACGACCGCGTTCGACGCCGGATCGAGCGCGACGACGTAGCGGGGCTCCGGGGAGCCGCCGATGCCCGCGCGCTGGCCGACGGTGTAGGACGCGAGGCCGGTGTGGCGGCCGAGCTCCTTGCCGGAGCGGTCGCGGATCGGGCCGGGCTGGAGGCCCGCGGCGCCGGCCGGCGCGTTCGCCGCGACGAAGCCCTTCACGTCGCGGTTGGGGACGAAGCACGTCTCCATGCTCTCGGGCTTGTCGGCGGTCTTGAGGCCGAGCGAGCGCGCCTTGGCGCGGACCTCGCCTTTGCCGAGCGAGCCGACCGGGAACTCCGCCTTCGAGAGCGCCCGCGCGTCGAGCGAGTGCAGAAAGTAGGTCTGGTCCTTGCCGAGATCGCGCGCCTTGAGCAGGCGGCCGTTCTCGACGCGCGCGTAATGGCCGGTCGCGACGGCGGAGCAGCCCCACGCCTCGGCGAGCGCGAGCAGGTGGCCGAACTTGAGGGAGCGGTTGCACTCGACGCACGGATTCGGCGTCGTGCCGCCGAGATAGGCGTCGAGGTACGGGCGGATCACCTTGTCGGCGAAGACCTCGGCCATGTCCGAGACGTAGTGGACGATGCCGAGCTTCTCCGCGACGCGCTTGGCGTCGTCGACGTCGGCGGGCGAGCCGCAACAGCCGAAGCCGGTCTCCGCGCGCGCGAGCAGCTTCATCGTGACGCCGACGGCCTCGTCGCCGCGCTCATGCACGAGGGCGGCCGCGACCGAGGAGTCGACGCCGCCGGACATCGCGACGAGAACGCGCTTCTTCACCGGGCCCCCGCGCCGACCGCGCGCAGCTTCTCGACGGCGCCCGGCAGGACCTTCAGGAAGCGGTCGACGTCCGCGTCGGTGGAACTCCAGCCGACGGACACGCGCAGCGAGCCGGTCGCGATCTCGGCCGGAACGCCCATCGCGGTCAAAACATGGGACGGCGCCGAGGCGCCGGTCGAGCAGGCCGGGCCGCTCGACACGCAGATGCCCTCGAGATCCAGCGCGACGGCCAGATGATGGCCGTCGAGCCCCTCGAAGCTGAAATGCGCGGTGTTCGGAAGGCGCCGGTCCGGGTGGCCGTTGCGGCGCACGCCCTTGAGCGCCAAGACGCCCGCCTCGATGCGGTCGCGAAGCGCCTGAGAATGCGCTCGCGCGGAGCGCAATTCGCGGTGCGCGAGCTCGCAGGCGAGGCCGAAGCCGACGATCGAAGCCGTGTTCTCCGTGCCGCCGCGCCGGTTCTTCTCCTGATGGCCGGTCACGAGCGGCGCCAGGCGCACGCCGCGACGGACGTAGAGCGCGCCGACGCCCTTGGGCGCGTTGACCTTGTGGCCGGAGATCGAGAGCAGGTCCACGCCGAGCAGGCCGTTGACGTCGAGCTCGGCCTTGCCCGCCGACTGGACCGCGTCGATGTGCGAGAGCGCGCCCTTATTGCGCCCCGCGCCGCACGCCTTCTCGACGGGCTGCAGAACGCCGGTCTCGTTGTTGGCGTGCATGAGGCTGACGACTGCGGTCGTGTCGTCGGCGAGCGCGAACAGCTCATCGCCGTCGACGATCCCGTCCGCGGAGCAGCCGACTTCGACGATCTCGAAACCGCGCCGGCGGAGCTGGGTCGCGAGCAGGCGCACGGCGTCGTGCTCGATCTTGGACGTCACGATCCGGCGGCGCTTGCCCTTGCTCTCGTCGAACGCCTGCCACGCCGCGCCCGCGATCGCGAGGACGTCGGACTCGGAGCCGCCGGAGGTGAAGACGATCTCGGAAGGGTCGGCCGCGCCGACCAGCATCGCGACCCGCTCGCGGGCCTGCTCGACGGCGGCGCGCGCCTTCTGGCCGAGAGAATAGACGGAGTTCGGATTGCCGTAGCCCTCGCGCAGCCAGGGGAGCATCGCGTCGACGACTTCGGGGCGGACCGGCGTGGTCGCGTTGTGGTCGAGGTACGTCACTGGCCGAAGCCGAAGCCCTTGAAGAGGTCGTCGCCGCCGGCCGCGTCCTTCGCGGCGTCGGGCTTGGCCTTCTCAGCGGGCTTGGGCGCCTCCGCGCCCGGAAGCGGCGGGGCCTTCGGGGCGCCCTTCGAGTTCACGGGCGCGACGACGGTCTTGCGCACGCCTTCGGAGAAGATGATGCGGCCGTTCTTGCGGTCGTAGTAGAGGCGGAACTGGCTCTGCTTGGTCTGCGGCTCGTACGCCTTGCCGAGGTTGTCGCGCTCCTGCTCCCAGCCGGGGTTGTAGAGCATGCGGCCGCGGATGTCGACTTTCTTGGACAGGATCGGCAGCGAGAAGCGGATGCGGTAGAAGCCGTTGGTGTCGGAGACGCCGGGGTCGAAGGACGAGGTCGCGAAGCCGGAGGGGCGCGCCTCGCCCTCTTCGAGCGCGTTCTCGCCCGAGGCGACCGCGCGCACGACGACGCCCTGCACGGGGTTGTCCTGGTAGTCGGTGATGACGCCCTGGATGTAGCCGTCGAGGAACTCGGTCTTCTTGGCGACGGAGAACAGGAGCAACTCGGAGGTGCCGGTCAGCTTCTCGGTGATCGAGAGGTCGACGATGCGGCCCTCGGCGAAGTCCTCGACGACGACGTTATTGGCCGCGCCGCCGCAGGCCGTCATGGCGGCGAGGAGGGCGAGGGGCAGGAAGCGGCGGACCATGCGGTATTTTATCATTCCGAGGCCCCCTCCGTCGGAGGAGCGGCGCTCGGCGACTCCGTGTTCACGGGGGCGGCCGGCGCGGCGGGTGCGGCTGCGGGCGCCGCGGCGGGCTTGGCGGCGTCGGGCGGCAGGGCCTTGCCGTCCTTGTCGGTCTTCTTGAGCGACGTGCTCTTCACGAAGATGACGACGCGGCGGTTCTTCGCGCGGCCTTCGGGCGTCGAGTTGTCGGCGACGGGGCGCTCGCCGCCGTAGCCGACCGCGCCCAGGTTCTTCGCGGGCATCTTGTACTTCTCGATGAGCAGGCGGGCGACGGAGGTCGCGCGCGCGGTCGAGAGCTCCCAGTTGGAGTCGAAATACTCGTTGTGGATGTTCTGGCCGTCGGTGTGGCCCTCGACGAGCACGAGGTGCTCGTCGGCGAGCTTCGCGAGCGCCGGCGTGAGCATCGCGAGCTTGCCGTCGATCTCCTCGGTCGGCTCGGCCGCGCCGGAGGCGAAGAACGAAGCGCCGCCCTGCTCCTCGATGGAGATCTTGAGGCCGTCCTTGTCGATCTTGACGTCGCCCTTCATCTGGCCCTTCTCCATCATGTCCTTGACCTGCTGGGCGGCGTTCTGGACGTCCTTGTTCAAGGCCGCCGACAGCGCGTAGAGAATGACGAAGAAGCAGACGAGCTCGGTCATCAGGTCCGCGTAGCAGACGACCCACGCGGGCGCGGGATGGCCGACCTTCGCGACCTTGGGGTCCGTCTCGTCGATGAAGCCCTTCGGCGCGCGCATCGGCATGGGATCGGTTCCTTAGGCGGCGGGCGCCGGAGGCGCTCCCCCGGCCGCCGGCGGCGCCTTGACGATGAGGCGCTGCGACGGGGCGAGATAGGCCTTGAGGTTGGCCTCGACGACGGACGGCGTGGCGCCGCTCTGGAGCAGCAGCACGCCGCGAATGATGATCTCCTTGACGAGCAATTCCTCCTCCGAGCGGGCGCGCAGCTTGCCGCCCATCGGCAGGAAGATCAGGTAGCCGGAGCCCAGGCCGTAGAAGGCCGCGGAGAGCGCGAGCGCCATGCGGCGCGGGACGGCGGCGACGTCGTCGATCGAGGACAGCATCATGATCATGCCGAGGACGGTGCCGATGATGCCGAAGGCGGGCGAGTACGTGCCGAGAGCGTTCAAGATCTCGGCGCCGCCCTTGTGGCGCTCGCGGATGAAGCCGATCTCGGTCTCGAGCATGTTGCGGATGAACTCGTGATCGGCGCCGTCGACGACGAGCTGGACGCCGCGCCGGAGGAAGTCGTTCTTGATGTTCTTGAGGTCGTTCTGCAGCGCGAGGAAGCCCTCCTTCTTGGCCTTCTGCGCGAGGTTCACGAAAGTCACGACGATGTCGGAGGTGTCCTCGTGGCCGTGCGAGAGCAAGGTCTTCTTGATGATCTTGCCGACGCCGATGACCTGGGCGAGCGGGTAGTTCACGAGCGTCGCGCAGAACGTGCCGCCCATGACGATGAACACGGCCTCCATGTTCATGAACGGCTTGAAGCCGGCCACTCCCTCGGAGTGGAAGATCATGAAGACGGTCAGGCCGAAGAAGGTGAATATTCCGGCTATCGTCGCGATGTCCATTGGGGGGTTCGGCTCCTTAGCTCTTCTGCCGCTCGTAGCCCATGATCGGATTGACGGGCTTTCCCGAGGAGTTGACGGCCTTCCTGTATTCCACCACTTTGGCGACGATCTCGTCAGCCTTCTCGCGGACCGTCATCTTGTTTCCGGTCGCGAGATGGACGGTCGTCTCGGGTCCGGGCTCGAGGGTCTCGATGAGCTCGGCGTTGACGACGACCGGATTGCCGTTGAGCTTGTGAAGCGTGATCACTGGCCCCCCTGCGGCGGCTCGTCCTTCTTGAAGAGCCTCTGGCTCCAGGACTCCTTGCGGCACTCCTCGAGCTTCGCCGCGAGATCCTGCGCCTCGGCCTGCGCGCGCAGCGCGCGGGCGTCGGCGTCGGCCTCGATGCGCTCGCGCTCGGCGCGGAGCGTCTCCTCGAGCTCCGCGCGCGCGCGGACGCCCTCGGTCGCGGCCATGCGGACGGCGTCGTCGCGCTCCGACCGGGCCTTGTCGAGCTCGGCCTGGAGCTTCTCGAGCTCGGCCTTCGCCGCGGCCTCGCGAGCCGCGAGATTGCGGTCGAACTCGAGCTTCTGCGCGGTGAGGCTGCGCGTGAGCTCGGCGCGCTGGGCGGCCAGAGCCTTCTCGGCCTGTTCGCGCGCGTTCTGCGCGATCTTGCCGGTCTGAACCTCGCGGGCCAGCTGCAGGCGCGCGGAATCGAGCGCCTCCTGCGTGCCGTGCACCTGCGCCGCCTGGGCGGTCGACAGGCGCTCGAGCTCGGTCTTCTCGCGCTCGAGCTTCGCCTTGTCGGCCTCCGCGCCGGCGACGCGCTCCTGGAGGTCGCGGATCGACGCCTGATGCGCGCCGGACTGCTCGCGCAGGGCCTCGACCTGCTTCTCGAGCTCGAGGCGGTCGCGGATGGCGGCCGTGCGGGCCTCCTCCTCGCGCGAGAGCTTGCCGGCGAGCTCGTCGGCGCGCGAGCGCTGAGACAAGGTCTCCGACTCCTTGGCGAGCAGGCGCTCGCCCCAGCTCTGGTCCTTCGCCTGGAGCTCCCGCCGCAGGCGGGCGATCTCCTGGTCGGCCTGGGCGCGGGCGGCGTCGAACTCCGCCTGCGCGGCCGACCGGCGCTCGAGCAGCTCGCGCTCGAGCTCGCCGCGGAGCTTCGACTCCAGGCGGCGCTGCTCGGACTCGTTCTCCTGGCGGAGCTGATCGGCGATCTTCGCGGCGCGCTGGTTGAGCTCGTCCTGCGCCTGGATGCGCAGGCGCGTCTTCTCGGACTCGACCATCTGCATCGCGTTCGCGACGGCCTCGGCGCGCACTTCCTTCTCGCGCTCGACCCACTTGCGCTGCAGGACGACGAACTCGGCCTTGTAGCGCTCCTGAGTCTTCTCCCAGTCGGCGGACGCGCGGCGCAGCTCGTCGAGCTGGGCGCGCGCGGACGCGCTCTGGCGCTCGAGCGCGCCGGCGACGGAGCGCAGGCGCGTGAGCTCGGCCGTCGCCTTCTCGGCCGTCTCGCGGTGCTTCACGAGGTCCGCCTCGTGCTCGGCGCGCATCTTGCGGACGTTGGCCTCGTACTCGCCCTCGATGCGCGTCTTCACGGTCGCCAGGTCGCGCTGGAGGCGCTCCTGGTCGGCCATGAGGCGCTCCTCGCGCTCGCGCGAGGAGTGGCGGAGCTGGGCCAGGTCGCGCTCGAGGCGCTCCTGGACGAGCGCCGCCTGCTGGCGCGACAGCGTGAGGTCGGCGCGCAGCTGGATCGCCTCCTTCTCGCGCTCCGTGGCGTTCTGCGACTTCGCGACCGCCTCGGCCCGCTCCTGCAGGACCTCGGTCAGGCGCTCGGAGAGCAGCGCGCGCTCGTTGACGGCCTTCGCGAGCTCCGTGTCGGCGCCCTTGAGCTTCTCGGCGAGCGCGCGGAGAGTGCGGACCTCGTCGTCCTTGGCGAGCGCGGCCTTCTGCCACTGGGCCTTCTCCTCGAGCCAGCGGCGCTCCATCTCCTGCAGCCGCAGCGCGAAGTGCGTCTCGACCTCCTTCTCCTGCGCGTCCTTCGAGGCGACCTGGCTCTTGAGGGTCGTGACCCACGTCTCGCGCTCCTGCGCGAGGCGTCCCTCGAGCTCCTGCGCTCGGCGCTCGAGCTTGAGCTTGATCTCCTCCTGCTCCTGCTCGCGGCGGTCGCGGCGGAGCTTGTCCTGCAGCTCGCGCAGCGAGACGTCCACCTTCGCGGCGGTGACGCTCTCCTCCTGCGTCTTGAGCTGCATGAGCAGAGCCTTCTCGCGCTCCTCGGAGAGCCTCTTCTCGAGGTGCTCGAGCTTCATCTCGAACTCGGCCTTCATGCGCTCGACCTTCTCCTCGCGCTCCTTCGCGGCGGAGGCGGCGGCGGGAGCGGCCGGCGCGCCGAACGACGGCGGAGCGGGCGGGGCGGAGACGCCGGGCTTGGGGAAGCCGGGCATCGGAGGCAAACCGGGCGCGCCGGGGCGTCCGCCCATGGGCGGCATGGGCGGGATCGGCGGCATCGCCATCCCGGGAAGCGGAGGCGGGCCCGCGGGCTTGCCGGCGCTCGGAGGGAGCGGCGGAGGAGTCGGCGTCCCCCCCTTGCCGGGAGGCAGGGGCGGGGGCGGCGGGAACTTGTCGTCGAGCGCCATGATGTTCTCTCCTTAAGAAGCCTTAAGCCTGCGCCTTCATCCCGTCCACCCACTGCCGGAGGCCGGGGTCGGGGTTCGCCAGAAGGACCTGCTCGAACTGCGCGATCGCGTCGTTCTGACGGCCCGTGTTCAAGTAGCAGTTCGCGAGGTACTGCCGCGCCTGCCAAGCGGAGCCGTCGAGAGACAGCGCGTACTCGAGATACTGCGCCGCCTCCTGGAAGCGTCCGGCGTCGTGATACTGGATGCCGGCGTCGAGATAGGGCTTGGCCTGCGCGGTCTGGGCCGCGGAAGGCGCGGGCGCGGGAAGGGCCGCCTGAGGAGCCGCCGCCGCCCCGGCGCCGGCCGGGCCGCCGCCCGCTCCGAGCAAGGTCGCGACGGCCTGCTCGGCCGCGCGCGTGCGGGGCGCGTACTTCTCGCCGCGCTCGCTGGCGACCTCCTCGTGGAAGCCGGAGAAGGCGTCGCCGCGGCTCTGCCGGACGTTGACCTTCCCTTCCTTCTCGAGGACCTTCACGACGTCCATGATCTTCGAGCGCTCCTCCTCGATCTGCGCGGGCGTGAGGCCCGACGCGTACTCGATGGACTCCTTGAGGAGAGAGGCGGCGCCCGCCGACATGTTCGACAGGAACTTGTTGACCACGTCCGGCGCGGCGCCCTGGAGCGCCTTCGCCATCGCCTCGGTCTTGAGCTCGCGCACGATCGTCTGCATGTCGCGGTCCGGGAAGGCCACGACGTCGTCGAACGTGAGGATGAACTTGCGCACGCGCGCGTAGACCTCGGGCTTCTCGTTCTTGAGATAGCCGAGGATGTTCGAGCGGGTGACCGTGTCGGCCTCGTCGAGCATCTGCGTGAGGCGCTCCATGCCGCCGACGACGAAATCGACCGACTCCTTGACGTCGGCGTCGATCGCCATGAGCTGCTCGCGCGTGACCTGGCGGATCTTGAGCGCCTCGATGGCGATCTTGGCCTGCAGGTCGACCGGCAGCGACGTCAGCGTCGCGCGGGCGATCTCGGGCTTGAGATAGGAGAGGACCACGGCGACGAGCCAAGGCTCGTCGGCGCGGACGAGGAAGAGGTTCGCGAGCCGCTTGTAGTTCTCTTCCGTGATGTAAGTGAACGGCTCGAACTTCTTCATGGCGTCCTCATCCTCCTCGGGCGGCGGCTCGGGCTGCTTGCGGCCCAGCATGATGTCGAGCTCGCCCTTGGTGAGCTCCTCCAGCGAATCGTCGTTTTCGTCGTCGCCGTCCTTCCCTTCGTCCTCGGGCGACTTGTTGAGGACCTCGTACTCGCCCTTCTTCGCCTCGCGCAGAGCCGCGACGTACTGCCGGAAGAAGCGCGCGAGCGGGCCGAACAGGAACGACAAGAGCAGAAGCAGGAGCAGCGCGTAAAGAAGCGGCAGGTACACGGAGGGCTTCTTGAAGTCCTCTTTCCAGTCCACGAGCGGCGGCTTGTCGAACTTGGTCGGGCGGAAGACGACCTGGTCGGCGGCGAGCTTGTACTGGCCCATCGCGTCCACGATGCGGTCGCGGACGAGATCCACCTGCTTCTTGTCCTGGACCGGCTTGAGGATCTCCTCGTCGTGGATCACGGTGACCTGCAGGCGCTTGAACACGGGCTTGACCGCGAACCGCTCCTCCTGCACGCCCTTCATCTGCTGGGCCTGCTGCGCCTGCGACTGCTCGGGGCGGTCGGGCGTCTCGGGGCCCTGCGTGATCGTCTTCGGCTTCGGGATGCCGGGGAGCACGAACGTCGTCTGCATGCCGCCCTTGGGGCCCGCGCCCTTCTCCTTGTACTTCTCGGCGACGCCCATGCCCGAGCGCGTGGACTCCTCGCTCTCGAGCTTGACCTCCATCTCCACGTCGACGAACGGGGCCGCCTTGCCCTTGCCGAGGATCGGATCGAGGATGTCGCGCTGGATCTGCGCCTCGGACTCGGTCTTGATGCGGTTCTGCTCGCGCAGAAGCCCGAGGTCCGGGGACACGACGCCGGCGGCCGCCGTGAAGGCGGTCGCCCAAAGAAGTACGCCGAGCGGTTTCGCTCGCATCCTTATGAGGAAGTGTAGGGTCATCGTGTTACGAATTCAAGTCAGGAACATCGAAAAGCGCCGCGTTTTACTGGCGGATCGACTGCAGGAACTCGCGCACGGAGCGGTTGTTCGGGTCGATCTCGAGCACGCGGCGCCAGACCGCGATCGCCTTGTCCTTCTGCTCCATCAGGAAGAACGCGGAGCCCATGATCTCGAGCGCCGTCACGTTGTTGGGCTCGAGGTCGAGCACGTCCTGGGAGCGGCGCACCGCGGCGTCGTACTTGCCGTCGTAGATGGACTGGCGGGCGTCGAAGACCTTCTGGTCGATCCAGGTGAACTGCTCGGGGCCCTCGAGGCGGCGGGTCGCGTCCGCGACGCCGGCCTCCTTCTCGACCATGTTCAAGAGGCCGAGGAGCTTCTCGTCGCGCGGGTTCTTGTTGAACGCGTAGCGCAGGGCGTTGACCGAGACCTTGAGGTCGCGGCCGTCCACGTAGGAGATCGCGCCGCGGCGGATGAAGGTGACGTACTCCTCGCCGCCGGTCGCCTGCGGGACGAAGGCGGTGACGTTGTTGAGGCGGGCGATCATCGTCGCGACCTGCTTGTTGCCGGGCGCGGCGTCCTGCGCCTGGTTGAACTTCTGGGCGGCGAGGGCGAAGTTGCCTTCCTGGAAGGCCTCCATGCCCTGCTTGACGAAGTTCTTGACCTGCGCGGTCGAGCGGTCGGAGCGCGACTGGCCGAAGCGGAAGTTGATCGAGAAGCGCGTCGAGGAGCCGAGGTCGTGGATGCCCTGCGCGACGTCGAGACCGAAGCTCTTGAAGTTGAGGCCGAAGCCGAAGTCCGTCTCCTGGATCTTGGGCAGGCCGAGCAGGCCGAAGCGGAACGCGAACCAGCGCGAGATCCAGTACTCGCCGCCGAAGCGCAGGTCCATGTCGCCGTTGAGCACCTTGTTCGCGTCGGCCGCGAGCGTCAGGCGGTCCTTGAACATGCGCAGCGAGTTGCCGACCTTGATGATGACCGGCAGCTTGTCGTCGGTGTCGCCGGTGCGCTGCGCGAAGGCGTTCTGCAGGCCGAAGCCGAGGCGGTAGCCGTTGCCCATCGTCTTCATCGAGCCGATGTCGAGCGTCTTGAAGTTGTCGGAGGAGCCGCCGAGCTTGCGGGTGACCTGCTTGACGCTCATGCCGAAGAGCACGGTCTCGGTGACGCCCTTGCCCCACGACAAGGACATCGCCTGCTGCTGGTCGACGAACGAGCCGCCGGCCGTGATGCTCTGGGGCTCGTTGGTCGCCGGGTTGAGGATCACGTCGACCTGCTCGAAGCCGGTGTTGGCGAGCTGAGTCATCGAGAGCGCGAAGGTCGAGCCGCCCTTCGTCGGATGCGCGTAGCTGAAGTAGGTGAGCTTCGTGTTCTGGAAGAGGGTGGCCTGCATCGTCGTGACTTCCTTGCGCTGGAGCTGGGCCAGGCCGGCCGGGTTCCAGTAGGCGGCGGTCGCGTCGTCGGAGATGCCGTAATAGGCTCCGCCCATCGCGAGAGCGCGGCCGCCGACGCCGTAGCTCAGAAACGCGCCGGGCTGGCCGCCGGAGCCGGACTGCGCGAGGGCCGGCGCCGAGAGGGCCGCCAGAAAAACGCACGCGCGCGCCATGGCCTCAACGAGCGCCGGCGCGCGCAGCTCGCGCGTCGAAGGGGCATAGCCCCTCGCAATTTTAGCGGGCATCACTATTCGGTAGCCTGACGCTCCCCCGGCGACAGGGAGTCACGGCTTTGCGCCCCCGGCTTGCGCCGGGTTTGCCATTATCGCCCGTCTCGCGCCCTTCTCCGGACCGCCCGCTGGATCGAACCAACCCCCCGATCCTATAAACGGCCCGGCAGCGCGAAACAGGATGCTACCCGACCAGTGTAACCGAATTGTTGCCATTGTCAAGGCCTCGCAGATTCGCGAAACGACAGGACCGCAATCCGGTCACGGGGTATGGACAAGCACAATCCCGCCTGATACACTCCCCGCAGATGCCGAACCCCGAACCCTCGCCCGCTCCCGAGCCCATCGGCGACGAGGCCGTCCAGGCCGACCGCAAGAAGCGCACAATGCTTCTCATCGCCGGCGGGGCCGTCTCTCTCATCCTGCCCGCCTGCGGCGCCGTCTATCTGTTCATGAAGGAGTCCGGCGAAGGCCGCGCCCCGAACACCTCAGTGATGTTCGAGCGCCGCGAGGCCGGGGACGCCAAAGTTGCCGTCACCCAGGCCGTCGCCATCAATCCGGGCGCCGAGGTCCTGGCGACGGCGGCGACTCCCGCCGGAATGGGCTCCTCGATGCCCTCGGGCGCCCCCCAGACGACCGCCGGAGGCTCCCTCGGCATGGTCAAAGGCGACGGCAATTTCCTCGACGGCGAGAAGAAGGCCGAGGCCCCCGCCGCCTCGACTCAGACCGCGGCCGCGAAGGCGCCGCCGGTCGAGGAAGGCGGTCCGATCGCCGGAAAGAAGGCGCCCGCCAAAGGCGGCAAGAAGGCTTTCGTGATGCCGAAGCTCCAGAGCGGCAAGGGCTTCACGAGCTTCAAGGGCTCGCCGAAGCCCGGCGGCGGCCAGGACTACGGCGGCGTCGCGGCCCCGCAGGGCAAGGGCGGCATGGAAGACATGCTCAAAAACCTGCCTCCCGGCTCCGAGAACAACCCGGAAGTCCAGAAGCTCCTCCAGCAGCAGGGCCGCTAGCCCGCGCTTGGCTCCGCTCCTCCTCGCCGCCGCCGTCCTCTGCCTGTCGCTGCCCGCTCTGCTCATCCGCTTCGCCCAGGCGCCGATCGAGGCGATCGGCTTCTGGCGCCTGGCGCTCGCCTGCGCGGCGCTGGCGCCGTGGGCCTGGGGCCGCCGCGCGGCGCTGACGCCCTCCGCGCGCAAGGCGGCCGCCCTCGCGGGCGTTTTGTTCTTCCTCCACCTCTGGACGTTCACGTGGGCCGTCGGGCATACCACCGTCGCCAACCTGATGCTCGCGTTCTCGACGCACCCGCTCTGGACGGGCCTCGGCGCGTGGGCGCTGCACCGCGAGCCGCTCGGGCGGCGCGATCTCGCCGCCTTCGCGCTCGGCGGCGGCGGCATCGCGCTGCTCTTCGGCGGCGCCGCCGGCATCGGCGGCGCGGCGCCGCTCGGCGACCTCTGCGCGCTCGCCTCGGCGCTGTTCTTCTCCGGGTGGGTGCTCGCGGGCCGCGCTCTGCGCAAAGGGCTCGACAACGTGAGCTTCCTCTCGGCGGCTTACGGCTCGGCCGCCGTCCTGTTCCTGGCGCTCGGGACGGCGCGCGGCGTCGAATGGACCGGCTGGCCCGCGCCGACTTGGGCGGCACTCGCGGGCCTCGCGTTCCTCGTGAGCCTCGGCGGGCACGGACTGTTCACGTACCTCATGAACGAGTACGACGTGCGCGCCCTCTCGTGCGCGAAGCTGCTCGAGCCGGTGCTCGCGGCGCTCGGCGCCGCGCTCTTGTTCGGGGAGCCGCTGTCCCCCCGCCTCGGCGCCGCGTTCGTCCTGATCGCGGCCGGCGTCGTCGTCTCGATTACAGCGCGCCGAGCGTGAGCAGCACGGCGCCCCAGCTCGTCGGGACGTTGTTGCCGAAGCCGGCCGTCGCGCGGCCCGCGAGCTCGAGCGACAGGCTCCACGGCTCGTAGAGCGCGCGCAGGCGCGCGCCGCCGCCCATGTCGAAGTGGATCGTCCGCGTCGAGTCGTACGCCGACGGCCCGCCCGGGCCGAACGTGAAGAACGTGGCGCCGCCGAGCTGCGGCGACGCGTCGCCGGAGGCCTCGAGCAGCCACTTGCCCGCGCGCGTCCACGCGATCGCCCCGACGGGGAGCGACGGGACTATGGACACGGCGGTGCCGGGCTCGACGCGGACCGCGCCGCCCGGGACCGTCGTCAGCGCCAGCGGATCGCGCACGTCGATCATCGTGAGCCCGGCCTGGAAGCCCGCGAAGCCGCGCAGGCGGCCTCCGCTCTCCGGCGCGCGCAGGTAATCGACGGCGAGCGTCCCCGCGAAGCCGTGAGTCTGACGGCGTCCCCGGCCGAAGGGATCGAGAGAGCCCTTGAGGAGGAAGCCGTCGCCTCGGACGTGGACCTCGCCGCGCCGTCCGGCGCGCCAGCCGAGCTCCCAGAAGCCGCCGGGGCCGTCGAGCGCCATGCCGGGGCCGCGCGCCGCGGCGGCGGCGCCTCCGAACCAGGCGGTCGGGCCTTCCTCGGCGTCCGCGGGCAGGGGATGAGGCGTGAGGCGGACGGGGACGTGGAACTGCGCGGCGCCCGCCGCGAGCGCGGAGAGGAGCAGGACGGCGAAAGCGCGGGCGATCACGTATTGACCCACGCGACGAAACTGCCTAGGCGGCGAGCGAGCGCTGCGCCTTCGCGACGGCCTCGCCGATCCCCGAGAGGTTCTCGACGACCGTGATGCCCGCCTCGCGCATCGCCTTGATCTTCGAGGCGTGCGTGCCGGCCCCGCCCTCGACGATCGCGCCCGCGTGGCCCATGCGGCGGCCTTCGGGAGCGGCCTTGCCCGCGATGAAGCCGAACACGGGCTTGCTCATCTTCTCCTTGAAGAAGCGGGCCGCCTCCTCCTCGCCGGAGCCGCCGATCTCGCCGATCATGACGACGGCGTCGGTGTCGGGGTCCGCCTCGAACTTCGCGAGGATGTCCGCGTGAGAGGAGCCGTTGATCGGGTCTCCGCCGATGCCGACGACGGTGGACTGGCCGAGGCCGCGCTTCGTGAGCTGGTCGACGGCCTCATAGGTGAGCGTGCCCGAGCGGGACACGACGCCGATGCGGCCGGGCTTGTGGATGAAGCCGGGCATGATGCCGAGCTTGCACTGGCCGGGCGTGATGACGCCGGGGCAGTTCGGCCCGATGAGGGTGATCTCGCGGCCGGAGCGCTCGACCTGCTGGATGTAGCGCTTGACCTTCGCCATGTCGAGGACCGGGATGCCCTCGGTGATGCAGATGACGACCGAGCAGCCGCCGTCGACGGCCTCCATGATGGAGTCCGCGGCGAAGGGCGCCGGGACGAGGATCATGGAGACGAATGCGCCCGTCGAGCGGACCGCGTCGTGCACGGTGTTGAAGACGGGGCGGTCGAGGTGGGTCTGGCCGCCGCGCCCGGGCGTGACGCCCGCGACGATCTGCGTGCCGTACTCGATGCACTGCTTCGAGTGGAAGGTTCCCTGGGAGCCGGTGAAGCCCTGGACGAGGATCTTCGAGTCTTTGTCGAGGATGATGGACATGTCAGTTACCCTTGGCGGCCGCGACCGCCTTCTGCGCGGCGTCCCACAGCTCGTCGGCCGCGATGATCGGCAGACCGGAATTCTTGAGGATCTCCTTGCCCGCCTCGACGTTCGTGCCCTGCAGGCGCACGACGAGCGGAACCCGGAGCTTGATCTTCTTGAGCGCCGCGACGACGCCGGCCGCGATCATGTCGCACTTCACGATGCCGCCGAAGATGTTGATGAGGATCGCCTTGACCTTCTTGTCCTTGAGGATGATGTTGAGGGCCTTGGTGACGCGCTCCTCGTTGGCGCCGCCGCCGACGTCGAGGAAGTTCGCGGGCGAGCCGCCGGCGAGCGCGATCGTGTCCATCGTGCCCATCGCGAGGCCGGCGCCGTTGACCATGCAGCCGATCGTGCCGTCGAGGCCGACGTAGGAGATGTCGGCCTTCTTCGCCTCGTTCTCGAGCGCCGTCGCCTCGTGGTCCTTGTACTTCGCGAGCTCGGGGTGGCGATACGCCGCGTTGTCGTCGGTCGTGAGCTTGCAGTCGAGCGCCGCGACGCCCTTCGGCGTGAGGATGAGCGGGTTGATCTCGAGCATCGAGGCGTCGAGGTCGATGAAGGTCTTCACGAGCGCCTTCGCCGTCTTGACGAACTCGCCCGTGTGCGTCGCCGGGATGTCGAGCTGGAACGCGAGGCGGCGCGCCGCGAAGTCGCGGAGGCCGACGTTCGGGTCGACGGGCATGCGGATGATCGCCTCGGGCTTCTCCTCGGCGAGCGTCTCGATCTCCATGCCGCCCTGGGCGGAGGCGATGATCGTCGGGCCGGCGTTCTTGCGGTCCATGACGATCGAGAAGTACATCTCGCGCTCGATCTTCACGCCGCCCTCGACGAAGACTTCCTTGACCTTGATCGACTGGCCGTGCGTCTGGTGCGTGACCAGGTTCATCCCGATCATCTTGGCCGCGATCTCCTTGGCCTCTTTCGGGGTCTTGGCGAGCTTGATGCCGCCGGCCTTGCCGCGGCCGCCCGCGAGCACC
>CAYVFO010000035.1:0-20943 GCA_964450975.1 uncultured Elusimicrobia bacterium | reverse complement strand
ATTTCGGCGAAGGCGCCTACGGCGCGCAGGCCGCGGCGCGCAACTACTTCGCCAAGGAAGTGTCCGAGCTGTCCCTGCCCGAGTGCGCGCTGCTGGCCGGGCTCGTGCGCGCGCCGCGGGCGAACTCGCCGTTCTTCCGCCCGGAGAACGCGCGCCGCCGCCGCTCGGTCGTGCTCTCGCGCATGCTCGAAGAGGGCATGATCACCAAAGAGGAGCGCGACGCCGCCGAGGCCCAGCCCATCCCGCTCACCAAGCCCATCGGCGTGGACACGCAGGCGCCCTATTTCGTGGAGCATGTGCGCCGGCGTCTGGAGCGCAAATACGGCACCGCCGCCGTCTGGCGCGGCGGCCTGAAAATCCACACCACCCTCGACCTGGAAGCGCAGAAGAAGGCCGAGGAGGTCATGGAGAAGGCCCTGGCCGAGTTCGACCTCAAGGCCCAGACCGAGCACGAGAAGAAGGTCAAGGAGATGCTCGCTTCCGGCGAGCCCCTGCCCCCGGATTTCTCGACGGCGCCCCTGGCCAACATCCAAGGCGCCTTCGTCCTCATGGAAGTGAAGACCGGCGCGGTGCGCGCGATGATCGGCGGCCGCGACTCCCACTTCAACCGCGTCACGCAGGCCAAGCGCCAGCCCGGCTCGACCTTCAAGCCCTTCGTCTGGGCCGCGGCGCTCGGCTCCGGGATGACCGCGGCCTCGCCCATCGAGGACACGCCGCTGGCGTTCTACTTCGACGGCCGCGACTGGCGCCTGCTCGAGGGCGCGACCGACCAGTACTCGATCAACTTGGCGACCCAGCCGTTCGCGCAGTCCCCGGATTTCAAGATCTGGGTGCCGAACAACTACGACGGCAAGTTTTTGGGCCGCGTGACTTTGCGCCGCGCGCTCGCCTCGTCGCGCAACATCTCCGCGATCAACCTCATCACGCAGATCGGCCCGCCGCTCGTCGTCGAGCTCGCGCACCGCGCCGGCATCCGCTCCGATCTCGAGCCCGCGCCGGCGCTCGGCCTCGGCGCCTCCGTCGTCACGCCGCTCGAGATGACGGCCGCGTTCGGCTCGTTCGCCAACGGCGGCATCTCGGTCACGCCGTACACGCTCGAGCGCGCCGAGGACGCGACCGGCAAGCAGCTCGAGGCGCACGTTCCGAGCGATAAAGAAGCGATGACGCCGCAACTGGCCTACCTCGCCCTCAACCTCATGAAAGGCGTCGTCCAAGGCGGCACCGCGACGCACGCGCGGCGCTTGAACCGCCCCTTGGCCGGCAAGACCGGAACCTCCAACGACAACCGCGACCTCTGGTTCATCGGCATGACCCCCGATCTCGTCGCCGCGGCGTGGATGGGCTACGACGACTTCACCTCACTCGGCCGCAAGGACTGGACGGGCGGCTCGACCGTCGTGCCGTGGTGGACGTCCATCATGGAAGAGGTGCTCAAGGACTACCCGAAGCGCGACTTCCCCGTGCCGCCGGGCATCGTCTTCGCGACGATCGACAAGGAGCAGGGCCTCCTCTATCAGCCCGCGTGCCCGAAGGACAAGAAGCTCCTCGAGGCCTTCGCCGCGGGCACCGAGCCCAAGGACTACTGCGACCCGAACCGCCAGTCCGCGCAGGTCATCGAGATGTCGACCGCCGCCTTCGCGCCGACCGCGATGCCCGACGGCGGCTACGGCACGACGCCGCAGTCGACGTCGACCTGGACGGCGCCGCCCGACGATCCCGACGCCCCTCCGCCGCTGCCGACCAACGAAGAGCTCGAGCAGGGCGCTCCCGCCGACGAGCCGTCCGAAGAGTAGCCTTGATTTAGGCGCCGTCCGGGGGCATAATGGCCCCATGAGACACCTTCTCGCCTTCGCCCTCGTCCTTGCCGCCGCCCCCGCGTCCGCGGGCTGGCAGTTCTACGACATGAACGGACCGTACTTCACGATTTCCGATCCCGCGAAGGCCGAGGAGAGCGTCAAGCTCGCGCAGCAGGAGATGAACAAGCGCAAGCCGACGACGCCCGACGGCAAGGCCATCCCCGGCGCGGTGTCCGTGCCCGAGACCGGCAAGGTCAGCGTCGAGATGCTCGAGTACCACCTCGGAGTGGTGCAGGGCTGGCACGCCCAGTTCGGCGCGATCGCCGGCGCGCCGCTCGACGACACGGGCAAGGAAGCGCTCAAGGCGATCGACGGCTACAAGGGCGCGATCGCCGAGGCGAAGAAGGCCGGCGACCTCGAGAAGCGCCTGCCGATGATCCACGCCGAGCAGCTCAAGGCTTGGCGCTTGATGACCCTCTGGGAGCTCGACTACCGCGTGGCGGAGTCGAAGAAGCGCACGACGCAGCTCGAGAAGTCGCGCGACGCGCTCCGCAAGGCGCAGACGCAGGAAGCGCTGAGCGAGTCGAAGTCCGTGCTCAAGCAGGGCTACCGCGGCGGCCGCTCTTAGCGGTAGAAGCGCTGCGCGCGCGACGCGGTGCGCCGCACGGGCAGCTCGACGGCGTCGCCGGGCTTGAGAGAGGGGCAGTCGGTCGCGTCCACGAGCGTGTGCGCGATGCCCACGCGCCCCACGAACGGGAGCTTCGCGTCCCCGACCTTGCCCCAGAACGCCTGCTGCGCGCCGAGCCCGATGAGCCGCTCCGCCGGCTGCATCGTGAGGCCGTCGGAGTAGCCGACGGGAAGAGCCGCGACGCGCATGCGGCGCGGCGCGAGATACTCCGACGCGTAGCCGATCGACGCGCCTTTCGCGACCTCGCGGATCGAGAGCACGCGCGCGTAGAACTTCCACGGCATCTTCAAAGCCGAGGGCCGGATCTTCGAGCGGTTGATCCCGTAGAGAAGGTTGCCGATGCACGGCAGATCGAACCGCCGGTGCGGGAAATCCATGAAGACGGTGGAGTTGGCGGCGCGCAGCCGCAATCCTTTATAAGGCGCGGACAGCTTCACGAACGCGAGCAGCTTCTCCTCGGCCTCCACGGCGTTCTTGCCCGGCATGTAGGCGAGATGGGCGGCGAGGCCGTCGACTTCCACGCCCTTGAGCTTCTTGAGAGCGGCCATCAGCGACGGGAGCTCCTTCGGATTCAAACCCCAGCGTCCCAAACCGAAATCCAAGTCGATCTGCACGCGCAGCTTCTTGCCCTTCGCGACCTTCGCGAGCGCCTTCGCCTGTTCGAGCGAGTCGACGACGGGAATGACGCCGAGCTTGATCGCTTCCGCGGACTGTTCCGGCAGGACGGGCGCCAGCATCTGAATGGGCGCCTTGATCCCCGCCTCGCGCAGGGCGAAGGCCTCGACGAGATCGCGCACGCCGAGCCGCTCCGCGCCGGCCTTGAGGGCGATCTTGGAGACTTCGACGGCGCCGTGCCCGTATCCGTCGGCTTTGACCGCGGCGACGAAGCCCGCGCCTTTCGGCAGCTGCGCTTTCACCCACGCCGCGTTGCCGGCGATGGCGGCGCGGTCGATCTCGACCCATTTCATGGGGAGGGGGGCGGGCATGGCCGTTATTTTATCAATGTCCGTGCTGCTTCTTGGCCTTGAACGCTTCCTTGCGCTTCTTCCAGTAGTCGTTCTTCGGGCCCATGCGCTTCTCGCCGCCGGGGTGGGGAGGGCGGTTGGGGCTCGGCAGCATCGGCGCGACGGGCTTCGGGTCCTCGAAGACCTCGGGCGCGGTCATGACGAGAAAACGGCCGATGATCTCGCGCAGGTCCATCTCCTCGACGGCGGTCTGCCACTCGGGGCCGAGGAGGTCGATGGCGCGCTGGTGGTGGGTCTGCGCGCGGAACTTGACGAGCAGCTTGGCGACCTTCTTCTTGCCGAGCTCGGCGCGCGTCGGCATGCGGCCTTCCTTCATCTTGCTCTTGGTCGTGCGCTCGATGACCTCGAGCTGGCGGCGGTTCGAGGGCGTCACCAGGCTGATCGCCGTTCCGGCCTGTCCGGAGCGGGCGGTGCGGCCGATGCGGTGGACGTAGACCTCGGGCTCTCTAGGCACGGAGTAGTTGATGACGTGCGTGAGCTCCTTGACGTCGAGACCGCGGGACGCGACGTCGGTGCAGACGAGCAGGTTCACCTTGCGCTCGCGGAAGGCGCGCATCGTGCGCTCGCGGTCCTGCTGCGTCTTGTCGCCGTGGAGCGAGTCGACGCGGTAGCCGCGGTTCGCCAGGTGCTCGGCTAAGTCCATCACGAGCGACTTGGTCTGGCAGAACACCAGGCCGTAGAAGTCGTCCGCCGCTTCCACGAGCGTGCAGACCATCTCGGGCTTGTCGGACTCGCGCGCGGGGTACCAGAGCTGCTGCACCGTCGCCGAAAGCACCTCGGTGCGGTTGACCTGCGCCTGCTTCGGCGTTCGCAGGTAGGTGTCGGCGACGCGGCGGACTTCCTTGCTCATCGTCGCGGAGAACAGCCAGATGTTCGAGGACGCGCGCGGCGCGGCCTGGAGGATCTTCTCGAGGTCCTCCTTGAAGCCCATCGAGATCATCTCGTCGGCCTCGTCGAGCACGACCGTCTTGACGCCGTCGAGCGCGAGCGCGCCGCGGCCGATGTGGTCGATGAGGCGGCCGGGCGTGCCGACCACGATGGAGGGGTGGCGCTTGAGGCCCTCGAGCTGCTCGCCGTAGCCGGCGCCGCCGTAGATCGCGAGGGTCTTGACGTTCTTGTGTTTGCCGAAGAGCTTGAGCTGCCCGGCGACCTGCAGCGCGAGCTCGCGCGTCGGGCAGAGGACGAGGCCCTGAACCTTCTTCTGCGCGGGATCGGCGCGCTCGACGAGGGGGAGGCCGAACGCGGCGGTCTTGCCGGTGCCGGTCGCGGCCTGGCCGATGAAGTCGGTCGGGTCCGCGAGGAGGGCGGGGAGGGCTTGGGCCTGGATCGGGGTCGGCGTTTTGAACCCGAGGTCGCGCACCGCGCGGGCGACCGGCTCGCTCAGCATCAAGTCGTCGAAGGAATTCACGCCGCTATCTTACTAGAATGGGCGTCCCATGAAGGCGATCGTGTTCGTCGCGGTCCTCGTCGTCTTGTTCCTGATGACCTTTCAGAGGTTCTCGGAGTACAACCGCTACGTCGTCGAAGGCGGCATGAAGGGGCGTCTGAGCGAGATGCGGCAGCGCGTGAGCCAGAAGAAGAGCCTGGACGGCGCTCCCTCGCTGTGGGACGGGGCGTGGTTCTGGACGACTCACGGCGAGACGTCCGCCGTCGTCGAGACGGCGCTCGCGGATCGCAAGGACAGCGGCGCCTGGGGCTGGGACGCGAAAGCCGGTCACGTTTTCATCGACTGCACTCACACCGACTCCAAACTCTCCGTATGGACGGCCTACTGATGACCACCGAACTCAACGACGTCGAAGCCCGCGTGCTCGGAGCCTTGATCGAGAAGTCGCTGACGACGCCCGAGCTGTATCCCCTGACGTTGAACTCGCTCGTCGCGGCGTGCAACCAGAAGACGAGCCGCGAGCCCGTCATGACGCTCGAGGAGAGCGTCGTCGGCGCGGGGCTGCATTCCTTGATCGAGAAGACTTTGGCGGGCCGCCTGCACGAGCCGGGCGCGCGCGTGCCGAAGTTCATGCATCACGCCGATTTCCTGTTCGACAAGGGCGACGAGCGGCGGATCGCGATTCTCGGCCTGCTGCTGCTGCGCGGGCCGCAGACCTCGGGCGAGCTCAAGACGCGCTCGGAGCGCATGGCGAAGTTCGAGTCGCCGGCCGAGGTGGAGTCCCTGCTGCAGACGATGGCCGCGGCCGCGGAACCGTCGGTCGTGAAGCTCGCGAAGGGGCCGGGACAGAAGGAAGCCCGGTGGAGGCAGCTGTACTCCGGCGGAGCCGCGCCGGCCTCGAACGGAGCGGCGAGCTCCGTCGTCATCGCGGGGGCGCCGGTCCAGCCGGACCGGCTCGCGGAGCTCGAGAAGCGCGTGGCCGCGCTCGAAGCCGCCGTCGCGGCGCTGTCGCCGAAATAGCCGCCCGGAAAGGCTAAAATCACCGCGTGGCGATCCTCAAGATGGGAACCCGCGGCTCCGCCTTGGCCCTCGCGCAATCGGGCCAGGCCGCGCGCGCGCTCGAGAAGCTCCATCCGGGCCTGAGCGTCGAGACCGTCGTCATCAAGACGACGGGCGACATGTTCGGCGCGCCGCCGCCCGAGCAGGCGAAGCTGCTGCCCCAAGGCGCGAAAGGCCTCTGGGTCAAAGAGCTCGAGGAGGCCCTCCTCGACGGCCGCGTCGACTTCGCCGCGCACAGCGCGAAGGATCTTCCGACCGCGCTGCTCGGCGGCCTCTCGATCGCGGCCTATCCCGAGCGCGAGGACCCGCGCGACTGCCTGTGCCTGCGGCCCGGCGAGACGTGGGAGAAGCTCGCGGGCGGGGCGCGCGTCGCGACGTCCTCTCTGCGCCGCACGCTCATGATCCGCTCGCTGCGGCCGGGCGTCGAGGTGGTGCCGCTGCGCGGCAACCTCGACACGCGCCTGCGCAAGCTCGCGGACAAGGAATTCGACGCGATGGTCGCCGCGGTCGCGGGCCTCAAGCGGCTCGGGCGCGCCGACGCGATCTCCGAGATCCTCGAGCCCCCGCGGATGCTGCCGTCTCCGGGACAGGGCGCGCTCGGGCTGGAAGTGCGGAGCGACCGCAAGGACGTGGCGAAGTTCGTCGCCGCGCTCGACCACGCCGAGACGCGGCGGGCCGTCGAGTACGAGCGCGCGTTCCTCGCGGCGGTCGGCGGCGGCTGCGGCTCGCCGGTCGGCGCGCACGCGACGATCCGGAAGGGCGGCGTGCTGCTCGAGGGCTTCTACGCGCGCGAGAACGAGGGCGCGGGCAAGCGCGTCGCGGGCGTCTGCTCCGACGACGCGCGGCGCGAGAGCTTCGTCGCCGACCTGGCCGCGCAAGCGACGCGGCGATGACGATCGCCGGCGTTCCCGGCTCCGGCGCGCTCGGCTTCCTGGCGCGCTCCTTGCTGACCGGGACGGGTCCGCAGGGCATCGAGATCCCGAAAGGCGTTCTCGTGCTCGCCTTGCCGGACGACGACGCGGTCGAGGACGCGGCCGACGCGATCAAGGCGCTGGCGCCGCTGTTCGGCGGGAGCGCCGAGACCGTCGCGACGTTCGGCGACGACGCGCGCGAGCGCCTCGCCTCGCTCGAATTGATCCGCCGCGGCGCGCGGCTGGCGATCGGCACGCCCGCGGGCCTGTCGGCGCCGGCGCCGGGGCAGGCCGACTTCGCGGGCAAGCAGGTGCGGCTGCGCTCGGGCGACGCGAGCCGGCGCGACGACGCGGTCGCCAAGCTCGTCGCGGCCGGCTACGAGCGCGTCGACTTCGTCGAGAGCCCCGGCGAGTACGCCGTGCGCGGCGCCGTGCTCGACTTCCACGCGCTCGAGCCCGCGATCGCCTATCGCGTGCTCTACGACGAGGACCGCATCGCGTCGATCCGCACGTTCGATCCGCTGAGCCAGGAGCCCGCGAAGGTCGTCGCCGAGGCGATCGCGACGCCGGCCGAGGAGCCCGGGACCGGGGGGAAGGTCTCCGACTGGCTCGCCGAGGGCGCGTTGTGGCTCATGCCGTCGGGCCTCGAGACGGAGGTGCCCGCGGGCGCCGCGTCCTCCGTGATCTCCCGGGCGCTCGCCACCGCGGAGGGGGAGACCGATTTCGGCGCGCGCCAGAGCGGCCCGTTCGGCGGAGATCCGAAGAACGCGTGGGCGGAGATGAAGAAGGACGCCGGGCTCGGGCGGAAGGTCGTCCTCTTCTGCCTCAACCACGGCGAGGACGCGCGCCTGCAGGAGATCCTGCACGACGAGATCCCGGGCGTGCCGGTCCAATTCCTGATCGGCCCGCTCCGCGAGGGCTTCCGCCACGCCCGCACGGAGCTCTCGGTGTACGCGAGCTCGCAGATCTTCTCGCGCGATTACCGCGGCGTCGGCCGCTGGAAGCGCTTCGCGCAGAAAGGGGCGGAGCGCGCGCGCTGGCGCGAGCTCAAGCAGGGCGACTTCGTCGTCCACCAGGACTACGGCGTCGCGCGCTACAACGGGCTCGAGCCCGTCTCCGTGCCGGGCCACGGCCCCCAGGATTTCGTGAAGCTCGAGTACCGCGGCAGCGACCGCCTCTTCGTCCCGCTCTCCGAGTTCGACCGCGTGCAGAAGTACGCCGGCGCGGAGGGCAAGCGCCCGCGGCTCTCCTCGCTCGACACGCGCACGTGGGAGGAAGTGAAGCGCCAGGTGGCCGAGGGCGTTCGCGAGCTCGCGGAGGAGCTGCTGCGGATGCAGGCCAAGCGCGCGGCCAAGCCCGGCCACGCGTTCCCGTCCGAGAACGAGCTGGAGCGCGAGTTCGCCGACGGCTTCCCGTACGAGCCGACCGAGGACCAGGCGCGCGCGATCAAGGAGACGCTCGACGACATGATGGAGCCGCGTCCGATGGACCGGCTCGTCGTCGGCGACGTCGGCTTCGGTAAGACCGAGGTCGCGATGCGCGCGGCGTTCAAATGCGCGATGGGCCTCAAGCAGTGCGCGGTGCTCGCGCCCACGACCGTGCTCGCCGACCAGCATTTCCGCACGTTCTCGCGCCGCATGGCCGGCTTTCCCGTGCGCCTCGCGCTGGTGACGCGCTTCCAGACGAGGTCCGAGCAGAAGGCGATCCTCGAGGACCTGACGAAGGGGAAGGTCGACGTCGTGATCGGGACGTCGCGGCTGCTGCAGAAGGACGTGAAGTTCCACGACATCGGACTCATCGTCGTCGACGAGGAGCACCGCTTCGGCGTCGCGGACAAGGAGAAGCTCAAGAAGATCCGCGCGACGGTCGACGTGCTCGCGCTCTCGGCGACGCCGATCCCGCGCTCGCTGCATCAGTCGATGACCGGCCTGCGGCAGATCTCGCTGATCCAGAGCGCGCCCGTCGGACGCCAGCCGATCGTGACCCGCGTCGGCCCGTGGGACGAGCGCGTCGTCGCCACCGCGATCGCCGACGAGCTCGCTCGAGGCGGCCAGGTCTACTACGTGCACAACCGCGTGCGCAGCATGGCCGACACGCTCAAGCAGATCCGGGAGCTCTCCGGCGGCGCGCGCGTCGCGATGGTGCACGGCCAGATGAAGGGACCGGAGATCGAGAAGGCGATGTGGGACTTGGCGCAGCGCAAGTCCGACGTGCTCGTCGCCTCGACGATCATCGAGTCGGGCCTCGACATCCCGAGCGTGAACACCATGCTCGTCGAGGACGCGCAGGACTTCGGCCTGGCCCAGCTCTACCAGCTGCGCGGCCGCATCGGCCGCGAGAAGAGCCGCGCCTACTGCTATCTCTTCCATCCCGCGGACGCGAAGATGAAGGACCTGCCCGAGGACGCGGTGAAGCGCCTCGACGCGCTCAAGGAGTTCGGCGCGCTCGGCGCCGGCATCAAGCTCGCGCTGCGCGACCTCGAGATCCGGGGCGCCGGCGACCTGCTCGGCGCCAAGCAGCACGGCTTCATGAACGCGGTCGGCGCCGACTACTACTCGCAGCTGCTCGAGAGCGAGGTCTCGCGGCTGCGCGGCAAGCGCGTCGAGGAGGACGACCGGCCGATCCAGGTCGACTTGCGCCTGCCCGCCTACATCCCGCGCGAGTACCTCCCCGGGGAGATCGAGAGGCTCAAGATTTATAAGAGGGCTTTGCGCGCGACTCCGCAGGAGTCGAAAGCCATATTAGAGGAGCTCGAGCGCCTCTCGGGCCCCGCGCCGGCGCCGGTCAAGAACCTCTTCGACATGCTGTCTCTGCGCGCGGAGGCGCGGCGCGTCCGCGTCGCCGAAATCTCCGAGAAAGACGGCGCGGTCGAGCTCCGCTGGCGCGCCGACGCGCCCCCGAGCCCCGAGGCCCCCGCGCGCTGGCTCGCCAAGTTCGGCAAGGCCGTCTCCTTCGTGCCCTCCTCCGAGGGCGACGCCGTGCGCCTCGAGCTGGGCGGCAAGACCGCCGTCGAGGCGGTCCGGGCCTTCCTCGCGGTCTGACCATAGGCCTTGACGGTCGGTGTCATCGGACCAATACTAGGGGTGCCTCAAGGAGAACCCCTCATGAAGACCCTCCTTCTGCCGGTCCTTCTCGCCGCGCTCGCCGCCCCCGCCCTCGCCGCCGTCGCCGACAATCCCGGCGACACCAAGTCTCTCAAGGAACGGTTCAAGAATCAGAAGCCGCAGGGCGACCCGGAAAACGCCGCGACCCAGGTCGGAGGCGCCGCGGTCAGGCCTCAGGATGACTTCGTCGACGAGCTCGAGAAGCTCCTGCTCACGCTGGGCTGGTCCAAGAACGCGGCGGACAACGACAAGCTTTCGCCGGCGAGCCTCAAGCGGCACCGCATTCTCCGCCGCAGCGACCCCGTCAACGGGCTCGAGTACACGGTCCTCGTCCCGAAGGAAGTGGTCGAGGGCGGGCAGCTCGTCTACAAGTCGATCCTCAGCAACGCCGACGGCACCGCCCGCAGGCCGCCGATGGCGCTCCAGCGCGTGCGCGGCCAAGGCGACATGCTGGTGCTCGAGTTCGACCAGCAGAGGCAGTGGCTCGACTTGACCAAGCCGAACGCCACCAACGGCTTCGACCTGCTGGGCTTCGCGCACAAGGAGAACGGCGACTGGGCTCTTCGCCAGTTCTCGAGCGCCGACGCCTTCACGGACGCGCTCAAGTCCGCCTACGGCGCCGACGGCGAGGACGCCTCCCGGACGATCTCCGAGCGCATCAAGACGGTCTCCGGCGGCCGGGCTTTCGTCGTCGAGGCGGTCAAGCTCGACAAGAAGCTGCTGATCTTCCTGAGCTCCGGCGGGAAGACCTTCCAGCTCCAACCCGGGAAATAGCGCCGACATGGCGTAATTGGTATGATGGGCCCGTATGAAGCGGGCCCATCTGCTTTTGCTGCTCCTAGTACCCTTGGCCGCCTGCCGCGGCGACAAGGACCCCGTCGTCGCCAAGGTCGGCAAGCTCAAGATCACCCAGAGCGAGTTCCAGCGCAAGCTCTCCGAGGTGTCCGCGGGCTACCAGGACTACGTCCTCTCCCCGAGCGGCCGCCGGCAGTTCCTCGACGTGCTGATCCGCGAGAAGCTCGTGCTCGCCGCGGCCCAGCAGAGCGAGGTGCCGCGCTCCGCCGATTTCCGCGCCCAGCTCGAGAAGCTGCGTAAAGAGGAGGAGGAGCGCGTCCGCGAGGGCGGCGACTACCTGCTCACGACCATGTGGATCGAGGACCTCCGGCGCCGCGGCCTCCTCAAGATCGACGAGGAGGAGGTGCGCGACTATCTGACCAAGCACCCGAACGAGGTGGAGATGCGGCACGTGCTGCTCGGTTCGCCCGAGCTCGCGGCCGAGGTCGCCAAGCGCCTGCGCGGCGGCGCCAACTTCGTCAAGGTCGCCAAGGAAGAATCGCTCGACGCCGCGACCGCCGCCGACGGCGGCAAGCTGCCCCCGTCCTTGTACGGCGAGGTCATCCCGGAGCTCGAAGAAGTCGTCTTCCGCATGAGGGTCGGCGAGATCGGCGGCCCGCTCAAGAGCAAGTTCGGCTATCACGTCATGCGCAAGGACGGCGAGAGGAAGGTGTCGCTCGAGGCGGGGCGCTCGCGCGTCGCGCGCCTGCTCGAGAAGCAGAAGCTGGACGCCCACCTTCAAGCGATCCAGGAGAAGTTCCCCGTGGAGGTCGTCGATGAACAGTTCAGGTAGGGCTCTCGCCGCGATTCTCCTTCTCGCGGCCGCCGCCTCCGCCAAGCTGATGGAGGACACGGTGGCCGTCGTCAACGGCACGCCGATCCTGCTGTCCGAGTTCCAGAAGGAAGCCGCGACCGCGGTCGACTACTGGTCGAAGATGAACCCCGCGGCGATGGCCGACCCGGCGAATCTCAAGGAGCTGCGCGTGCGCACGCTCGAGCAGCTCATCGACCGCGAGCTCCTCGTCCAGGAAGGCGGCCGTATGAAGATCAAGGTCCGAGAGCGCGAGATCGACAACGCCGTCGACGAGATCAAGAAGCGCTTCTCGAAGGACGAGCGCACCGGCGAGCCCCTCAGCGACAAGGAGGCCGAGGCGGCTTTCCAGGCGCAGATCAAGAACGAGGGCCTCGACTGGGGCGCGTTCCGCGAGCGCCTCTCGCGGCAGATCCTCGCGAAAAAGGCGATCGACGAGGGCGTGAAGGCGAAGATGATTCCTCCGACCGAGGACGACGCGCGCGCCTACTTCAAGAAGATCACCGACTACATCGACAGCAAGAGCACCGCGACCCCGGCCGGCATGGGCGAGGAAGAGGGCATGGCGCTGCGCGAGGTCTCGACCCAGGTCAAGGCGCTGTCCTCCGAGCGCGTCCGCGTGCACCGCGTCCTCGTGCGCCTGTCTCCGGGCGCGTCCGAGAACGAGAAGAAGCGCGCATTCAAGACGGCCGAGTCGATCAAGAAGCGCCTCGACGCGGGCGAGGACTTCGCGAAGGTCGCGAAGGAGGAGTCCGAGGATCCCGAGAGCGCGGAGCGCGGCGGCGACATCGGCTACATGGTCCGCGGCGTCGCTCCGATCGAGCTCGAGAAGGCGGCGTTCTCCCTCGGCGTCGGCGACACGAGCGCCCCGATCTACACGGAGACCGGCTACAACGTCATCCGCGTCACCGAGAAGCGCGCCTCCGAGAAGCCCGAGTTCGAGCGGTTCAAGGAAGAGCTCATGAACTTCCTCGCCGGCCAGAGCTTCCAGAAGAACGTCGAAGCCTTCGTGACGGGTCTGCGCGACAAGGCGACGATTGAGCGCAACCTCCCGCCGGCTCTCTAGCCGCGTCCTCGCCTTCACCTGCGGCGACCCCGCGGGCGTCGGCCCGAAGGGCGCCCTCGCGTCGGTGCGCGCCGGCGCTTTGCCGCGCGGCGTCTCGCCCGTGTTCGTCGGCGAGGAAGCCGTCTGGCGCCGCGCCGGCTGGCGGCCCGCCGACGGCCCCATCCGCTCGACGGATCTCGGCCTGAAGGCTCCAAAGGCCGGCAAGCCGACGCCCGAAGGCGGCCGCCTCTCCGCCGCGTCGTTCGAGGAGGCGCTGTCCTTGATCGCGCGCGGCCTCGCGGGCGGCGTCGTGACCGCGCCGATCTCGAAGACGACGTGGTCGGACGCCGGCTACCCGTGGCGCGACCACACCGCGCGCCTCGCCGCGTTCGCCGATCGCCCCGACGCGCAGATGATCCTCGGCGTCCCGTCCATGAAGCTCTGGTGCGCGACGGCCACGCGCCACATCGCTTTGAAGGAAGTCTCCGCGAAGCTCACGGCGCGCGCGATCTCCGCCTGCGCGCGCGACTTGGACGCGGCGCTGCGGCTTCTGGGCGTCCGCCGTCCGCGCTTGGCGCTGTGCGGCCTCAACCCGCACGCCGGCGAAGGGGGGCTCATCGGCGCGGAGGAGAAGAAGCTGCTGGCGCCGCTCGCGAAGCGTCTGAAGCTCGCCGGCCCGCTGCCCGCCGACTCCGCGTGGCGCCTGCACGCCGAGGGGGAGTTCGACGGCCTCGTCTGCCTCTATCACGACCAGGCGCTCATCCCGCTCAAGGCCCTCGGCGGCCTGGCGGGGGTGAATTGGACGACCGGCATCCCCTTCGTCCGGACCTCGCCCGCCCACGGCACCGCCTATGACGCGGCGGCCGCGGGTCGCCTGGACCCCGCGGCCGCGATCGAAGCCGCGCGCCTCGCGGCGCGCCTGCTCGCCTAGGCCGTCGGCAATTTCGCGGCCGCTGCCCGCAGTGCAGGAATCGCCGTCGTCCTCAGCCAATCCATGACGGCTCTGCGGAGTTCATCGGAGCCTGCCGAGTCCCATTGCGGACCGACCCAGCCGTTTCGGTCCTCCATATATTCCGCAAATCCCTCCACATCGTCAAACCCCGCCATTCCTGCCATCGGACCGGCGCCGGACGAGCCTGGATGAGTGCCGGAAATCTCGACTTGGCCGGTCGCCCGAAGGATGACCCGAGTCTGCGACCTATCATGTTCGAGCTCCGCGATTATCCTTTGATCCCTCAAGTCCTTAGTATTCTCGCTGCGAACGGTGATCTTAATTTGGGGCGCTGCCTTGTAAACCGGCACGAGCGCTTCCTTATCCAAAAAGCACCGATCAAACGCGATCGCATCGCCGATCTTTAGGTTGGCGTCGGCTGGAGCGCGGAATTTGAATATCAGCTGCTCGTCGGCGCGCGCCTCATACCAGAGCTCTTTGCCGGCTTCATCTTTGTAAAACGTCTTCGTGATTCGGGCGATCATCGCGCCGCCGGGTCAAACACGTAAATGTCCGCGGATGTGCCGAGAGGCGACAGGTCATCTTTGACCATAAGAATCCCGTGTCCCGCGCCGTTCCCTGAGGTGAAGGTCGTCGTCCTGCCAGTCTTAGGCGAAATGGTTCCGATCGGCTTCAGCGGATCCATGCGCTCCTCCTGAAGGAACCATGACAATTCGATCGGGCAGGCAGGCGCGTCCTTCGGCTCTGTACTGAATATGGGCCTAGCATCAAACGGATGTTGGATCCCTCCGCTCGGAATTCTTACGAGCTTGCTGTCTATGTCCAGAAGCTTGAGAGGGCGACAAGCGGCTTCGATCGCCTTCTTCGCGGTTTCGATCCACTGCCGGATACGGTGCTCCCACGCTTCGATCCAGCCGACCAAGACCTTTCGCCGTTCAAAGATGGCGGAGGAGCGCTGATTCCATGAATTTACGCGGCCGTTGAATTGGGAGATGTCGTTGTCGAGCTGCGACTTGCGCCGGAGTAGAGAGTCCCGCCAAGCGACGCATCGCTGGTATTCGTCCGGAGGAAGCGGACGCGTCGTGCAAGCCTGGTTGTACTGCCCAATCTCGGTGTTGAGCTCCGATTGGCGCCGCTCCAGAGCCGAGCGATCCCGCTCCAGCTGCTGCCTGTCGGCGTACAGCCGCTCATTCTCTCCGTCCCAGGTCGACGCCTGCGACAGAAGATCGCTTCTGACGGCGGTGATATTCGTCCAGTCCGCTTCGAGGGGCTTGAGCACCGAGGGATCCAGCGCGAGGTATTTCGGATCGGCCCTCAGATTCGCGCCCAGCGGGTATGCCGCGCTTCCGGTGATGAGCGGAGATACGGGCTGATACGTGCCCGGCCCGACAGCGGCCTTGTTTCTCTTGGAGAGTTTGCGGAGCTTGCGGTCGAGGGGAGTAATGGGCGTGAGCTGCTTCGCCGCGAGCTCGCGCGCGCGATTCAGAATCTCGGAAGCATCGACGCCCTGGTCGAACTTCACCTCGGGCGCGTCGGCATTCGCGGCGAGCGAAGGGCTGACGAGAAAGAGGAGAGAGGCGAAGGCTAAACGAAGGTTCATGGGTGCTCCCGGACCAAAAGGCCTAATATGACAATAGGCCAATTATACTATACGCTGGCGCGCCAACTGTCCGCCTGAGCGGCGCGATTCTAGCTCAAAAAGACGGCGGCCGCGGGATTAGTCTCTCCCGCGGCCGCCGATTCGAACGACGGACGACTAAGCCGGTCTCGAGTTCGGATTCGTCAGAAGCGACATCGCGACCTTCCGGCCGACCAGCTGCCTTTCGGCCGCCGTCAGGTAGAGGGCCTCGTAGTTCTTCTCGGGGAGCGAGGTCCCGTTGAAGTCCCGCTTGAGGCGGGCGACGAAGGCGCGCGTCGCGATGAAGTTCAGGAGCTGGTTCTTCTTCTTCGCCGCCGCCAGCGATTCGACGCTGAACTTGACGACGTCGTCCATGTAAGTGGTCTCGATCTCGCCGGCCGCCTCCGCGAGCTGGACGTTCTCCGAGTTCGGGTCGAGGCCGATGCTCTGGATGAACGCCGAGGCCTCGGGCGACAGGGCCTTCGCGGGCAGGGCGAGCGCGACGACGAAGAGGGAAAGGGCGAGGGGTTTCATCACATATCCTCCGTGCACGTTCGTAGTATAGACCCGCAACCTTGACAAATCAAGGGGTGGGGGATACACTGCCGATATGAGGCGTGCGTTTCCCCTCGGTCTCGCGCTGTTGTTGTGCGCCGCCGCCGCTCTTCCGGGCGCGGCCCGGCCGTTCCCGCCGCCGCCCGATGACCCCGCCACCAGCGGCGCCGCGGCCAATCCGAACGATCTCCTGAGCAGCAACTTGGGCATGACGATCCGGACCAAGATTTCAAAGGAATTGCTGACCGGGCCTCCCGACAAGCTGGCCGAGCACATCGCGAGCAATCCCGAGCTCGCCGAGCTGGCGGCGCAACACATGGCCGACTTCCGCCCCACGCTCAACGCGCTGCGGACGTTCCTCGAGCAGCAGGGCCAGAAGCCGCCCTCCGTCAAAAAGCCCGTCGACGAGACCGGAAAGCCCGTCGAGGTGAAGCCCACGACGACCGCGCGCGAGGAGTTCAATCGCGAATGGGTGAAGAGCTATCCCACGGACCCGACGGTCCGCGTCGAGCTCGGCGACTCGGCCTACAACGACAAGAACTATCAGGAAGCCTTCCGGCAGTACCAGGAGGCCGTCCGCCACGATCCGACGAACGAGCAGGCGCTGCTCGGCTACGGCCATTCCGCGAGCGAGCTCGGCGACTACCGCCTGGCGGCCCTCGCCGCCAAGCAGCTGCTCGACCGCAATCCCTCCAATCACAACGCGCTCGGCCTCTATCACACGGTGAAGGGCCGCGCGCCGACGGTGAACCTTCCATCCTCGATCTTCGCGGGCGGGGCGCAGCCCGGCGCCGGAGGCCCGCCGGCGGACTTCGCCAAGGGCGGAGATTTGCGCCCGGGCGGCACGTACGCCGCGCCCGCGATGACGCCGGAGCAGGCCGCGGCGGCCGCGCGCGCGCAGGCGGCGGCCGGTCCCGGCGCGAACGAGAAGTCCGCGGCGATGACGCGCGAGGCCGCGGCGGCGCTGCGCGTGAAGGATTTTCCGACGGCGCATCAGCTCGCGAGCCGCGCGATCGAGTTCAATTCGGGCAACGCGCAGGCGCTCAACTTCCGCGCGATCGCTTCGAACCGCATGAACCGCTACTCGGACGCCGTGACCGACGCCAGCGCGGCGCTCGCGCTCGCGCCCGGCAACGCGCCCGCGCTGCAGACGCGGTCGTGGGCCTTCGCCAAGCAGCGGCAATATAAAGAAGCGCTGGTCGACGCGGAGGAGACGCTCTCGAAGGACGCCCGCAACCCTTTCGCGTACCAGAACAAGGCGTTCGCGCTCGCGGGCCTCAAGGACCGCGCGGGCGTGCTAGAGGCGCTCGGCCGCTCCGCCGCGCTCGATCCCCGCTTCCAGGGCCGGCTCGAGCGCGCGCTGCAGCTGCCCGAGGACGCCGACCTCACTTTGCTCTTCGACGACGACGGCGGCGCCTCCGCCGCCGCGGCGTCCGCCGCGCCGCCCGCTCCGCAGAAGACGGGCAAGCGCTTCGCGCGTCTCGCGTTCCTGTCGGCGATGGGCGGCCTGATCATCGCGCTCGCGATCCTGCACGTCGTCTCCGCGAGCTGGCGCGAGACGGTGCACGCGACGATCCGCCGCGTGCTGGCCTCGCCCGACGCGGCCGAGGCCGGAGCCGTCGCCGCTCCCACGGCCTCGACCCCGATTCCGGGCAGCCTCGGCTCCGCCTTCTGGACGCAGTACGAGGTGGTCAAGGAGATCGGTCTCGGCGGCATGGGCGTCGTCTACGAGGCGAAGGACCGCTCGCTCGAGCGCCGCGTCGCCGTCAAGAAGATGCGCGACGAGATCCGCGTCGATCCGCAGGAGCGCCGCCGCTTCATCAACGAGGCCAAGCTCGTCGCCCAGCTCCGCCACCCGAACATCGTGGACATCTACGCGATCTCCGAGGACGGCGCGGACGTTTATCTCGTCTTCGAGTTCGTCGACGGTCGCACCTTGCACGACCGCATCCGCGCCGACGGGCCGCTGCCGTTCGACGAGGCTCGCGCGACCTTGCGCGCGATGGCCGACGCCGTCGAGCACGCCCACGCCGCGCAGATCATCCACCGCGACCTCAAGCCGTCGAACGTGATGATCACGAGCGACGGCCGCATCAAGGTCATGGATTTCGGCGTCGCGCGCCAGGCGAAGGACGCGCTCACCAAGATGTCGATGACGAACACGGTCGTCGGCACGCCGCCGTACATGGCGCCCGAGCAGGAGCAGGGCACCGTGCGCCGCGAGTCCGACGTCTACGCGCTCGGCGTGTGCTTCTACGAGATGCTGACCGGCCACCTGCCCTTCACCGGCCAGGGCGCCGCGATGCTCCTCAATAAGCTCAACGGCAAGCACGTGCCGCTGACGCAGCGCAATCAGAACGCCCCGGCGGAGCTCGACGCGGTCATCGCCAAGGCGCTCACCCCCGACCCCGACAAGCGCTACCGCACCCCGACCGAGCTGGTCGACGCGGTGGACGCGGTTCTGGGCTGAAATAAGCGGGTTTACGGCCTTATTTCGCTCCGATAAAACGTCGGTAAAAGCCGCCTGCTCGCCTTGACAGGACCGGGGGGGCCCCCTACACTAGAAATATGACTCAGCGCGCCCCCCTCTATATAACCGTCCTATCCCTTGCTCTCGCGAGCTCAGCCCGCGCCCAGTGCAATCCCAAGTGCGAGAAGGAAGAGACCGATCACGTCACGCACGCGAGCAAGTGCGTCGCGATCACCCCGCCTCCTTCGGGCTGCGGGGGGGCCGCCGAGTCCGGGGAGCTCGAGCCCTACACCGGCGAGCAGAAGGTCGCCAGGAGCGGCAACGGCGGCAACCCCGTCGTCCTCCGTCAAGGCGCGAACGGCCTCGCCACGTCGGCCGCCTCCAATCTGCACAACGCGACCGGCAAGCACCCGGGCAACCACCTCGCGACCGTGTCCGGAACCGCGGGCGGCGGCGACGACATGACCGCGGCCGACGTCCTCAACTACGAGAAGTCCGTGCCGCTGATCCGCGAGGAGTTCGACGCGTACCGCAAGAAGCTTCAGGGCGAGGGCGCCGGCGACTGGCTGATCCGCCGCTCCCACGACATCGAGTCCGAGCTGCTCAAGCGGCTCAAGGCGAACGGCACCGGCGAATTCCCGCGCCACGAGCTCACGCAGGTCGCCGAGATGCTCGAGGATCAGCGCCGGTTCGGCCGGGAGCTGCGCCGGGTGCTCGAGGACTCGAACCTCCCGCGGGAGGAGAAGCGCCGCATCATCAACGATCTCAAGCAGCTCTCCAACGTCGACGCGATCCTCAGGGACCCGGCTCTCTCCGACGCGGTCCGCGCCCAGCTCAAGGCGAAGGTCGAGGAGATCAGCGCGAGCATGGGCGCTCACCACGACCCCAACCGCAGCGGCGTTCTCACCGAGCTCCACAACGCGATCTCCGACGTGATGTCGAAGAACCGCCCGAAGCCGGGGGAAGGCGGCGGCGACATCTACATCCCGAATCCGCCCGGCTCGCACGGCTCGTACATGCAGGACAAGTATCCGAAGGATCCCGCGACGTGGGAGTCCGCCGCGCGCGACAAGCTCTTCAAGGGCGACGTGACCGGCGGCCTCGCCGACCTCAACAAGGCGATCGACCTCGGCGCCGGCGCCGACGCGCACCTGCTGCGCGGCGGCATCCTGCTCGAGAAGGGAGACTTCGCCGGCGCGCTCGCGGACGCGCGCGCGGCGCTCGCCAAGCGCCCCGGCGACCAGAACGCTCTCTTCATCCTCCAGGCGGCGAGCGGCCGCGGCGCAGGCTCGACCTCGTCGGGCTCGCTCGGCGCGCAGGCCGGCGGCGACGGCGGCTTTTCGGGCGGGTCGGGCTACGGCTCGCAGACGGGCGGCGGGCAGTTCCTCACGGGCATGACCGACCGCGCGACGCTCGCCTCGATGGCGGCGCTCTCCGACGCCAACCGCGCGCTCGCGATGGGCGATCTGCAGACCGCGCTCATGCACGCGCAGAAGGCGCTGCAGCTCAATCCGAACAACGCGCAGGCGCACAACCTGATCTCTTTGATCTACGCCCGCATGAAGGACTACAAGAACGCGCTCGCCGCGGCGAACGCGGGCCTCGCGGTCTCCGGCTACTCGGCGAACTCCGAGCTGCTCAACCGCAAGGCGTTCGCGGAGAACCGCCTCAAGCAGTGGCGCGACGCGCTCGCGAGCTCGAACGCCGCGATCCAGGCGGGCCCGCGGGACGCGCGCGCCTACGCCAACCGCGCGCACGCGTACGGCGGCTTGGGCGACCGCTCGTCGATGCTCGACGACATCAACCGCGCGGCGAGCCTCGACCCGTCCTTCAAGGACGCCGCCGACAAGGCCGCGCTGCTCCAGCTGCCGTCGGCCGACGACATCCTCTTCCTGTTCCCGGGAGAGGACGGCGGCGCGGACGCCTCCGCCGCCGCGGGCGCCTCGGCCGGCCGCGGCCGCCGCTTCGGCGTCGTCGTGGGCGCCGGACTGCTCGGCGGCCTGCTCGTGGCGCTCGGACTGCTCTCCACCGTCCTCGCTCCGCTCAAGGACGCGGCCGTCTCCGCCTTCACGAAGGTCTCGCGCCGCGGTCCCGCGGTGGGAGCGATCGAGCGGGAGGAGGAGGCCACGCCGGCTCCCGCCTCCGCCGCCGCGCCGCTCGCGGGCCTCATCCGCGGCCAGTACGAGATCATCCGGCAGATCGGCGCGGGCGGCATGGGCATGGTCTTCGAGGGCGTCGACAAGTCGCTCAACCGCCGCGTCGCGATCAAGAAGATGCGCGAGGAGCTGCGCTCGACGTCGCGCGACCGCTTCATCATCGAGGCGAAGACCGTCGCCTCGCTCCATCACCCGAACATCGTGGACATCTACGCGATCGCCGAGCACGGCGATGACATCTACCTCGTGTTCGAGTACGTCGACGGCAAGACCGTCCACGAGCTCGTCGAGGCCGCGGGACGGCTCGCGCCGTCCGAGGCGGTGCGGCTGACCTCGGCGATCGCCGAGGCGCTGGCCTACGCGCACGGCCGCGGCGTCATCCACCGCGACATGAAGCCCTCGAACGTGATGATCGCGGGCGGCCGCGTGAAGGTCATGGACTTCGGCATCGCGCGCATGGCCAAGGACGCGCTCACCCGCTATTCGATGACGAACACCGTCGTCGGCACGCCGCCGTACATGGCGCCCGAGC
>CAYVFO010000034.1:1200-21073 GCA_964450975.1 uncultured Elusimicrobia bacterium | reverse complement strand
TCAAGGACTTCCTCGGCGTCGAGGTGAAGTCGCGCTTCATGGACTTCCAGCAGGAAGGCCTGCGCAAGGAAAGCCGCCTGACCGAAGGCATCCTCCAGACCACGCGCAGCGGCCGCATCCTCAAGGAGCAGGTCCTCGAGGAGGGCTACAAGGACGCGGAGGGCTGCCCCGCGTGCCTCTACCGCCTCAAGGTCAAGGCGTGCGCGATCCCGCGCCCCGCCGGCGGCGATCCGGACTTCGCGGTCGCCCTCGGGGTCTCGTCGCCGCGCTTCCGCGCCGGCGAGGAGGCCAAGCTCACGGTCACCGCGACGCGCGACGCGTGGATCTACCTCTACAACGTCTACGACCTCGGCGTCGGCGACCAGACCGCTCTCGTCGTCCCGAACGAGCTCGTGCTCGAGAAGCGCCTCAAGGCCGGCGAGACGTGGGAGTACCCGGACGACGCGGCCCGGAAAGCCGGCATGCGCCTCGTCGCCGAGCTGCCGCGCCCCGAGGATGAAGTCTCGGCGGAGACGATCCGCGTCGTCGCCGCGAAAGCCGCCCTGCCGAAGAGCGTCGTGAGCCCCGCCGACGGCGGCTGGCTCGGCGTCCTGCGGCGCCTCAACCGCTCCACCGTCGAGTGGACCGAAGACGCGGAAGCGTACACCATCTACAAGAAATGAGCCGAACGCCGGAGCCGATCGCGATCGTCGGAGCGGGGGGAATCTTCCCCGACGCTCCCACGCCCGCCCGGTTCTGGGAGAACCTGACGTCGCGCCGCTGCTCCGCGCGCGACGTGCCCGCGGGCCGCTGGGCGCTCGACCCCGCCGCCGCGTTCGATCCCGCGAAGGGCGCCGCGGACAAGGTCTACTCGCGCAAGGCGTGCTTCATCGAGGACTTCCGCTTCGACCCCGACGGGCTCGCGCTCGACCGCGAGTGGGCCGCCTCGCTCGATCCCGCGTTCCACTTGGCTCTGCACGCCGCGCGGACCGCGCTCGCCGACGCCAAGCTCGGCGCCGCCGACAAGGCGCGCACGGGCGTCGTCATGGGCCAGCTCGTGCTGCCGACGGACGGCGCCGCGGCCTACTCGCGCGAGCAGCTGCTGCCCGCCTTCGAGCGCTCGGCGCTCGGCCTCGCCGGCTCGCGCGCGTCCTCGCGCACGAACCCCGCGAACCGCTACCTCGCCGGCCTGCCCGGCGGCGTGCTGACGAAGGCGTTCGGCCTCGGCGGCGGCTCGTGGACGCTCGACGCGGCGTGCGCGTCGTCGCTCTACGCGCTCAAGTTCGCGATGGAGGAGCTGCGCGCCGGCCGCGCCGACGCGATGGTCGCCGGCGGCATGAGCCGCCCGCAGAGCCTCTACACGCAGATGGGCTTCTCGCAGCTGCGCGCGCTCTCCGCGTCCGGCGTGCCCGCCCCGTTCGACGCGGCGGCGGACGGCCTCGTCGTCGGCGAGGGCGCGGGCCTCTTCGTCCTCAAGCGCCTCTCCGACGCGCAGCGCGACGGCGACCGCATCCGCGGCGTGCTGCTCGGCGGCGGCCTGTCCAACGACGTCGGCGGCTCCCTGCTCGCGCCGAACACCGTCGGCCAGCTGCGCGCGATGCGCGCGGCGTACATCGAGGCCGGCCTGTCGCCGTCGCAAATCGACTTCGTCGAGTGCCACGCCACGGGCACGCCGACCGGCGACCCGATCGAGGTCGCGAGCCTCAAGGCGCTGTGGGGCGAGCGCGGCTGGACCGAGGGCCAGTGCGGCCTCGGCTCGGTCAAGTCGAACATCGGCCACCTGCTCACCGCCGCCGGCTCCGCGGGCCTCATGAAGGTCCTCCTGTCCTTCGAGCACGAGACCTTCGCGCCGAACGCGAACTTCAAGGCGCCGAACCCGAACGCGGGGATTCCGGGCTCCCCGTTCCGCGTGCAGTCCGAGGCGTCTCCGTGGATCCGTCGCGATCCCAAGACGCCGAGGCGCGCCGCTCTGTCGGCGTTCGGCTTCGGCGGCATCAACGCCCACCTGATCGTCGAGGAGGCTCCGGAGCGCCGCCGTTCCCAGACGAAGCCGGTCCCTCAGGGACGCCGTGCTCCCGCGAGCTCCTCGCCCATCGCTGTGGTGGGCATGGATGCGCGCTTCGGTTCGCTTCAAGGTCTCCGCCCGTTCCAAGAGGCCGTTCTCTCGGGCGCCGAGCAGGAGTCGTCGTACGCCGAGGACCGCTGGTGGGGCATCGAGGCTCCTTCCGGCTTCAAGGGCCGCTTCCTCCGCGACGCCGGCTCCGACGCGTCCGCTTTCCGCATCCCTCCGAAAGAAATGGAGGAGATGCTCCCGCAGCAGTTGCTCGCTCTCCAGAGCGCGGCCGCCGCGATCGCCGACGCGAAGCTCTCCGAGGAAGGACGCGACCGCGTGGGCGTGTTCCTCGGCGTCGCCTTCGACCTCGCGATCACGCATTACGATCTCCGGTGGTCTCTCGAGAACAAGCAGGGGAACTGGGCGAAGGCGCTCGGCGCCGAGCCCTCGGCCGACTCGCTCAAGGCGCTGCGCGACGCCGCCGGCCCCGCGCTGACCGCCAACCGCGTCATGGGCGGCCTCGCCTCCGTCGCGGCCTCGCGCGTCGCGCGCGAGTTCCGGCTCGGCGGCCCGTCGTTCACCGTCTCCGCCGAGGAGAACTCCGGCCTCAAGGCGGTCGAGGCCGCCGCGCGCGCGCTGCAGCGCGGCGAGATCGACGCCGCCGTGGCCTCCGCCGCCGACGTGCAGGGCGAGGCTCGCGCGCTCGCGGGCGCGCACGCGCTCAAGCCGTTCTCCGCGTCCGGCCGCGTCCGCCCGTTCGAGGCGGCCGCCGACGGCGCCGTCGCCGGCGAGGGCGCCGCGACCGTGGTGCTCAAGCGCCTCGAGGACGCGCTGCGCGACGGCGACCGCGTCTACTGCGTGCTCAAGGGCATCGGCTCCGCCTCCGGCGGCGGCGCGGACCAGGTCGTGCCGACCAGCGAGGCCGTGCTCGAAGCCCTGCGCCGCGCCTACGAGGACGGCCGCGTCGATCCCAGCACAGTCGGGCTGCTCGAATGCCACGCGTCCGGAGAGCCTCGCGAAGACCGCAACGAGGCGTCCGCTCTCGTCGAGTTCTTCGGCTCCGCGGAATCGCCGCTGCCGCTGGCGCTGTCCGCCTCCAAGGTCGTCGTCGGGCACGCCGGCGCCGCCGCCGGTCTCGCGGGCTTCGTCAAAGCCGCCCTGTCGCTGTACCAGGAAATCCTGCCCGCCGGCCCCGAACTCGTGAACCCGGTGTCGCCGCTCGCCTCCGCGCGCAAGCGCTTCCATTCGCCGCGCCGCGCGCAGTATTGGCTGCGCAACCGCGCCGACGGCCCGCGCCGCGCGGGCGTGACCTCGATGGGCGTCGACGGCGGCGCCGTCCACGCGGTGCTCGAGCAGCTCGAGCGCGAGTCGGCCGACCCACGCGTCGAGGACGAGCGCCGCCAGCCGCTCGGCGCCCGGAGCGAGGCCCTCTTCGCCGTCGAGGCCGCGGACGCCGCCGGCCTGATCGCCGGCCTCGGCGCGCTCACGGACTGGGCCGCCGCCCAGGACTCGCAGGACGGCGTCGAGGCGCTCGCGCGCCGCTGGTGGATCAAGCGCGGCTCCTCGCCGGACATGCCGCTCGCCTGCGCGCTCGTCGCGCGCGACTGGAAGGAGCTGCTCGCGCTGGCGCGCTCGTCGGCGGACTCCCTGCGCGACAATCCCGACCGGCCGCTCCCGACCGACCGCGCGTACGTCACCGCGCGCAAGCCTCTCGGGGGGGACCTCGCGTTCGTGTTCCCCGGCTCCGGCAACCAGTACCTCGGCATGACGCTCGGCCTCGGCGCGCAGTGGCCCGAGATCCTGCGCCGCCTCGACGCCGAGAACGGCTACCTGCGAGAGCAGATGACGCCCGCGCGCGTCGCCCCGTGGCGCCTCGCCTTCGAGCCCGGCTGGGAGACGAAGGCCGAGAACGAGCTCAACGCCGACTACCACGCGCTCATCTTCGCCTCCGTCGCGCACGGCACCGTCACCTCGGACCTCCTGCGCTCCTTCGGCGTCGAGCCGTCGGCCGTGATCGGCTACTCGCTCGGCGAGACCGCGGGCCTCTTCGCGACGCGCGCCTGGACGTCGCGCGACGAGATGCTCCGGCGCATGAAGCAGTCCTCGCTCTTCACCTCCGAGCTCGCCGGCCCGTGCGACGCCGCGCGCCAGTTCTGGCGCCTGCCCGCCGACGAGAAGGTCGACTGGGTGCTCGGAGTCGTCGACCGCCCCGCCGACGCGGTCAACCGCGCGCTCAAGGCCGCCGACCGCGCCGCGCTGTTGATCGTGAACGCACCGGTCGAATGCGTCGTCGGCGGCTACCGCTCGGCCGTCGAGAAGCTCGTCGAGGGCTTGGGCTGCGTGTTCCTGCCGCTGCAGGGCGTCTCGACCGTCCACTTCCCGGCCGCGAAGCTCGTCGAGAAGCAGTACCGCGACCTCCACCTCTTCCCGACGCGCCCGCCGAAGGGCGTGCGCTACTACTCCGGCGCCTTCGGCAAGGCGTACGAGCCGACGCGCGAGTCCGCCGCGGACTCGATCACGACGCAGGCGATCCGCTCCGTCAACTTCGCGGCGCTCATCAAGACCGCCTACGAGGACGGCGTGCGCACCTTCGTCGAGCTCGGACCGCAGGGCTCGTGCACGCGCATGATCGGCAAGATCCTGGGCCCGCTCACGCACAACGCGAAGGCCGTGGACGGCCGCGGCTCCGACGAGGTCTCCTCGGTCCTCAAGCTGCTCGCCTACCTGCTCGCCGAGCGCGTCCCGGTGGACCTCAAGGCTCTCTACGGCGCCCGCACCTTCTGCGCCGGCCATCAGCCGGCCGCGGCGGCGCCCGCCCAATACGTCCGCGTGGCGCTCGGCGGCCGCCCGTCGAAGGTCAGCATGGCGCCCGCGCGCCGCGAGCCGCCTTCTCCGCCGCCCTCGGCTCCGACGCCCGCCGCGCCGGCTCCGGCGCCCGCGCCGAAGCCCCGCTTCGAGCCCGCTCCGTCGGTCCGCTTCCCGGCGCCGGCCCCGGTCGTCCCGTCCTCCTCCGCGCCGCCCGCCGCGCTCGCGAACGCGGCGGCTCTGACGGCGCAGGCGCACGAGATGTACCTCAAGCTCGCGGCCAACTTCGCGACGCTCCAGACGCAGAATCTGCAGAACCAGATCCGCATCGCCTCCGGCCAGGCCGTCGAGGGTGTCAGGCCTGAGGTTCTGAACTTCGCGCCGGCCGACAACCTCAGAACCTCAGGCCTGACACCCATCCATAAACCTTTTATGGATCGAAAGGCGTGTTTGGAATTCGCCTCGGGCAAGATCGGAAACGTCCTGGGCGAGGCGTTCGCGCACGTCGACGCCTATCCGACGCGCGTCCGCCTGCCGGAAGAGCCCCTGATGCTCGCCGACCGCGTCGTCTCGGTCACCGGAACGCCGAACTCGATGAAGTCGGGCTCCTGCGTCACCGAGCACGACGTCCTCCACGACGGCTGGTATCTCGACGGCGGCCGCATCCCGACGTGCATCGCGGTCGAGGCGGGCCAGGCCGATCTGTTCCTCTCCGGCTACCTCGGCATCGACACGCAGACCAAGGGCCTCGCGGTCTACCGGCTGCTCGACGCCATCGTCACCTTCCACGACCACCTGCCCAAGCCCGGCGACGTGATCCGCTACGACATCGCCATCGACGGCTTCGGCCAGCACGACGACATCTGGCTGTTCTTCTTCCGCTTCGACTCGACCGTCAACGGCAAGCCTTTGCTCACGATGCGCAAGGGCTGCGCGGGCTTCTTCACGCAGGCTGAACTCGCGAAGGGGAAGGGAATCGTTCTCACGGAGGCTGAAAAGCAGTCCGTGCCCGGCAAACTCCCGGCCGATTGGAAGCCGCTCGCGAAGTTCGATTCCAAGGTTTCGTTGAGCGACGCCCAGTTGAACGCCGTTCGTTCCGGCGATCTCTCGGTGTTCGGCGACCAATTCAAGGCCGCCGTTCCGTTCGTCCCGGAGACTTTGCCGTCCGGACGCATGAAGCTCGTCGACCGCATCCTCGAGCTCGACCCCAAGGGCGGCCGCTTCGGGCTCGGCCTCGCGATCGGCGAGATGGACATCCATCCCGACGACTGGCACCTGACCTGCCACTTCAAGGACGACAACGTCATGCCCGGCACGCTCATGTACGAGTGCTGCCTGCACACGCTGCGCGTCCACCTCATGCGCATGGGCTGGGTCGGCGAGAAGGGGAAGATGTGGCACGAGCCCGTGCCCGGCGTCGCCTCGCAGCTCAAGTGCCGCGGCCAGGTGCTCGCGTCCACGAAGAAGGCCAAGTACGAGCTCCACATCAAGGAGCTCGGCTACGAGGCCGACGGCACGCCGTTCTGCATCGCGGACGCGTTCATGTACAGCGACGCCAAGAACATCGTGCAGATCACGGATATGTCCGTTCGCCTTTCCGGTTTGCGCCGCGCCGACTTGGAGCGCCGTTGGTCCGCTAGACCGGACGCCGTGCTTCCCAAGAAGGTCTTGTACGGTCCGGACAAGATCATGGCCTACTCGAACGGCAAGCCTTCCGAAGGTTTCGGCGAGCCGTACAAGATCTTCGACAAGGATCGCATCATCGCTCGTCTGCCCGGTCCTCCGTATCAGTTCTTGGATCGCGTCGTTGATGTTAAAGGCAAGCCGTTCGAGCTTAAGGCCGGGGCCGCTGCCGTTTGCGAGTACGACATCCCCAAAGACGCGTGGTACTTCGCCGAGAACGGCCAGCCCACGATGCCGTTCGGCGTTCTCCTCGAGGTGGCGCTCCAGCCCTGCGGCTGGCTCGCCGCCTACTGCGGCTCGGCGCTCACGAGCCCGATCGATCTTTCGTTCCGCAACCTCGGCGGCGACGCGGTCCAGCACGTCGACGTGACGCCGGAGACCGGCACGCTCGTCACGACGGTCGTGATGACGAAGGTCTCCCAGTCCGGCGGCATGATCATCCAGAACTACGACATGGAGATGACCGACGGAAACGGGCGGCTGGTCTACAAGGGCAAGACCGAGTTCGGCTTCTTCACGAAGGAGTCGCTCGCCAACCAGGTCGGCCTGCGCGGCGCCAAGCCCTTCGTCCCGCCCGCCGGCGCCAAGCCGCGCCTGCTGCCGCTCGACGGCGGCCTGCCCGCGCTGCCCGGTCCCAAGCTTTTGCTCCTCGACTTCGTCGAGCAGTACGACGCCGCCGGCCCCAAGGGCCTCGGCGCGCTCGTCGGCCACCGCGCCGTCAACCCGAGCGAGTGGTTCTTCGACGCCCACTTCTACCAGGACCCCGTCTGCCCCGGCTCGCTCGGCCTCGAGAGCTTCATCGAGCTCATGAAATGCCACGCGCGCGACCGCTGGCCCGGCGCCGGCCGCTTCGAGAGCATGGTCCTCGGCCGGACGCACAAGTGGCTCTACCGCGGCCAGTACACGCCGGTCAACAAGCAGGTCGAGGTCCAGTGCTGGATCACGAACGTGGACGAGGCGAACAAGACCCTCACCGCCGACGGCTATCTGCTGCGCGACGGCCTCACGGTCTACGAGATGCGCGACTTCACTCTGAAGGTCAACTCATGAAATACAGCAAAGTGAACCTCTCCGGGCTCGCCTACGAGCTCGCCCCGAACGTCGTCACCTCCGAGGAGCTCGAGAAGCGCGTCGAGCCCGTGTATCAGGCGCTGCGGCTGCCGCTCGGGCAGCTCGAGGCGCTCACGGGCATCCGCGAGCGCCGCTGGTGGGATCCGGGCTTCAAGCTCTCCGACGGCGCGGCGCGCGCGGGCAAGAAGGCGCTCGAGAAGGCCGGCCTGCAGCCCTCCGACATCGGCGTCGTGATCTACGCGGGCGTCTGCAAGGAGTCCTCGGAGCCCGCCACCGCGTGCGCGGTCGCCGACAAGCTCGGCGTGTCCAAGGACTGCGCCGTGTTCGACATCTCCAACGCGTGCCTCGGCGTGATGTCGGGCATGATCGACGTCGCCAACCGCATCGAGCTCGGGCAGATCAAGGCGGGCCTCGTCGTCTCCTGCGAGTCGGCTCGCGAGATCAACGAGTCGATGATCGCCTCCATGCTCAAGACGCCCACGATGGAGCACTTCAAGCTCTCGATCGCCACGCTCACGGGCGGCTCGGGCGCGGTCGGCGTCGTCCTCACCGACGGCTCGATCGGCGCGAAGGGGCCGAAGCTCCTGGGCGGCGCCCAGCAATCCGCGCCTCGCCATTGGGACCTCTGCAAGTGGGACCACGACTTCATGCGCACCGACGCGCCGGCCGTCCTCAAGAACGGCATGGAGCTCGCCAAGCTCACCTGGCAGGCGTTCTCGTCGAAGATGGGCTGGACGTCCGCGACGATGAACAAGACGATCACGCACCAGGTCGGCGGACCGCAGACGACGGCGCTCCTGCAGGCGTGCGGCGTCGGCCACGACAAGGACTATCCGACGTACGAGTACTTGGGCAACATCGGCACCGTCAGCCTCCCGCTGACCGCGGCCTTGGCCGACGAGCGCGGGTTCCTCGAGAAGGGCGACAAAGTGGGCTTCATCGGGATCGGCTCGGGCCTCAACTGCATGATGCTGGGCCTGGAATGGTAGACGGGCCGCTCTGGCGCAAGGTCTATCCCTTCACCGGCGAGCGCGTCCTGCTCGACGGGGGGATGCTCCACTACCTCGACGAGGGCAAGGGCGACGTCGTGCTCATGGTGCACGGCAACCCGACCTGGTCGTTCTACTTCCGCGAGGTCGTGAAGGCGCTCAAGGGCACGCACCGCTGCATCGTGCCCGACCACATGGGCATGGGCCTCTCCGACTGCCCCGACGACTCCAATTACCAGTACACGCTCCAATCGCGCATCGACGACCTCGACGCGCTCATGAAGAAGGTCGCGCCCACGGGGCCCGTCACGCTCGTCGTCCACGACTGGGGCGGCATGATCGGCATGGGCTGGGCGACGCGCCACCCGGAGCGGATCAAGAAGATCGTCGCGCTCAACACCTCCTGCTTCCGCCTTCCGCCCGAGAAGAATTTCCCGGGGCTGCTCAAGATCATGCGCTCCGCGATCACCGGCCTGCCGCTGCGCGGCTCGCGGATGTTCCGCCGCTACATCATGAACAGCTGCGTCAACCGGACGAAGCTCTCGCCCGAGGCGATGGACGGCTATCTCTCGGTCTGCGACGGCTGGCGCCAGAGCCGCGCGGTGCACCGCTTCGTGCAGGACATCCCGCTCGCGCCCGGCGACGCCGCATGGGAGGCGATGCTCTCCGTCGAGGGCGGGCTCCCCGCGCTCAAGGACAAGCCCATGCTGCTCGTCTGGGGCATGAAGGACTGGGTCTTCGACGAGGCGTTCCTCAACGGCTGGATCAAGCGCTTCCCGCAGGCGCAGGTGCGCCGCTTCGAGGACTGCGGGCACTTCCTGCTCGAGGACGCGGCCGCGGAGGTCGTGCCCCTGATAGCGGAGTTCGTCGGCAAGCCGGTGGCGGCGTGACGACGGCCGCCGCTCCCGCCGACATCGGCTCGCGCCTCGTCGCCGTCGCCAAGCGCCTCGGAGACAAGCCGGCGCTCATCCAGGGCGGCAAGACCGTCTCCTTCAAAGAGCTCGGCGCCGAGGTCGAGACGCTCGCCAAGGGCTTCGCGCGCGCGGGCCTGACGGGCAAGCGGGTCGCCACGCTCGTGCCGCCCTCGCGCGAGATGTTCGCCGCGGCCTTCGGGCTGTGGCGCGCGGGCGCGGTGCCGGTGCTCATCGACCCGGGCATCGGGTTCAAGAATCTCGGCCGCTGCCTCGAGGAGAGCGAGCCCGCCGCATTCCTCGGCTCGCCGAAGGCGCACTTGGCGCGCCTCATCGGCCGCTGGGCGCCCTCGGCGGCGCTGGCGATCTCGGCGGGGGGAAGCTTCCCTGGGACGACGCCGCTCTCGGACTACGCCGCGCTCGGCGCGGGCGGGATCAAGGAGCCCGCGCTCCCCGCGACGGCCGCCGCCGCGGCGATCCTGTTCACGTCCGGTTCGACGGGAGCGCCTAAAGGAGTCGTTTATACGCACGCGACGTTCTCGGCGCAGATCGACCTGCTCAAGGAGATGTTCGGCATCGAGGAGGGCGACGTCTCGCTCGCGACTTTCCCGCTGTTCGCGGTCTTCGACCTGGTCCTCGGCCAGACCGTCGTGCTCCCGGAGATGGACTTCACGCGCCCCGGCTTCGTCGCGCCGATGAAGATCGTCGAGCCCCTGCAGAAATACCGCGTGCGCCAGCTCTTCGGCTCGCCGGCGCTGCTCGACCGCGTCGGCCGCTTCGGAGAGCGGCATGGCATCGCGCTGCCGGATCTCGCGCGGGTCATGTCCGCCGGCGCGCCCGTGCCGCCGCGCGTGATGACGCGCTTCTCGAAGATGCTCGAGCCGGGAACGCCGATCCACACGCCCTACGGCGCCACCGAGGCCCTGCCCGTCGCGCTGACCGACTCGCGCGAGGTGCTCGGCGAGACCGCCGCGCTGACCGCGAGGGGCGAGGGCACCTGCGTCGGCAAGCCGGTCCGCGGCCTGGAAGTCGCGATCGTCCGCATCGACGACGCGCCGATCAAGCAGTGGGACGACTCGCTGCGCGTGCGGCCGGGAGAGGTCGGCGAGATCTGCGTGAAGGGGCCGCAGGTGACGGGGGAATACTTCCGGCGCGTCGAGGACGTCGCGAAGGCGAAGATCGGGGACGGGACCGGCTTCTGGCACCGGATGGGCGATCTCGGGTATTTCGACGAGAAGGGGCGGCTTTGGTTCTGCGGGCGCAAAGCGCACCGGGTGGGCTCCTTGTATACCGACCCCGTGGAGGGAACGTTCAACGCCCTCGAGGGAGTACGGAGAACGGCGCTCGTAGGTGTTCGCGGAAAGCCCGTGTTGTGCATCGAAGCCGAGAACGGCGTCGACAAAGCTGGTCTGAAACGGCGAATCTTGGAATGCGCGGGAAGCACGGAATTGACCAAGTGGGTCAACGGCGACAACGTCTTGTTTCACGACTCGTTCCCTGTCGACATTCGACATAACGCCAAAATCTTCCGGGAAAAGCTCGCCGCGTGGGCCGAGGGACGAATCTCGTGAGAGCCCTCGTCACCGGAGGCGGCGGGTTCATGGGCGCCGCCCTCGCCCGCAAGCTGCGCGAGCGCGGCGACGAAGTGCGCGTGTTCGGGCGCGGCTACTACGCGGAGCTCGAGGCGCTCGGCATCGAGTGCTTCCAAGGCGACATCACCGACTACGCGGCCGTGAAGGCCGCCTGCGACGACCGCGACGTCGTCTTCCACGCCGCGGCCAAGGTCGGGCTGTGGGGGACGTACGAGGAGTTCCGCGCGGTGAACGTGGACGGCACGAAGAACGTCCTGCGCGCCTGCCAGGAGCAGGGCGTGCGCAAGCTCGTCTACACCGGCTCGCCTTCCGTCGTCTTCCACGGCGGCGACGTCGAGGGCGTCGACGAGTCGATCGGCTACCCGAAGTCCTTCGACTCGCACTACTCGCGCACGAAGGCCGAGGCCGAGGAGATCGTCCTCGCCTCCGACTACGACAAGCTCTCGACCGTGTCGCTGCGCCCGCACTTCATCTGGGGCCCGGGGGACCGCAATCTCCTTCCGCGCGTCGTCGCGAAGGCGAAGGCGGGCCGCCTGTTCAAGATCGGCGACGAGGACAAGCTCGTGGACACGATCTACATCGACGACTGCGTCGAGGCTCACATCCTGGCCGCCGTGCAGCTCTCGCCGATCTCGGAGATCGCCGGCAAGGCGTACTTCCTGTCCGGGGGGGACCCGCGGCCGTTCTGGTCCATCATCGACGGCTGGCTCAAAGCCGCCGGCCTGCCGCCGGTCAAAAAGCGCGTCCCCAAGCGCGTCGCGCTCATCGCGGCGTCGGCTTGCGAGCGCCTGTGGGGCGCGCTCGGCCTGCGCTCGGAGCCGCCGCTGACCAAGTTCCTCGTCCTGGCTCTGACGACCGCCCACTGGTTCGACATCACCGCCGCCAAGCGCGAGCTCGGCTGGCGCCCCAAGGTGAAAATCGAGGACGGAATGTCGCGCGTGGCGCATTGGATCCGGGCCGCCCGGCCCTTCGAGTAATTCCGCCTACACAACTTAAGGCCTGGCACAAATGCCCTCTTAGAGGGAGATTTGAGGCCTAAAACGCGGGTTTCCACATCTTTTAAGCCTGGCACCGCCTAGGACCATTAGCACCCTCTCATCTAGGCCCCTCGACCTACGGTCGAACCCGGAAGAAGGGTTATATTCCGGGCATGGGACGAATGAGGCTTCTGGCCGCCGGACTCCTCGCCGCTTCGGCGTTGACCGGCTGCGACGAGCGGCAGAACGGAACCGCCATGCTCGGCGGCCCGCGCGGCGCCAACGAGAAGGGCGAGACGCCCTCCAAGCGCCTGCCCGGCAAGCCCGTCACGGTCGTGAAGGGCAATACTGATTTCACCGGCGCGTCCGCGGACGAGATGGACGCCCAAGGCCGCCGGATGTTCGACGGCCAGAACGTCCGCGGCGGCACGACCGGCGTCGTGCGCGGCGGGAACGGCCGCGCGGGCGGCGGCTCGCGCTACACGCTCATCTCGGCGGAAGCCCCCGACAGCCGCACCGATCTGCAGACCAAGGCCCCGCCGCTGCCCGACTCCGACAACTACCGCTACTCCGCGGACGCGACCGACGGCTCTAGTAAGGAGGGCGGCCAGACCTTGCTCGGCTTCGCCGCGTTCCAGCTCGAGCAGCGGTTCCCGAGCGCGGCCCCGATCATGTCGCGCTTCGGCTGGAAGGCCGCCGCGCGCCGCGGCCGCAACTCGGCCCATACGCCCTACCGCGTGACCGTCCACCACACCCAGGGCAAGCAGACGATGTCCGAGGCCGACACCGCCAAGGCCGTGAAGGGCACCCAGTGGTACCACATGGTCGGCCGCGGCAAAGAGGGCAAGGACAACTTCGACGACATCGGCTATCATTTCCTCATCGCCGGCGACGGCCGCGTCGTGGAAGGCCGCCGCGCCGAATACCTCGGCGCCCACGCCGGCGGGGCCAATAAAGGAAACATCGGCGTCGCGATGATGGGCGACTTCAACAAGGTCAAGCCGACGGACGCGCAGGTCACGAGCCTCACGCGCCTGGTCACGTTCCTCTCGATCAAGTACAAGAAGGATCCGCTCGCGAAAGGGTTCCTCGAGCCGCACCAGCACTACACCAACACCGATTGCCCCGGCAAGAACATGATGGCGATCCTCGAGTCGCTGCGGAAGACGATCGACCGCGAGCACGACCAGATCGTCGACGGCCGCGAGACGGGGACGTTCACGCCCATCGCCGTCCTGCCGGGCGCCAACCCGAACGCTTGAGCCGCGCCGTCTTGGCCGCCGTCCTCCTGTGCGCCGCCGCCTGCGGCCCGGTCGAGGGCGGCCGCATCGAGGAAGGGTCCTCCGTGATGCTCGACTACGAGCTCTCCTCGGAGACCGGCGTCATCGAGTCGAGCCGCGAGCGGGGCGAGGCGCTCGTCATCGAGATCGGCGGAGGGGGGCTTCCGGAGCGCGTCGAGCGCCAGCTCCTCGGCCTCAAGCCCGGCGACGAGAAGATCGTCGAGCTGCCGCCCGCGCTCGGCTTCGGCGAGCGCGACTTGGCGAACCTCGAGATCATGCCGCTCTCGAAGTTCGGCGACATGGCCAAGGACGTGCGCCCCGGCTCGAAGATCATGGGCGAGCGCGGCGGAAAGGCCGCGGAAGCGCGCGTCGTGTCGGTCGAGAAGGGGATGGCGACCCTCGACTTCAACCACCCGCTCGCGGGCAAGCGCCTGACCTACCGGCTGAAGGTCCTCAAGACCCGCTCGCGCTGACGCGCTAGGCGTGCTTCTTGCGGGCGAGGACCGACGCGAGGATCGCGGCGGCCAAGGTTCCGCCGATCACGAGGAGCGAGGCGCCCGTCGAGACGTGGTGCCAGTCCTTGATGATCATCTTGACGCCGACGAAGACGAGCACGGCGGAGACGCCGGTCTTCAAGTACTTGAACTCCGACATCGAGCCCGCGAGCAGGAAGTACATCGAGCGCAGGCCCATGACGGCGAAGATGTTCGAGGTGTAGACGACGAAGAGGTCCGAGGAGACGCCGAGCGCCGCGGGGATCGAGTCGACGGCGAAGATCAGGTCGGTGCCCTCGATGACGACGAGCGCGGCGAAGAGCGGCGTCGCGTGCAGGACGCCGTCGACGCGCGTGAAGAACTTGTGGCCGTGCAGGCCGGTCGTGACGGGCAGGAACTTGTGCAGGAGCCGGAGCGCGGGATTCTTCTGCGGGTCCATCTGCTCCTCGCCCGAAAAGAGCATCTTCACGCCGGTGAAAACGAGGACCGCGCCGAAGATGTAGAACATGAGGTGCGACGCCTCGAGCAGCGAGAGGCCCGCGAAGATGAAGATGAAGCGCATCGCGATGGCGCCCAGGATGCCCCAGTGCAGGACGCGCGGCTGCTCCTCGGGGCCGATGCCGAAGAACGTGAACACGAGGATGAAGACGAAGAGGTTGTCGACCGACAGCGACTGCTCGAGGATGTAGGCCGAGAGGAACTGGAAGGCCTTGTCGTGGCCGTAGACGAAGTAGACCGCGCCGCAGAACGCGAGCGCGAGCGCCCACCAGATGGCGACCATCACGCCGGCCTCGCGCACGCTCATCACGTGCGCCTTCTTCTGGAAGATGCCCAGGTCGAGCACCATCATGACGCTCATGACGAGGACGAAGCCGGCCCACAGCCACGTGACGGGAGTGACGTCCATTAGGGCGAAATTCTAACATATCGTCCAATGATCGTCCTCTTCACCGACGGCGCGTGCTCCGGCAACCCCGGCCCCGGAGGCTGGGGCTGCGTGATCGCCACCTCGGAGGGCAAGGTGATCGAGCTCGCGGGCCGCGAGGAGCCGACGACCAACAATCGCATGGAGCTCGGCGGCGTGATCGCGGGCCTGCGCGCGGTCTCGGGCATGCCCGGCGTCGCGGTCGTCCACAGCGACTCGACGTACGTGCTCGAGGGGATCTCCAAGTGGATCCTCGGCTGGAAGCGCCGCGGCTGGACGACCGCCGCCGGCGAGCCCGTGAAGAACGAGGACCTCTGGCGGACGCTCGACGCGCTCGTCGCCGCGCGCGGCAAGGGCGGCGTCGAGTGGCGCTGGGTGAAGGGCCACGCGGGCCACGACGCCAACGAGCGCTGCGACGAGCTCGCGGTCGCCATGGCGAAGCGGAATCCGGTCGACCTTTACGAGGGGCCTCTGACGTCGTACCCGCACGGCTCGCTGCTCCCGTCGCAGCCGAAGGCCCTGCCCGCGCGTCCGAAGGCGGGCGAGCGCAAGGCGGCCGACACGCGCCCGACGTGGTATCTGAGCTGGCTCGACGGCAAGCTCGAGCGGCACGAGACGTGGGCGGCGTGCGAGGCGCGGGTGAAGGGCCGGCCGGCGAAGTTCAAGAAAGTCCGCTCGGACGAGGAAGCCGAGGCCGCGAAGCGCGGCTGGGGCTGCTAGGCCGTCTTCGCTTTCGGCGAGACGAGGAGCAGGCTCAGCCAGAGGACATGCGAGCCGACGGCCGCCGCCCAGACGAACCAGTCGAGCCGCCCGATCGCGGTGAGCGCGACGATCAGATAGACGTAGTCGCGGCTGGCGATGCGCTCGACGATCAGAGCGCGCGGGCCGCGCTGCTCCTCGGGCACGCTCAAGACGAGCTTCCACACCCAGAAGCCGCACAAGAGGAAGCCGGCCACGAGCATCACGCCGGGGACGGTCCAATCTCGTCCCGGGTGCACGCGCGCCACGCCGATCGGCAGCGCGACGAACGTCGCCAGGTGGGAGAAGTGGTCGGCCCAGAGGTCGTACTTGGCGCCGGCCTCGCTCTGCAGGTGCTTGAGGCGCGCGATCTCGCCGTCGCAGCCGTCGAGCAGGCAGCAGAACCACAGGACGAGCGCGCCGTAGAACTGCACGAGCGTCGTCGGCGCCGCGAGCCACCAGGCGCCGAGGACGCCGAGGAGCAGCCCCGCCGTCGTGACGTGGTTCGGCGTCACGGGAAACGGGAGGAGCGCGCGGGAGATCGCGATCGAGACCTTGCGGTCGAGCTGGGCGATGTAGCCGTCGCTGTCCTTGACGAGGCGCGAGCACAGCAGGTCCGCGGCGGCGGCGGCGGCCTCGGGCGAGCGGGCGTCGACGAAGGAGCCCGCCTCGATGCCGGCGGCGGGCTCGGAGAAAGCCTTCTTGAGGACCTCGTCGAGCGCGCGAGAGCCGGCGCCGAGCGCGGCGGGCTCGCGGCGGAGCGCGGCGAAGGAGCCGCGGCGCGCGTCGAGGGAGAAGCGGGCGGAGTCCGCGGCGGCGGCGAACTCGGCGAGAGCGTTCTCGTCGGGGAAGAAGCCCGGCGCGATCGCGAGCAGGGGGAGCCTGGCGTCGAGCGCGGAGGCGCCGATCTTGTCGCCGAGGGTCGGCACGCCCGCCGCGCGCAGCTGGAACGACCACTTCCGCAGGAACGCGTCGTCGGCGCCGGAGATCACGATGCGGTCGGGCTTGAGCTCCTTGCCGGCGCGGAACGCGGAGCGCACGGCGGTCGGCAGACCCGCGACGAGCGGAGCCGCGGGATCGTGGGAGATCAGGACCTGCCAGCGGCGGGGGGCGACGGAGCTCACGACCGGCGCGTCATCTCGAAGAGGTTGGTCGCCTGGCCCCCGAGGAAGCCTTCGTAGCGCTTCCCGTCGATCAGGGGGCGCTCCGCGAGCTCGAAGTAGGCGTACGTCCACGGCTTCTTGACGAGCTTCGTCCCGGCGCGCATCTCGACGGGGATGACGACGGCCTGCGTCGAGGATTGTCGGAGCTTCGAGCCGCGCTCACCCTCGATCTCGGGCTTCATCGGGACGCCGGCGGACTTGAGCGCGGCGACCGTCTTCTCGATGTCGTCGAGGGCATCCACTTCGTGGGCGTGGACGGCGGCGGTGAAGTGGTTGACCGAGTGGCCGTGCAGCAGGACCCAGGCGCCGAACTGCGACTCCTTCTCGAGCGCGAGGGCGTCGGCGGCCTTCGGCGCCGGCCAGCGGCGCATGAACTGGGCGGCCCAGCGGCGCATGAGTTTGTCGCGGCGGCGGCCGGGAAGCTTGTCGAGGGAGGCCAGCTCGGCGAGCTCGGAGTCGTCGAGCCCCGGGGCGGTCTTCGCGACGGCCCCGAGAGCGATCTTCCTGGACTTGGGCGAGAGCTCCCAGACGCGCAGCTCGGAGATGAAGAGCTTGGGGAGGAGATCGGACGGCGGGTGGAAGTGGATCGAGGTCAGCTTCTTGTCGGGGAAATCGTAGGTCGCCGCCGCGCGGTAGCCGAGGGCCTCGAACGGGCGAGAGATCGCGGCGATGCCGGACCACTTGTCCTGAGCGGCGAAGGTGCGGAACGCGACGTGATCGTTGCGGAAGGAGCCGCCGCTGCTGCGCAGCAGGTCTTCGTAGGCGCGCGCGTAGTCGACGCGGTCGCGGTACTCGTTCCAGAGGTGCTCGAAGAGGATCTCGAGGAAGGCGGTCTGGGCGATGATCACGGACCGATTCTACCTAAAACAGCTCGCCTTGAGCCTGCGCCGCGGCCTCGCGCAGAGACGGCTCGTCCGGAGCGGTGGAGCCGACGCGCGGAGAGACGATCCGGACGTCGAGCCGCTCGGAGGGGTAGGGGCGCAGAAGCTCCTTGAGCCGATCGGGCGGCGTCTTGCCCGAGAGCCACTCCGCCTCCTCGCCCTTCGCGAGGATCGCGGGCATGCGGTCGTGGACCTTCGCGACGAGGGGATTCGGCTCGACGGTCACGATCGCGTAGCCGCCGGGCTCCCAGAGCCCGGCGAACGCGAAGACCTCGCCGTCCTTGAGAGAGAAGAAGCGCGGGACCTTCTCGCCGCGCTTCGGCCACTCGTACCAGCCGTCCGCGGGAACGAGCGCGCGCCGCCACTTGAACGCGTCGCGGAAGTACGGCTTGTCGGCGAGCGACTCGGCGCGGGCGTTGATCTGGGGCTTGCCGCCTTCGCCCGCCCAGGCGGGGACGAGCCCCCACTTGAGCATCGTCATCCGGCGCGCGGGCGCGGCGATCACCACCGCGGCCGGCTGGGAGGGGGCGATGTTGTAGCGCTCGACGAGTCCGGGCGCCGCCGCGACGCCGAAGCGCTCGGCGATCTCCTTGGGATTTCGGCCCGCCGTATACCGGCTGCACATGCGGCCATCATACCACGGCTCCGGCGCCTTTGCTAGAATCCTCGGCGATGTCCGGCAAACCGACGCTGAAGCGCCGCTCGAGCGGCGTCCTCCTGCACCCGACGTCCCTTCCCGGCGCGCGCGGGGGGACCCTCGGACCGGAGGCGCTGCGCTTCGCGGACTTCCTCTCCGACTGCGGCCAGTCGTGGTGGCAGATGCTGCCCGTCTGCCCTCCCGACGAGATCGGCTCGCCGTACGCCTCTCCCTCGAGCTTCGCCGGCAGCCCCGCGCTGATCTGCGCCGATCTTCTCGCGACCGAGGGCCTGCTCAAGAAGTCCGAGCTCGGCCAGCAGAAAGCCAAGAGCTTGCGCGCCGCCTTCGCCTCGTTCCGCAAGCGCGCCTCGAAAGAGCTGCGCGACGATTTCGAGGCTTACCGCGAGCGCGAGAAGTCCTGGCTCGCCGACCACGCGCTGTTCTTCGCGCTCAAGGACGCCAATCGGGGCCGCCCGTGGACCGAGTGGGACGAGGGGCTCCGCCGCCGCGAGCCCGCCCGCCTCGACGAGGCGCGCGGCAAGATCCCCGAGGAGCTCCGCTTCCACGAGTTCTGCCAGTGGCTGTTCTCCCGCCAGTGGGAGGCCGTGCGCCGCCACGCCGCCGCGCGAGGCGTCGCCCTCATGGGCGACGCGCCGATCTACGTCCGTCACGACAGCGCCGACTGCTGGTCCAACCAGGAGCTGTTCTTCCTCGGCCCCGACGGCCGCCCGACCGTCGTCGCCGGCGTGCCGCCCGACTACTTCTCCGCCGTCGGCCAGCTCTGGGGCAACCCGCTCTACCGCTGGGACAAGCACAAGGAGACCGGATTCAAGTGGTGGATCGCCCGCATGAAGGCGTGCGCCGAGCGGTTCGACGCGCTCCGGCTCGATCACTTCATCGGCTTCCGCAACTACTGGGAGATCCCGGCCGGCGAGACGACCGCGATCAAGGGCCGCTGGGTGAACGCGCCCGGCGACGAGCTCTTCGACGCCGTCTTCCGCGAGGTGAAGGGCCTCGAGATCGTCGCCGAGGACCTCGGCGTCGCGACGCCCGGCGTGATCGCCCTGCGCGACAAGTACGAGCTGCCCGGCATGCGCTTGGCGCAGTTCTCCTTCGGCGGCGAGGAGAAGGACTGGCCGCGCGCCTGGCCCGAGAACGCCGTCGGCTACACCGGCACGCACGACAACGACACCACGCGCGGCTGGTGGGAGGACGACGGCACCTTGAACGCGCAGCGCTCGGCCGCGGACGCGGAGAAGGAGCGCCGCGCCTTCCGACGCGCGCTCGGCCGCGACGTCGTCTCGCCCGCGTGGGACATGGTCGAGCTGACGTGGCGCTCGCCGGTCCGCACCGCGATCGCGCCGATGCAGGACCTCGTCAACGCCGGTCCCGACGGCCGGATGAACCGCCCGGGCACGACCGAGAACAACTGGCGCTGGCGCCTCGAGCCGGGCTGGGCGACGCCGACTCTCTGCGGCCGGCTCGGCCTGCTCACCGGCGCCGCCGGCCGCGCGCCGGAGCCCGCGTGACGATCGGCGCCGTCGACCACAAGGCGTCCGCGCTCTCCGACCTCGACCTGCACCTCTTCAACGAGGGCACGCACTCCAAGCTCTACGAGAAGCTCGGCGCGCATCCCGAGGCCCGAGGCGGCAAAGCCGGCGTCCGCTTCGCCGTCTGGGCGCCGAACGCCAAGAA
>CAYVFO010000034.1:0-1190 GCA_964450975.1 uncultured Elusimicrobia bacterium | reverse complement strand
CGTCATGGGCGACTTCAACGGCTGGGCCAAGACGAAGCACCCGCTCAAGCCCCGCGGCTCCTCCGGCATCTGGGAGGGCTTCATCCCGGGCCTCAAGAAGGGAGAGGTCTACAAGTACTACATCAGCTCCCACCACGGCGGCCACAAGCTCGAGAAGGCCGACCCGTTCGGCTTCCGCCACGAGGAGCCGCCGAAGACGGCCTCCGTCGTCTGGGACCTCGACTACGAGTGGAAGGACGAGGAGTGGATGCGCTCGCGCAAGGCGCGCGCCGGCCTCGACGCGCCGATGTCGATCTACGAGGTGCATCTGGGCTCCTGGCGCCGCGTGCCCGAGGAGGGCGACCGCTGGCTGTCCTACCGCGAGCTCGCGCCCAAGCTCGCCGAGCACTGCAAGCGCCTCGGCTTCACGCACGTCGAGCTGCTGCCGGTCATGGAGCATCCGTTCTACGGCTCGTGGGGCTATCAGACGACGGGCTACTTCGCGCCGACGTCGCGCTACGGCACGCCCCAGGACTTCATGTTTCTCATCGACGAGCTCCACAAGGACGGGATCGGCGTCATCCTCGACTGGGTGCCCTCGCACTTCCCGACCGACGGCCACGGCCCCGCGTTCTTCGACGGCACGTCTCTCTACGAGCACGCGGACCCGAAGCTCGGCTTCCATCCCGACTGGAAGAGCGCGATCTACAATTATGGGCGCAACGAGGTGAGGTCCTTCCTGATCTCGAACGCGCTGTACTGGCTCGACAAGTTCCACGCCGACGGCATCCGCGTGGACGCGGTCGCCTCGATGCTCTACCTCGACTACTCGCGCAAGGCCGGCGAGTGGATCCCGAACAAGTTTGGCGGCCGCGAGAACCTCGAGGCGATCGACTTCCTCAAGAAGCTCAACGAAGAGGTCTACAAGCATCACCCGGACGTCCAGACGATCGCCGAGGAGTCGACGGCCTGGCCCGGCGTCTCCAAGCCCACCTACACCGGCGGCCTCGGCTTCGGCCTCAAGTGGGACATGGGCTGGATGCACGACACGCTCAAGTACTTCCGCGAGGACCCGATCCACCGCAAGTACCACCAGGACGGCCTGACTTTCCGCGCGATCTATCAGTTCCACGAGAACTTCGTGATGCCGCTGTCCCACGACGAGGTCGTGCACGGCAAGGGCGCCTTGATCGACCAGATGCCCGGCGACG
>CAYVFO010000033.1:11063-21474 GCA_964450975.1 uncultured Elusimicrobia bacterium | reverse complement strand
GAAGTGTTAACAGAACTTAAGAGATGAATGTCGCTTCATTAAGTGGACAGCACAAAGATGGTGGCCTACCAAGCGGAGAGCGACCTGCTAGCCCTGGTGCGACCGCACTATGCGAGGGCCGACGACGAAGGGCGGACGCTGGTGACGACGGCCTTGCAGAGTGCGGCGGATATCGAGGTCGCGCGGAAGGAGCTGCGGATCACGCTCGCGCCGCTGAGCTCGCCGCACCGAAGCAAGGCGATCGCGACCATGTGCGACGCGCTCAACCGGCTGGAAGTCTGCTTCCCGGGGACGAAGCTGCGGATGAGGTTTGGGGTTGCCTCATGAGGTCCGGGACGGCAAAAAGCGGACAAATTCCCCGGGCCCTATGTCAGGAGGTCTGGATTCTCTGGCTCGACGGCGCCCTGCGCTAGTCGCGGAACCGTCGCATTAAAGTCGCGGGGGCCGGATAGGACCGCCCCCCCCCGCGCGCGGTATCCTGGGAGCCATGCCCTGGACCACGCGCGCGCCCGCCCTCGGGCGCATTCCGCTGCGCCGGCCGCGCCTCCTCCCGCCGGAGGAGCGGCCGAAGACGCGCCGCTATCTCGCGGCCGTCGCGGCGTTCGTCGCGGCGCTCGTGCTGCGGGAGCGCCTCGCGGGCGTCGTCGGCGACGTCGTCCCGTTCCTGTTCTTCTTCCCGGCCATCATCGCGGCCTCCTGGTACGGGGGCGCGGGCGCCGGCCTCGCGTGCACGGCGCTGAGCGCGGCGGCCGTCTGGATCTCCGACATCACCGGCGGCAGCGTCGAGCCGGCCTCCGGCGAGGCGGCGCGGCTCGCGATCTTCGCGACGATCGGCGTCTTCATCAGCCTGCTCAACCAGATGCTGCACCGCTCCGCGCGCTCGCTGCGGGCGGCGCTCAAGCGCACGAGCGAGATCCTCGAGTCGGTCAGCGACGCGTTCTACATGCTCGACCACGACGGGCGCTTCCGCTACGTCAACCGCGCCGCCGAGGAGATCTGGCGGCGCCGCCGCGAGGACCTCATCGGCCGCCGCCTCGTCGACGAGTTCCCGGAGATCGAGGGCAGCGAGGCGTTCGAGGCGCTGCTCAAAGCCCAGCGGGAGCGGCGCCCGACGCAGTTCGAGACGATCTCCCCCGTCACCGACGGCTGGATCGAGGCCGACGTCCGGCCGGTCGAGGACGGCGTGACGGTGTACTTCCGCGACATCAGCGACCGCAAGAAGCTCCAGCGCGACCTCGAGAGCCGCGTCGAGCGCCGGACCGCGCGGCTGCAGGAGGTCAACGCCGAGCTCGAGACGTTCACGTACTCCGCGTCCCACGACCTGCGCGCGCCGGTGCGCAAGATCCTCGGCTACTGCGATCTCATCGAGGAGAAGGCCTTGGACGGGCTGTCGCCGGAGGGCCGCGTCTACTTCAAGCGCGTGCGCTCCTCCGCCGAGCAGGCCTACCGCCTGCTCGACGAGATCCTGGCCCTCGCCAACGCGGTCCAGAAGGAGCTCAAGCGCGAGGTCGTCGACGTGACCGCGCTCGCGGTGCGCCTCCTCGGCGAGCGGCGCGCCGCCGAGCCTGGGCGCGACGTCCGCGTCGAGGTGGCGGACGGGCTGCGCGCGGACGCCGACCCGCAGCTTCTGCGCGCCGCGCTCGGGGCGCTGATCGACAACGCGTGGAAGTTCACCTCCGGCCGGGAGAAGGCCTCGATCCGCGTCGGAGCGTCGCCGACGCCGGGCGGACCCGCGTTCTTCGTCGCCGACGACGGGGCCGGCTTCGAGATGGCGCACGCGGGCAAGCTCTTCAAGGCGTTCGAGCGCCTGCACGAGACCGACGAGTTCCCGGGCTCCGGCGTCGGCCTCGCGATCGCGCAGCGCGTGATCCGCCGGCACGGCGGCGAGATCTGGGCGGACAGCCGCCCGGGCGCCGGGGCGACGTTCTACTTCACCCTTCCGAGGTAGCCGCGGTGAGCCCCGAGATCCTCTACGTCGAGGACGACGCCGACGACAAGGAGCTCATCCTCATCCATCTCCGGCACGCCGGCCTCGACGCGGCGGTGAGCTGGACGCGCAACGGCCTCGAGGCGCTGGAGACGCTGCAGCGAGCCCTGCGCGGCGAGTCGCGGCTGCCGGCGCTGATCCTCGCCGACATCAAGATGCCCAAGATGAGCGGCCTCGAGCTCCTCGCCCGCGTCCGCGAGAACGCGCTGCTCGCGCCGATCCCGTTCGCGCTGCTGACCTCGTCGTCGGACCAGAAGGACCGCGCGGAGGCCGCGCGGCTCGGCGCCGACCTGTTCCTGCAGAAGCCCGCGAGCGTCGACGGCTACCGAGCGATCGTCGACCGGCTCGGGGGGCTGCTTGTCCCCCGCTGAGGAGAGGGGCGGCGGCGGGCGGCTGCGCCTCAGCGAGGAGCGCTTCAGGCTCCTCGTCGAGAGCGTCCGGGACTACGCGATCTTCATGCTCGCGCCGGACGGGACGATCGCCTCCTGGAACGCCGGCGCCGAGCGCATCAAGGGCTGGAAGGCGGACGAGATCATCGGGAAGCACTTCTCCGCGTTCTACACAGAGAAGGACAAGAAGGACGGCAAGCCCGCGCGCGAGCTCGAGATCGCGATGCGCACCGGGAAGTACGAGGAGGAGGGCTGGCGCGTGCGCAAGGACGGCACGACGTTCTGGGCGAGCGTCGTCATCACCGCGCTGCGCGACGAGACGGGAGAGCTCGTCGGCTTCGGCAAGGTCACGCGCGACCTGACCGAGCGCCGCGACCACGAGGAGCGCCTGCTCAAGGCGGTGACGGAGCTCTCGAAGTCCAACCGCGAGCTCGACGAGTACGCCGCCTTCGTGTCCCACGACCTCCGGGAGCCGCTGCGGAAGATGGCGAGCTTCGCGCAGCTGCTCGAGCTCAAGCTCGGCCCCGCGCTCGACCCCGAGGCCAAGCTCTTCGTCAAGCACATCGTCGACGCGGCCGGGCGCATGCGCGCGCTGATCACCGACGTCCTCGACTACTCGCGCATCGGCCGCGAGGAGCCGCCTCTCACGCGCGTCGAGCTCGGGGAGATCCTCGCCGGCGTCGCGCGCGATCTCGAGATGGCGGTCAAGGAGGCCGGCGCGACGCTCTCGATCGGGCCGCTGCCCGCGGTGCGCGGCAACCACGCGCGCCTCGGCCGCGCGTTCCAGAACCTCCTGTCGAACGCGCTCAAGTACCGCGCGCCGGACCGCCCGCCGCGCGTGAAGGTGACCGCCGCGCGCGAGGGCGCGCAGTGGATCGTCTCGGTCGCCGACAATGGGATCGGCTTCGACCCGAATTTCGCCGAGCGCATCCTGCGCCCGTTCCAGCGCCTGCATCCGAAGGACAAATACCCCGGGACGGGGCTCGGCCTCGCGGCGGTGAAGAAGATCGTGGACCTGCACAAGGGGCGCATATGGGCCGAGTCGAGGCCCGGCGAGGGCTCGATCTTCCGCGTCGCGCTGCCGGCGGAGGACGCCTGACGGAGCCTCGCCCCGAGAAGTCCATCCTCGTCGTCGACGACAGCGAGCAGGACCAGCTCCTGATCAAGGCCGCGCTCGAGCGCGCCGGCTGCGACGGGCGCTTCGCGGCCGCGCTCGGCGTGGACGCGGCGATCGGCTGGCTCCACGCGAATCCTCCGCCAGCGCTCGTGCTGCTCGACCTGCAGATGCCGGTCAAGGACGGCTTCGAGCTCCTGTCTTGGATCCGCGCGCGCCGCGAGGACTGGCACCGCGTCCCCGTCGTGATGCTCACGACGTCGCACGACTACGTCGAGATCCGCCGCGCGTACGACCTCGGGGCGAACTCCTTCCTCGTCAAGCCGACCGGCTTCGAGGAGCTCTCCGACCTGCTCGCCGCGACCTGCGAGTACTGGCTCGGCCGCAACCGCGCGGGCTAGCGCTTGTGGCTGCGCGCCTCGGGGAGGCGCTCCTCGATGCCGCGGATGCGCTTCTCGTCGGTCGGGTGCGTGCGCAGGATTTCAGGAGTTCCGTCGCCCCCGCCGCTCGCCTGGGACATGCGGCGCCAGAAGTCCACGGCGGCGCCCGGGTCGTAGCCCGCCTTCGCCATGAGGATGAGGCCGATGCGGTCGGCCTCGCTCTCCTGCGCGCGGGAGAACGGCAGCAGCACGCCGACCGTCGCCCCGGCGCCGTAGGCCTGCAGCGCGAGAGCCTGCGTCTGCGCGGGCTTGTCGGCCAGGGCGACGGCGAGCGCGGCTCCGCCGAACTGGGCGAGCAGGCCCTGGCTCATGCGCTCGGAGCCGTGCCGCGCGAGCGCGTGCGCGACCTCGTGCCCGAGCACCACCGCGAGCCCCTCGTCGTCGCGCGTGACCGGCAGGATGCCCGTGTAGACGGCGACCTTGCCGCCGGGCAGACACCAGGCGTTGATCGTCTTCGGGTCGTCGACGAGAGTGAACTCCCACTTGAAGTCCGGGCGCTCGGCCGCCGCCGCGATGCGCGCGCCGACGCGCTGGAGGCGGGCCGTCTCGGCGGCGTCGGTCGAGATCTTCGCCTTCGACAGCGCGTCGCGGTAGGAGCTCTCGCCGAGCGACATCTCCTGCGACGCCGGGATCAGCACGAGGGCGCGGCGGTTCGTGAACGGCACGCTCTTGCACGCGCAGAGAAAGACGGCCGCGGCGAGAACGAGCCTCACCGCCATTCTCCTTTCCGCCGCGCGGTCCGCGTGTAGACCGCGGCGGCGACGCCGCCGAACGCGAGGTGCGCGGCGACCGCGGCCGGCCCGGGCGTCACGGCGAGCCACGGAAAGAACGAGGCGATCGCGTGGTAGTTGAGCAGGTAGAGGACGCCGCCGAACGCGACGCCGGCGGGGACGGAGCGCGAGTAGGCCATGCCGTCGATGAAGGCCGCGAGCAGGCGCGCGTAGATCAAGGACAGCGGCAGGTGGACCGCGATCGCGGCGAGCACGACGATCGCCGACAGCGGGGCCGAGACCGCGGCCCGGCCGAGGGCGACGGACGCGAGCTCGCGCGCCGCGGCGCTTCCGCCGCCGCCGAGCAGCGCCTGCAGCGCGACGAACACGCCGCCGGCGACGATTCCGGCCCAGCCGGCGGCCTCCCAGTCCAGGCCTTCCTTGACGACCGGAGCGCGCGGAGATTTGGCGGGCGGCCTCGCGACGGTTTGATGGGCCATGGCTCCTCCGTGAGTCGTTGAGCTCAGTGTAGCCGCGGCGCGCGGCTCGGCGCCATCAATTCGGGGTCAAAACGGCTTAGCGGCGCTTCGACGCGGGAGCGTCCCACCGCTTCACGGCGGCGAGCGCGCGCTCGCGGAGCTCGGGGCGCTCCGCGAAGAACGCCTTGTTCTCGGCGAGCTCGCGCCTCAGGGCCGCGGCGGCGCCCTTCGGGCGGCGCGCGGCGTCTTTGCGCGCCTGCTCGCCGATCAGGTGATCCGACCAGCCGGAGTCGGCGGGGCTCCGGTCCTCGAGCAGCTTGATCGCCGCGCGCACGATGTCGGCGCTCGGCGGAAGGCGCGCGGCGTCGCTCATCATCGAGCGGGCGTTCTGGTTCTTCATGCCGAAGCGCGCCGTGAACGCGAGCCAGCGGCGCTCCGCGAGGCGCTTCAAGAGCTCGCTGTTCGCGTCGAGGTCCTGCTGAACCGCGGCCGCGGCCATCGGCAGCTCCGCGGCCATCGCGCCGAGGTCGTCGGCGGCGCGGATCAGCTTCTCGCGCTCGGCGACGAGCGCGCCGGAGCCGCCGGCGCCCGGGCCGGGCGCGGCGACGAGCTCAGCGCCGGGATCGATCTCCTTGATCCGCGCGGCGAGGCGTCCCCACGCGTCGGCCGGGATCACGACGACGGCCATCGCGGCCTCGTTGCGGGAGGCGTCGCCGGTGCGGGCCGCCTCCGCGCCGCCGAGATCTTCGGCGATCGAGCGGACCAAGTCCGTCGCCTCGGAGGGGTTCTCGCTGCGGACGCCGCCGCTCGCGAGCCGCGCCTCGAGCCGGCCGGCCGACGCCGGCGCCGCGAGGAGCAGCGCGGCGAGCGCGGCCCTCACTTGACGTAGTCCTCGAGGTTGCGCAGGCGGAAGTCCGCGTCGCGCTGATCCTTCGGCGGCGAGAGCACGATCTTCATGTCGCCGTTCTTCTCGTTCCAGATCGTCGTGCCGCCGAGCGAGCGCTGCGTGCCGTACTCGAACGTGAGCTTGAACGGCGCGGTCTTGCCGGTCGCGCGGCGCTTCTCGGCCGCGCGCGCGACGAGGTCGAAGAAGGCGCCGTCGCCGTAAGCGCCGATCAGCGGCGCCCAAGTCTCGTCGGCGACCTCGATCGTCAAGCCCTGGGGCCAGGACGGATCGAGCGTCATCCGCTCGAGGCGCTCGCGGCCCATCGAGGTCATGCGGGCCGCGAGAGCGCGCTCGCCCTCGGAGAAGTCCTCGATCGCCTGGCGCTTCGCCAGGTGGACGGCGCGCGAGACCTTGCCGCGCTTGCGTTCGTCGAGCATGCGGAACGAGCGCGCCATCATCTCCACGCCGAAGTCCGACGCCTTGCGGCCGCGGTCGACGGTCAGCTTGTCGAGCTCCTCGGCGGCGAGCATCATGTGGATCGTCGCGAGGTTGATCTCGCGCCGCAGGAGGTCGGCGGCCCACGACGTCATCTCCGCGACGGCGCGCGCGGCGGCCTGCGAGAACTCGCCCTGGAGCGCGCGGTTGAGCTCGGCGCCGAGGCGCTCGGTGATGAAGCGGCGCATCTCCTCGGGCGTCGCGCCCGCGGCCGGCAGCAGGCCCTCGAGGTTCGCGCCGTAGCGCTGGCGGAGCGCCTCGGCGGCGGCCGGCGGCAGCGCGCCGAACACCGACGAGACGATCTGGCCGCGATCGTAGACGCCGGACTGCGCGAGGCGGTCGATCACGGGGTCGAGGCGGCGGTCGAGCTCCTGCATCAGGCGGTCCTGCCCCATCTGGATGAGGCGCGCCGCGACCTGCTCGGACGTCACGGGGCCCGCGGGCAGGCCGAGCTCGTCGCCGGCCATGCGCAGCACCCACGGCTCGGCCTCGCCCTGCCGGACGGGGGCGAGCGGCGAGAGGCGGCTGTTGATCGCGCCCATCGCCGCGAGGACGACCGGCGCGTGCGTGTGGAACGTGATCGTCTCGTCGAGCACCGGGATCGTGAGCTTCTGCTCCTTGGCGAGCGACTGCAGAAGCGCGCGGCGGCCCGCCGCGACGGCGACGGCGCGCCACGAGTCCTCGTCGGAGATCAGATGCAGGAGCTCGAGCGCCTGGCCCGCCTTCTCGCGGATGTCGGCGAGGAGCCGGGCGCGCTCGGCGCCGTCGGGCAGCCTCGCCAGGATGCCGTCGACCGCCGGGCCGAGGGCGGCGCGGAGCGCCTCGCGCCGGGCCGCGTCGATCTCGGAGCCGGGCGGCAGGACGCGCGTGAGCGCGTCGGCGAAGAGGCGGCGCTGCTCGTCGGTCAGCGGCAGGCGGCTCATGCGCTCGATCAGCGCCGCGGACGCGTCCGGGCCGAGGCGGTTGAGCGCGAGCGAGAGCTCGTTGATCGCGGCGTCGACCGCCGCGGCGGAGGCGCCGCTCTCGAGCCTGTCCGCGAGAGCCGCGGCGCGCTCGGCGGCCTCGAGCCCGTCGGCGATCGCGCTCGTGACGACGCGCGTCGCGTCGGGCAGGAACTTGCGCAGCGGCGGCGCCTTCGCGTCGTACTCGCCGCCGAAGAGGTGGTCGACCGTCAGGCGCGCGTCGCCGCGCTTGCCGTCGAGCGAGATGGAGATGCCCGCGATCACCGCGTTCGAGTCCACCTCGGCGTTGCCGTAGTTGATCCGGTCGCGCTCGTACGCGAGGTACGCCTGAGTCCGGTCGTTGAGCTCCGCGTCCACCTGCAGGCGCGCCTTCTTGCGCTCGAACTCGATGCCGTCGCCCTTCTCGTGGCTCACGGAGGCGCGCACGGCGACGGGCACGCGGCGCAAGGTCGTCATCAGCGAGGCCTCGCCCTGCGAGACGGTCGTGTCGCGGTTGTAGCGCTGGCCGCCCGTCAGGCTGAACTGCGCGTCCTCCATGCCGGGCACGCGGCCCCAGAGGCCGACGGTCCAGTGAGGGGCGTTCTCGATGTTGAGGCCCGCCTCGACGCGGCCGCCCGACATGAGCTCCTGATAGACGCGGTTGGTGATCGGCGAGATGTTCTGAACCGCGCCGCCGAAGATCCCGAGGAAGAGCTCGTCGCCGGGCAGGCGGATGCGGAAGCCGATCGACTCGTCGACCTGCTGGTTCGGCGCCAGATGCATCATCTTCGTGAGGCTCGTGACGCTCCACGCGACGTCGACGGGGCCGCCGAGGTGATACGCGCGGCCCATCTGCGCGAGCAGGCTCGAGATCACGAGGCCCTGCGCGCGGTACGGGTCGTCGTAGGTCAGGCTCTGGCGGATCGCGTCGAGGTCGCGCTGCGGCGCGCCGAGCTGGCCGGCCAGGTCGACCATTCGATTGACGCGAGGATCGGGGCCGTCGGCGAAGAAGCGCGCTTTGAGGTCCACGTACGCGATCTGCGCGCGCACGCGGTAGTCGACCCACGAGTCCGGGTCGCTGTTCCACGCCTTGTTGAGGTTGATGTACGGGCTCGGCGCGAGCAGCGGCGAGCGCCCGTCGATGCCGAGCTGGCCGACCTCGATCGAGAGGTTTTTCTTCGCGTCGGTGACGGTGATCGAGCGGATCGTCTCGTTGCGCACGCGCGCGTCGAAGACGAGCTCCGAGCCCGGCTTCGCCTTGTCGGGGTCGAGCGTCGAGACGCCGTCGAAGATCCGGTCGAGGACCATGCGCGCGCGCGTGAAGTCCTCCTGCGTCATCGGCTTGCCGTCGGCGCGCTCGAGCACGGCGCCGACGGGCACCGCGAGGCCGTGAGTCCTGAGCTTCGCCTCGTACTCGGCGACGATGCGCGAGCCGTCGGGCGTGAGGAAGCCCTTGGGGTCGACGTACGTCTCCCAGTTCTGCGGGCGGAGCAGGCGGATGAGCGTGACGCGGCGCGCTCGCGTCTTCTCTCCGGCGGCGATGTCGTCGCGCACCTGCGCCTTCTTGTCGGCGGGCATCTCCCGGTACTTGTCGACGGGGATGCCCCAGCGCTCGAGGAGCTCGGGCGTCAGCGGCGGCGCGCCCGCTGCGGAGACGGCGGCGGGAGTCTCGGGCTGGACCGTGACGGGCACGGGGACCGAGGCGGTGGCGCTGAGCGCGGCCAATATGAGGAATACGGCGGGCACGCGATTATTGTAACAACGCCGCGCCCCTTCGGCCTGGGCCTCTCGGCCCGACGGGGTGGGCCTCGGACGGCCTCGGCGCCTAGGGCGGGAGCTTGTCCTTCTCGGCCAGGGCCTCGACGCCCTGCAGGGAGCCGCCGATCATGAACTTCTCGGCGTAGGACAGACCCACGGGGCTCGGAGCGGGCTCCGACGGCGCGGAGCCGAAAGCGATCGTGACCGTCTTGCCGGGCTCGACGGGGACGGTCTTGCCGCCCGCCGTCACCTCGATCTCGTGGCCGAAACCGACGTAAGTCGTGCTCTTGTCCTCCTTCGCGGCCTTGCCCCAGAACAAAGTCCCGCGCACCGCGGCCACGGCGGCGGGCGTGCGCACTTTGAAGGACTGGCCCTTCGTGAGCTTGCGGCGGATGCCGACGAGGAATTCGCCGAAAGCGACCGAGGGCTCGGTGCGGCGCGCGGAGCCCTTGAGGGTGAGCCGGCTCTCCTCGCGCAGGAGCACCGCGCCGCGGTCGCCGAGCACGATGTGGGCGGTGCCGCCCTTGCCGACGCGGATGGCGTCGCCGAAGATCAGGTCCTCGCCGCCCTTCGCCTTGAGCCAGCGCGGGCCGCCCTCGGCGAGGATCGAGACGGGCCCGGTCGTCGCGACGAGCGTCGCGTCTTGCGCGAAAGCGGGGCCGGCCAGCACGAGCAATATGAGGGTTTTCATGTTATACTGTATATACGACTATTTTAGTCAGGATGGAGACAATATGCTGACCCTCACCGAGACCGCCGTCGCCAAGATCAACGACTTCCTCAAGACCGAGGAGACCGCGAAGGGCAAGGCCCTCCGCCTGCGCGTGGCCGCGTCCGGCTGCGCCGGCTACGAGTACCGCATCGGCTTCGACGACAAGGCCCCCGAGGACAAGATCCTCCCCCAGCCCGGCTTCGACGTCGTCGTCGACGAGAAGAGCCTCCCGTTCATCGAGAACGCGACGATCGACTACGCCGAGGACGAGACGAGCTCCGGCTTCCGCATCAAGAACCCGATGGAGAAGGGCTCGTGCGGCTGCGGCAAGTCCAAGCAGTTCTAAAACGATGATCACGATCACCGAGCGCGCCGCCAAGAAGGTCGCCGCCATCGCCTCCAAGAAAGGCGAGGCGCCGGTCCTGCGCGTGAAGGTGGGCTCGGGCGGCTGCTCGGGCATGAGCTACAGCCTGGAATACGCCGCCGAGCAAAACCCGATG
>CAYVFO010000033.1:10535-11053 GCA_964450975.1 uncultured Elusimicrobia bacterium | reverse complement strand
GGCATGAGCTACGAGTTCGTGATCGGCGGAGACGTCGCCCAGGGCGACGTCGTGACCGAAGCGCACGGCGCCAAGGCCGTCGTCGACGGCAAGGCGGACTTCTTCATCGGCGGCTCGCAGGTCGACTACGAGGAGACGCTCATGAAGTCCGGGTTCGTGGTGAAGAACCCGCAGGCGACGTCGACGTGCTCGTGCGGCAAGTCGTTCTCGACCTGAGCCGTTGACGCGCCGCCGTTTCCGGGGTACGCTTCGGGCGTGAGCCCGGAACCCGAGTTCCTCGAGCCCCTCCCCCCTCCCGCGCTCGCCTCCTCCACGGAGCCCGACTTCGGCCGAGCCATGGGCGACGCCTGGAAGCTCGTGCGCGCCCACTCGGGGCCCCTCCTCAAGACGTGGGCCGCCGCCGCGCTGCCCGCCGCCGCGGTCGGCATCGCCGCGGGACAGCTCACGGGCATCGACTCGCGCGAGCAGGCGAAGGCCGCGCTCGAGGCGGGACGCGTCGTCGCCTTCTCGTCGTGGCT
>CAYVFO010000033.1:0-10525 GCA_964450975.1 uncultured Elusimicrobia bacterium | reverse complement strand
GCGGCGACCGTCGCCGCCGACGAGGTCTTCGCGGGACGCCCGTGCGACCCGTCCGCCGCGTGGCGGCGCTTCGGGACTTTGCTCTCGCCGTGGCTCTCCACGGGCGTTCAGCACTACGCGCGCGTCGCGCTCGGCCTGCTGCTTCTGATCGTGCCGGGCGCGATCCTCGCGATCCGCTGGTGCTTGTGGCCGTACGCGGTCATCGCGGAGGGCCGCTCGGGCGCCGACGCGCTCGCGCGCAGCCGTCAGCTCGTCAACGCGCATCCCGCGACGGTCCTCTGCGCCGCGTTCGGCGGCGGCGCGATCGCCGGCGCGGTCGACTGGTTCTCGGAGATGGCCGCGGCCGTGCTCCCCGTGCTCGTCGCGGTCGCGTTCGCGCTCGCGACCGCCATCAACATCGAGGAGGCCGCGCTGCCGCTCGTCGTTCTCTTCGGCATCCTCCAGCTCGCCGTCTCGGCGGCGGCCGCGACCTGGGCGCGCGTCGTCGTTCTCCTCGTCTACCGCGCGCTCGCGCCCCGCCATCCGGAAGCCCCCGAGCGCGGCTACTTCGTCTGATGCGCGCCGCCGCGCTCGCCGTCCTCCTCGCGCTCCCCGCCGCGGCCAGGCCGCCGCGTCCGCGCTGCGACCCGCGCGTCGATCTGCTCGGGATCGTCCAGCTCCTCGCCGGCCTCCGCGTGCAATCGTCGCGCGTCCTCTTCGACATCCGCGAGCGATACGCGAAGCACGCCTCGCACCCCGTCGTCGCGCGCTACATTCGCACCGTGAGCCGGGGCGGCGGCCGCGGCGACGAGCCGTACGCGCTGATCCTCACCGCCGTCTCGCGGCCGCCGGAGCTCCGCTGGACGCGCGGCGCGAAATCCCTCTCGCCCGAGTTCATCGAGGCCGCGGGCGGCATGCGCGAGGTCGAGGCGTTCTTGGGCGAGCTGCGCGACTTCGCCGCGAAGACCGGCGCGCCCGACTTCCCGGGGCGCGACGCGCTCTGCCGCGACGCCGCCGAGCGGGCGCGATCGGAGCTCGCGCGGCGCGACCCGGTCCGCGAGCTCGAGGACTATCTCGGCCGCCCGCTCGACGTCCGTCTCGAGCTCGCGCTTTCCCCGGTCTACGTCCCGACGCGCTGGGCGGCCTACCTCCATCCGTATCCGCGCGCGGGCGTGAAGGGCCCGTTCGAGGCGTTCGTCGTAGTGACCCCGGAGCCGTCGGCTCCGGACGGCGAGCGTCCCGGCTGGCGCCTGCGCGACCCGTTCCGCGGCGGCGTGATGAACGAAGCCGTCTACGTCGCGGCCGAGCCGGGCTGGGACAAGCATCGCGCCGCCTTCGACGCGCGCGCCGGCCTGCTCAAGACGATGCCCGGCTGCGCGCCGTCGTGGCACGGCTGCGCCCTGCGGATCGCCGTCGCGGCGATCGCGCGCCGCGCGGCGCGCGGCGGAGAGGAGAGCCCGGCTCCCCGGGACATCGAGGCCGCGATCCAGCGCGTCGAGTGGGCGCTCAAGAGCGACTACGAGCCGGGGAAGGCGGCGAAGCGCTACCGCTCGATCGACGACTTCTGGCCGCGCATCGCGGAAGCGCTCGGCCCCAAAGACCCTTAGAGTCTGTAGAGCATCCAGTACACGGTCACGCCCGTGACCGAGACGTAGAGCCAGATGGGAAACGCCCAGCGCGCCCAGCGGCGATGCTCCTCGAAGCGATCCTTCGCCGCGAGATACAGCGAGCGCAGGATCACGGGCAGCACCGCGACGGCGAGGATTGTGTGCGTCAGCAGGATCGTGAAGTAGACCGGACGGATCCAGCCCTGCTTCTGGAAGCGCACGGAGCCGACGTGGAAGTGATACCAGAGGTAGCACGCGAGGAAGATCGTCGAGCACAGGAACGCCGCGAGCATCGTCCAGCGGTGCGCCTCGCGGCGGCCCGTCTTGATGAGCCCCCAGCCGGTCAGCAGGAGGAGCGCGGTCGTCGCGTTGAGGGAGGCGTTGAGTCCGGGGAAGGAGGACAGCTCCACGTCAGCCGACCTCTTCCACCTCGACGGCGGCGTGCTTGCCCGACGAGGGGACGGGACCGGTGTTGAAGCGCGGCTTGTGCTTGGCGATGAAGACGCCGGCGATGTCGTTGAGCTCGGCGACGTCCGTGATGTCGGCCGAGGCGACGAAGTCGAAGTAGATGTCCGGGGAGACGGCGAAGAGCTCCTCGCGCGTCGGCTTGGCCTGGTCCATCATGTGCGCGGAGAGCGCTTCTTGGATCGTGCCGGGCAGAGCGACGCCGACGAAGAGCACCTGCGGGTTCTTCTGCGCGTCGAAGGTCACGAACTCGTAGACGCCGGGCTTGCGCGGCGCGTGGTCCGGAAGCGCGGCGGGCTTGAAGCGGTAGCAGCGCTCGGACATCGCGACGCGGATCTTGTGGGCCATGGTCAATCCTTCTTGCTGCGCCAGATCGCGCGGCCCACGAAGAACGGGCCGAGGTTCGTGAGGTACTCCGAGGTCTGCACCGTCGGGCGCATCGCCTCGACGAGCTGCGACAGCGGCGCGAGCTCCTTGCCGACGAGGCCGATCACGAAGTCGTTGTCGTTCTTGTCGAGGCCGTGGCACGCGAGGCGAACGTCCATCGCGTGGCCGGCGTCCCCGAACTGGCGGCCGATGATGCCGTGCTCCTTGAGGATCTGCCCCTGCTCGGCCTTCGGCAGGCGCGCGAACGCGCCCGAGCGGCGGAGCGGATACCAGATCGCCCACGGCGTCGCCGGATCGGCGACGACGCGGCGCGGGCGCTCGAGCAGCCAGTCCTCGAGCTTCGGCTCGTAGCCGAGAGAGTAGGTGCGGCCGAGCATCGAGAACTCGGGCTTGACCGTCAGCTCCGCGAACGGGCCGTTGAGGAGGTCGCGGCGGGTCTTCGAGAGCAGCAGCTCCGGGTTCTCGGTCAGCGCGAGGACGGCGACGCCGGTCGGGTCGTTCGCCTCTTCGTACAGGACGTAGTCGACGCCCGCGTAGGAGCCGAGGCCGTTGACGAGCTTCTGGGCGTCGCGGCAGCCGGAGAAAGCGGTCAGCTGGACGTAGAGGCGGCGGTCGGAGAACTGCGGGACGCCGTCCTTGGGACCGCCTTTCTCGCGCAGATCGAGCGCGGCGGCGGGTTCGGCGGGCGCGGGGCGCGCGGAAGGCTGTTGCGGGTGGCTCACGACGACGATTCTACCTCTTAGTTGAGGAGCTTGTCGACGGCGCCGACCAGGTCCGCGAGCTCGAAGGGCTTCTGCAGGAACTTGTCGCAGTTCTTCTCGAGGAAGTCCTGCTGGGCGCCCGAGAGCTTCTTGCCGGAGATCGCGACGATCTTCATGTCCTTGGTGGCCGGATTGGACTTGAGGATCTGGCAGACCTGGAAGCCGTCCATGACGGGCATGAGCAGGTCCACGACGAGCAGGTGCGGCAGCTTCTTGCCGACCAGCACGAGCGCGTCGACGGGATTGTTCGCGACCTGCACCGCGTAGCGGTCCTTGTGCTTCTGGAAGCCCTTCTCGAGGAGCTTCGTCATCATCGGCTCGTCGTCGAGGATGAGGATCTGCTTGTGCGGATCGTCGATGTCCGACGGGATCGGCATCTCGTACTTCTTCATGAAGGGCACGAGCTCGGAGAGCGGGATGCGGCGGTGGCCGCCGGGCGTCACGCGGGCCTTGAGCTTGCCTTTGTTGACCCAGTTGATCACGGTGGTGTGGAAGACGCCGCACAAGCGGGCGACTTCGAAAGTCGTGAACGTCTTCTCGCCGAATTCTCCGGTAGGCATGGCCGAATCGTATTACATTCCTTCGAGAAGGCTCAATAGTCCAAAAGACCCGTATAAGTAAAGTATTTACGACGGGAGAGGGTTTATCAAGACAAACCCTGTCAGCGTTGGTATAATCTGACCGTCGGTGCGATACCCAAGTGGTCCAAGGGGATGGTCTGCAAAACCATTATTCGCGGGTTCGAATCCCGCTCGCACCTCCAATTCTAGGTGTCAGTCTTAACACTTAACAGTTTGAAGAAGCCGGATTATCAAGCAAACTGTTAAGTGTTAAGACTGACACCGAAGCGGGAAGGCCCCGGCGGGGAGCCGGGGCCTTCCTTTTTTCGGGGACCGCCCCTCTAGTAGACGATTCCCTTCGCCTTGGCCTGAACCTTCAGCGCGTCCACCAGGCGCGCGTCGAAGGAGTCGGCCCGGCGCGAGCCGGCCTGGTTCTTGAGCCAGGCCGCCCGCTGCGAAGCGACGCCGTCCAGCTCGGCTTTGAGCTTCTTGCGCTCGGCGGACATCTCGGCGACCTTCGCCTCGCGCTTGTCCGCGTCGAGTCCGCGCAGCTCCTCGGGCAGGTCGTCGGCCTTCACGTCCTTCAACGCCACGGTCTCGTTCTCGACCGCGGCGATGAGGTCCGACGACGCCGCGAAGCCCATGCGCGACTTGAACTCCGCGCGCTCAGCCGCGGCCGCCGGCGCGGCCATGCCGCGCACGGCCTTCGCGAGCAGGCCGGCCTCGCGGGCCTCCTTGCGTCCCGAGCCGTAGGCGAGCGACGTGCCCTCGAGCTTCGCGGAGAGCGAGGCCATGCGCTCGTCGAACGGCGTCGCGACCGCGACCATGCCGCCGTCATGAGGGATCGGAAGGAAGCGGCCCTCGCCGAGCCGGGCGACGCGCGTGAACGCCTCGGTCGTCGCGCCGTCCGCGCCGCACTGGACCGTGTTGACGATCAGGCCCATGCGCACCGCCTTCTCGATCACGGCGGAGAGCTTGGGGGCCTCGGGGTAGTCCTCGTGCGGCGCGGCGTCGCCGACCACGTAGACGACCTTGAAGGTCTTCTTGTCCTTGCTCCAGGACATCTTCTCGATCGCGGCGTCGAGGCCGGCGATCACGTGCTCGGGCCCGTCGCCGCCGCCGCCGACCGTCAGCGAGAGCAGGTCCTTGTACGTGTTGTCGAGATTCTCCGAGAGATCGAAGGTCTTGGTGACGTACTCGTCGCCCTTGTCGCGGAACGCGACGAGGCCCATCTTCACGCGCGGGCCGGGACGGCCCTTGGCGATCTCGTTGGCGATCGCCCAGATGCGCGTCTTCGCGCCCTCGATCAGGCCGCCCATGCTCGACGTGGTGTCGAGCACGAACACGACCTCGACCGACGGCCGCTCCTTCTCCTTCGCAGTCTCGACGTCCGCCGCCTTCGCCAAAGGCGCGGCCGCGAGGGCCGCCGCCAGCACGACAGAGAATCGATTCTTCATTTCCGCCTCCCCGGCCCTCGGGCCGCGAGGTTGTGACACCGGGCCGCGCGGGAAGTTCCCCGTGGGCCCATTGCCCGGCGGAATTCGGGCCCATCGTCCCACAGGGTTTCAAGACGGGGTTCATATGATCTTCCTATATGAAGGCCATCAGCGCCTCTCTCGTCGTCGTCTTGACCCTCCAGCCCGCCGCTCAGGCTCAGATGAGGTCTGCGACCGTGGTTAATCCCGTCTCCGGCATGAACGCCGTGCTTCCCGGGAATTCCGTTCCCAATTTGTCCGCCCCTCAGCTGAGTGGATTGTCGTCGCCGTTGTCGTTGACGTTGACGCCGTCTCTCTCGGCTCCTTCTCTCCAGAGCGCCGTGTCCGTCGCTCCTGCCTTGGCCGTTGCCGTCAAACCCGCCGCCGTGGTACCCTCGAAGGCGATTGAACCCGTCAAGCCCGCCGCCCTCGCCCTTCCCGTCCTCAAGTCCGCGGCTTCCACTCCCGACAAGCCCGAGGCCTCCGGCCGCGCCTTCGACGGCGACGCCGCGAAGAAACCGGCCGAGGGCGACGCCGTGAACGCGTCCGCGCCCGCCGAATCCGCGGCCTCCGGTCTTTCCCTTCCGGTCAAGACCTTCAAGCTCGCCAACGGCCTGACCGTCGTCGTCAACACCGACAAGTCCGCGCCCGTCGTCGCCGTCTCGATCACCTATAAGGTCGGCTCGATGCACGAGACGCCCGGCCTCTCCGGCTTCGCGCACCTCTTCGAGCATTTGATGGCTCAGGGCACGAAGAGCCTGCAGCCCCGCGAGATATCCCGCCTCATCGAATCGAACGGCGGCGTGCGCAACGCGTACACGATGCGCTCGAACACGACGTACCACTCCGTCGTCCCGAAGTCGGCGCTCAAGACCGTGCTGTGGGCCGAGGCCGAGCGCATGGCGCTGCTCAACGTCGACGCCCTCGCGCTCGCCGACGAGCAGCAGGTCGTGCTCGAGGAGATGCGCCTCCGGTACGTCAACGCCGCGTACGCCAAGGCGCGCGACGCCGGCATGGCCGAGACCGCGTTCGGGAAGTGGGGCAACCAGCACACCACGATCGGCGAGGCCGAGGACGTCCGCAACGCCCGCCTCGAGGACGTGCGCGCGTTCTACAAGAAGCACTACGCGCCGAACAACGCCGTGCTCGCGCTCGCCGGCGACGTGACCGAGGAGGAAGCCCGCGCGCTCGCGGAGCGCTTCTTCGGACCGCTCGAGCAGCGCGAGATCGCGCCCGCGCCCGACCTCTCCGAGCCGCGCATGACCGGCGAGACTCGCCGCGTGATCGACGACAAGTTCGCGAAGGTCCCCCTCCTCATGACCGGCTGGAACGCTCCCGAGCGCGGCACGAAGGACTACTGGGCGCTCATGCTGCTCGGCGAGATCCTCGGCGCCGGCGAGGACAGCCCGCTCTACCGCGCGCTCGTCAAGGACGCGAAGATCGCCCTCTCCGTCAGCACGAACTTCCCGTGGTGGACCGGCCCGTTCAACCCCGGCGGCCCCGAGCTCTTCGGCCTGATGACGGCGCTCAAGGGCGCCGCCGCCGACGAGGCCCTGCGTGTGACCGACGCCGTCCTGGCGAAGCTCGCCGAGGAGGGCCCGACCGCCGAGCAGGTCGCCGCCGCGAAGACGACGATCGAGCTCGCGTGGACGAAGGACCTCGAGCAGCTCATCGAGCGCGCGAAGACGATCGGGTCCTACGCCGCGATGGTCGGAAACCCCGAGGACCTCGCGCGCGACTTCGCGAACCTGACCGCGATCACCGCCGCCGACATCCAGGCCGCGATGAAGGAGTGGATCGTCGGCAAGGGCCGCGCCGTCGTCGAGGCCCGCCCCGCGCCGAACCTGCTCCTGCCGACCGATCCGCCCACTCCCGCGAAGCCGACGCGCGATCCGCGTCCCGCGGGCGACCCGCGCCCCGAGATCGACGCGCAGCCGTCCGCGCAGGCGCCGGAGCTCGAGCGCTTCACGCTCTCCAACGGCCTCAAGGTCGTGTTCCTGCGCGACAAGCGCCTGCCGCTGCTCGAGGCCCGCCTGACGATCCCGTCGGGCAAGACCGCCGAGGGCGCCGGAGAGGAGGGCCTCTCGGCCGCCGTCTCCGAGCTGCTGCTCCAGGGCGCCGAGGGCCGCGACGCGCGCGCTCTCTCCGCCGCGTTCGCCGGCCTCGGCTGGAAGCTCGACGTCTCGCGCGGCCTCGAGTCGCTGTCGTTCGACGCCGCGGGCCTCTCGCGCAACGCCGCCGCGTTCTTCAAGGAGCTCGCGAACGTCCTCGCGACCGCCTCGTTCCCCGCGGACGAGGTCGCGCTCTGGAAGGAGAACAAGGCGGAGGAGCTCAAGATCCAGCGCTCGAAGCCCGACTTCATGGCGTCCGAGCGCCTCAAGGCCGAGCTCTTCGGCGACCACCCTTACGGCAAGCCCGCGCTGACCGACGAGCAGCTCGAGTCGATCACGCGCGAGAAGACGCTCGAGTACGCGCGCAGCGCGGTCGCTCCGGGCGGCGCGACGCTCGTGCTCGCCGGCGACGCCGAGCCGGAGGCTCTCAAGCGGGCTCTCGAGACCGCGTTCGCGGGCTGGACCGGCGCGGGCCGGACGGCGTCGGTCCCCGCGCTCCCGGGCGCGGTTCCCGCGACGCTCGCTCTCGTCGACCGCCCCGGCTCCAAGCAGGCGAACCTCACGATCTCGCAGACCGCGGACGTCCGCCCCGGCGACCCCGACTACCTCGCGTTCCTCGTGATGAACCAGATCCTCGGCGGGTCGGCGACGTCGCGGCTGTTCGTGAACCTCCGCGTGAAGAACTCCTACACCTACGGCGCGTACTCGCGGCCTCAGGCGCTCGAGAAGGGAATGCTCTGGACCGCGACGGCCGAGGTCCGCAACGAGGTCGCGGCGCCCGCGCTCGCGGAGATGAACAAGGAGATCGCGCGGATGCGCGACGAGCTCGTGCCGGCCGAGCAGCTCGAGGCGGTCAAGCGCTACTTGGCCGGCCTGTTCCTGCTCAAGCTCTCCTCGATCGACTACGCGGCCGACACGCTCGCCGGCTACGAGCGCAACAAGCTCAACGCGGAGCGGGAGCTCGCGGCGTACATCGAGAAGCTCAACGCGCTGACGCCCGAGGAGATCCAGCGCGTGGCGCGGAAGTACCTCGACCCGGCGAAGATGGTCACCGTGGTCGTCGGCGACGAGCGGGCGCTGAAGCCCGCGCTCAAGCCCTAGCGCGCTTCTCTAAAAGCCGGGCCAACGGCCAGGACAGCGCGATGAGCGCGGCGGCCGCGGCCGCGCGCCCGGGCTGGGCGATGCCGCCGAGCGGGCCCTCGCGCGTGAAGAGATAGGCGAGAGGGTGCATGCGGAGCTCCCACAAGGTCGCCGCCTGCTCCTGCAAGGTCATCGCCACGCCGGGCCACGTCAGGTACGCGCCCACGGCGTGGATCACGATCGAGACCGCGGCGCACCAGCCCCACGCGCGCCGGATCTTCGGCGACTTCTCAGCGGCGAGCGCCTCGGCCGCGAGATACGCGAAGACGAGCGCGACGACCGAGAAATAGCGGTTGCCGAAGCTCACGCCGCCCGTCCAAGAGCGGCGGAAGCCGTAGAAGATCCAAGTCGCCGCGCAGGCGGCCGCGAAATACGGAGCCCAGCGCGAGCCGGGCTCGCGCGACGCCTTCCACGCTCCCCAGACGCCGAACGCCGCGGCGGGCATATAAGGGAAGAGCCCGCGCGACGGGCTCGCGAGCATCCCCCACAGCGCGGCGGGATCGAGCGCGACGAACATCTCGGCCTGGATCTCGTGGTACGGCGGCCGGAACGAGCCGCCGTAGAACTTCCAGTACGCGAAGTTGAGCGCGAGGGGCAGGGCGGCGCCGACCGCGTACGGAAAGAAGCGCCTCCGGTCGTGGAAGAGGAAATACGCGGCGCCCGCGAGCCCGAAGAACGCGCTGTCCTCGCGGCTGATCGCGGCGAGCCCGAGGCCGACGCCCGCCGCCGCCGCCCACCGCGGGCCCTTCGACAGGATGCCGAGGAGAGCGAGGGCGACCCCGAGCTGCGCCGGTCCGTGCGAGTAGAGACCCTGCGAGCTCACGCTGAAGGCGAACGTCCCGAGCGCGTAGAGCGCCGCGCAGTCGAACGCGAGCCGGCGCGGGTGACGCCTCTCGAGGGCCATGAAGAGGACGACGGCCGAGCCGGCGGTGATCGCCGCGCCCGCGATCTTCGCCAGGTTGTGCAGAAACTGGTCGGACGGGACGATGCCCGCGAGCGCCGGGATCACGTATAAGGGAAGGGCGAGCACCCCCGGCGCGACCGGATAGAACGAGAGCAGGCGGCCGTTGGCCGGGATGATGAGATCCTTGAACGCGGCGTTCGTCGCCCACTCGCGGATCGGGTCGAACGCGAGCGTCCCGTGGCGCAGGATGACGAACGGCAGCATCGAGTTCGGGATGTCGTCGCCGCCGTGCCAGCGCAGGCTGCCGAGATAGAGCGCGAGGCTTCCCCAGAACAGCAGCGCGCGAGGCGAAGCCTCGTCCGGCGCTTTGCCCGCGCGCCGCGCGTCGAGGACGGTCTTCGCGGTCATCGCCGCGGCGAGCAGCAGCAAGGCGGTCCACGGCGGCAGGAAGCGCGGCGGCCCCCCGAGGGCGAGAGAGACGGCGAACAGCACGGACAAGATTCCGGCCAACGCGTTCATCGCGGGTGATTTTGACATATCTGGAAATGGCCCGTCTCCGGTCAGTCGCAGGGGGCCGAAGGGCCTATAAATAGATGGGTCTTTAGTCCTTTTTTCTCTTGACTCGGTTTCCATCGAATGTTGAAATCGGGTCGTCGGACCCTGGTGAGGAGGACTTACAATGAAGAGACTGGTCATGGCGGCTCTCGCCGCGCTGCTCGCCGCGTCGCCCGCGGCCGCGCAGTTCAGCGGAAAGGTCATCTACGGCGAAGACGACCGCATCGACGTGTGGCAGACGGAAAACGCGACGCTCAAGAAGCTCGCGGACTCGACGGTGGCGCTGATCCCCGGCTCTTCGATCAAGATCGAGGGAGACTCGGCGATCCTCGACACCGACGCGTACGGCCCGACGATGGGCTTCTGCAAGGATGAGCCCTTCTACGAGCAGGTCACCGCGGCCTTCTGCTCCGGCTCGCTCGTCGCCCCCGACGTCATCATGACCGCCGGCCACTGCATCAAGGCCGACTCCGACTGCAAGAGCACGAAGTACGTCTTCGGGTTCGCGGTGAAGGAGAAGGGCAAGATGCCGACGACCGTCGCGGCCAAGGACGTCTACGGCTGCAAGGCTCTGATCGGCC
>CAYVFO010000032.1:0-21886 GCA_964450975.1 uncultured Elusimicrobia bacterium | reverse complement strand
CCGCCGACGGCGATCGCGCCGATGAGCTCGCAGACGAAGCCGAACATCGCGACGCGCGCGAGAAGCCGCGTGCCGCTGAGGTTGAGGAAAGTCGTCGCGACGATCATCGCGATCGCGATCAAGGTGAACGTGCCCGCGCCGAGCTCGACGCCGAGCAGCTGGCTCATGAACGGCGCTCCGCCGACCGCGACCGCGGCGACCGTCGTGAACAGCGCCCAGCCGTAGATCCACGCGGCCATCCAGGCCCACTTCGGTCCGACGAGGCGCAAGGACCACGGGTAGAGGCCGCCCGCGATCGGGAACTGCGAGACGACCTCGCCGAAGACGAGGCAGACGAGGAACTGGCCGAGGCCGACGAGCAGGTAGTTCCAGAACATCGGCGGCCCGCCCGCTTTGAGCGCCATCGCGAAGACGGAGTAGACGCCGACCACCGGCGAGAGATAGGTGAAGCCGAGGGAGAAGTTCTCCCAGAACGACATGCTGCGGTCGAAGTTCGAGGTGTAGCCGAGCTCCCGCAGCTGCTCCGCGTCCGCGTCGTGATGGGGGGTGGACATGGGGGCCAGGATACCACAATCCAGACATGCTAAAATAGAACTTAGCGTTATTATGACGACGAAATCCGCTGATCAGGACGCCCGGGATCTCGAGAAAATGGGGTACGCGCAGGAGCTCCTGCGCGACATGGGCGGGTTCTCGAACTTCGCCCTCTCTTTCTCGATCATCTCGATCTTGACCGGCGCGATCCAGCTCTACGGCTACGGCCTCCGGCACGGCGGGCCGCTCCAGATGAGCGCGGGCTGGCTGCTCGTCTCCTTCTTCACGCTGACGGTCGCGCTCGCCATGGCCGAGCTCGCGTCGGCCTATCCGACCGCGGGCGCTCTCTACCATTGGTCGAGCTTCCTCGGCGGCCGCGCGCTCGGCTGGTTCACGGCCTGCTTCAACACCGTCGGCCAGTTCGCGATCCTCGCGGGCATCGACTGGGGCCTGTCTCTCTTCATCGTGCAGCTGATGGGCTGGGAAGCGGGCCGGACCTCCTTCGTCTACGGCGCCGTCCTCTTCTCCCACGCGGCTCTCAACCATATCGGAATCCGGGCGGTGTCCCGCCTCAACGACTTCTCCGTCTGGTACCACATCGCGGTCGTGCTCCTGATCCTGGGCGCGCTCGCGTCGAAGGGCTTCGCCCAGCCCGCCTCCTTTCTGACGGCCTTCCATAATACGGACGGCTACTCCCCCCGCTACAGCTTCCTCGTCGGCCTGCTGCTCGCGCAGTGGACGCTCACCGGCTACGACGCCTCCGCGCACGTGACCGAGGAGACCAACGACCCGCGCCGCAACGCGCCGTGGGGCATCGTGCTCGCGGTCGCCGTCTCCGTCGTGTTCGGCTTCCTGATGCTCGCGGCGATCACCCTCTCGATCGCGGACCTTCCCGCGGCCGCGGCCTACGGCGACGGCGCGCTCGTCGAGATCCTCAAGGGCCGCCTCGGCGCGGGCGCCGGGACGGGGCTCATGTGGCTGATCTGCGGCGCAATGTGGCTGTGCGGGCTCGGCGGGATGACGTCGGCCTCGCGCATGGTCTACGCGTTCGCGCGCGACGGCGGCCTTCCGGGCCACAAGCTCTGGGCGAAGGTCAGCCCGCGCTTCCGCACCCCGGCGAACGCGATCTGGGGTCTGTTCGCCTGCGCTCTGCTGCTCGCGCTGTCGGTGAAGGCGTACAGCGCCGTGCTCTCGATCGCGGTGCTCGCGCTGTACCTCTCGTACGGCCTGCCGGTCGCGGCGCGCCTCAACGCGCGGCGCCTCGGCCGCCCGTCGGGAAAAGGGCCGTGGACGCTGGGCCGCTGGAGCACGCCCGTCGCCGTCGTCGCCGTGCTCTGGATTTGCTTCATTACGGTGCTGTTCGTCCTCCCGCCCAACGAGCAGGCGGGCTCGGTCATGGGCGGAGTCCTCGCCGTCCTGCTCGCGATCTGGTTCGGCTGGTCGAAAAGCCGCTTTCCCGGCCCCCGTTATCATCCTCATTAGGAGCTGTTCATGAAGAAATATCAGATGCTCGTCGACGGAAAGCTGGTCCACGCCAAAAATAAAGCCACGCGCGAGATCTTCGACCCCGGCAACGGCGAGCTGCTCGGCCTCGTGCCCGAGGCGTCGCGCGCCGACGTCAAGCTCGCGATCGACGCCGCGCGCAAGGCCTTCGACGAGGGCCCGTGGCGCAAGACGACCGCGCAGGACCGCGGCAAGCTTCTGCTCAAGCTCGGCGACCTCGTGCGCCGCGACGGCAAGGCGCTGGCCGAGCTCGAGGTCCGCAACATGGGCAAGCCGCTCGCCGAGGCGGAGTTCGACGTCGCCGACGCCGCGAACTGCTTCGAGTTCTACGGCGGCCTCGCGACGAAGATCCACGGCGAGACGATGTCGGTCCCCGCGAACTCCGTGAGCTTCGTGCTGCGCGAGCCCGTGGGCGTCTGCGGCCAGATCATCCCGTGGAACTACCCGCTGCTGATGTCGGCGTGGAAGCTCGCGCCGGCTTTGGCCGCCGGCTGCACGGTCATCCTCAAGCCTTCCGAGGTCACGCCGCTGACGGCGCTCGAGCTCGCGAAGCTCGTCGTCGAGGCCGGCTTCCCGGCGGGCGTCGTCAACATCGTCACCGGCGCGGGCGGCGAGGCGGGCGCGGAGCTCGCCGAGAGCCCGAAGGTCGACAAGGTCGCCTTCACGGGCGGCACCGTCACCGGCCGCAAGATCGCGATCGCCGCGACGGGCAACCTCAAGAAGACGACGCTCGAGCTCGGCGGCAAGAACCCGAACATCGTGTTCGCCGACGCGGACTTCGAGGCGGCGGTCGACGGCGCGCTGTTCGCCGCGTTCGCCAACCAGGGCGAGGTCTGCTCGGCTGGCTCGCGCCTGCTGATCGACAAGAAGATCCACAAGAAGTTCGTCGAGGCGATGCTCGCCAAGATCCCCAAGATCAAGCTCGGGCACGGCCTGACGGCCGGCGTGAAGATGGGCCCGCTCGTCTCCGCGGCGCACCGCGAGAAGGTCGAGTCCTACATCGCGGTCGGCAAGAAGGAGGCCAAGCTCGTCTGCGGCGGCGGCCGCCCGAAGGCGAAGGAGCTCGAGCGCGGCAACTTCGTCGAGCCGACGATCTTCGACGACGTGAAGCCGACGGCCCGCATCGCCCGCGAGGAGATCTTCGGGCCGGTGCTCTCGGTCATCCCCTTCGAGACGGAGGAGGAGGCGATCCGCATCGCCAACGACTCCGAATACGGCCTCGCGGCCGGCGTCTGGACGCTCAACGTCAACCGCGGCCTGCGCGTCCTGCGCGAGCTGCGCGCGGGCATCACGTGGCTCAACACGTACCACCCGACGTTCAACGAGATGCCCTGGGGCGGCTACAAGCAGAGCGGCACGGGCCGCGAGCTCGGCCTCTACGGCATCGAGGGCTACCTCGAAACGAAGCAGATCAACATCAACCTCGACGAGGCTCCGCTTGGCTGGTACTAAAACCAAACATGTCGTGCTGAAGACGGAGATTCCCGGTCCGAAGAGCCGTGCTCTGATGGAACGGCGCCGCTCCGCCGTGGCTCGCGGTCCGTTCCACGGCACGCCTGTATTCGTCGACAAGGCGCACGGCGCTTTGATCACCGACGTCGACGGCAACGTCTTCATCGACCTGGCCTCCGGCATCGGCGTGACGAACACCGGCCATACGCCGGAACGGCTCGTCAAAGCCGTGTCTTCTCAATCCGCACGGCTCATCCACGGCAGCTTCAACACGACCCCGTACGAGGGATATGTGGAGCTGTGCGAGAAGCTCAACGCCAAGACGCCGGGGACATTCGCGAAGAAGAGCTTCCTCGCGAACAGCGGCGCGGAAGCCGTCGAGAACGCGGTCAAGATCGCGCGCGCCTACACCGGCAGGCCCGGCGTCCTCGCCTTCGAGCACGCGTTCCACGGCCGCACGTTCATGGCGATGACTTTGACGTACAAAGAGAAGCCTTACAAGGCCGGCTTCGCGCCGTTCAACTCGGACGTGCATCGCGCGCCCTTCCCCTACCCTTATCACGGCGTGAGCGCCGACGCCGCGTTCGCCGCCTTCGAGAAGGCCGCCGATCCCACGACGCTCGCGGCCGTCATCCTCGAGCCCGTGCAGGGCGAGGGCGGCTTCCTCCCCGCGCCCAAGGAGTGGCTCGCGAAGGTGTCCGCCTATTGCGCCGCTCACAAGATCGTCCTCATCGCCGACGAGATCCAGAGCGGCTTCGGCCGGACCGGCACGCTGTACGCGTGCGAGCAGCTCGGCCTCGTCCCCGACCTCATCCTCTCGGCCAAGGGCCTCGGCGGCGGCATGCCGATCTCGGCGGTCACCGGCCGCGCGGAGATCATGGACGCGCCCGCCGAAGGCGGCATCGGCGGCACGTTCGGCGGCAACCCCGTCTCCTGCGCCGCGGCGCTGGCCGTCCTGGACCTGTTCGAGGACGGCTCTCTGCTCGAGCGCGCGAAGACTTTGGGCGAGACCGTGCGCAAGCGGCTCGAGGGCTGGAAGAAGAAGCACAAGTCCGTCGGCGACGCGCGCGGCCTCGGGCCGATGCTCGCCGTCGAGTTCGGGACGGCCGACAAGCCGGCGCCCGAGCTCGCGAAGGGCCTGGCGAAGTACGCCTACGAGCACGGCGTGATCACCCTCACGGCCGGCTCCTACTCGAACTGCGTGCGCCTGCTCTTCCCGCTCGTCATCACCGACGAGCAGCTCGACGAGGCGCTGACGGTGCTCGAGGAAGGTTTGGCGGAGCTCAAGGCGTGAGGATCGCCGCCAACTTCATCGACGGCAAGCGCCCGGCGGGCGCGAGCACCCGCGAGATCAAGTCTCCGTTCACCGGCGAGGCCGTCGCCTCCTGCCCGCAGGCGGACGCGGCGCAGATGGAGGCGGCGCTCGCGGCGGCGGCGAAGGCCGCGGCTCCGTTCCGGCGTCTGTCGCGCCACGCCAGGTCCCGCCTGTGCGCCGCGATCGCGGCCGGGATCGGCGCGCGCCGCGCCGACCTCGCGGCGTCGATCGTCGCCGAGGCCGGCAAGCCCTGGACGCTCGCCGACGCCGAGTGCGGCCGCGCGATCGTCACGTTCACCATCGCGGCGGAGGAGGCCAAGCGCCTCGGAGGCGAGGTCGTCCCCGTCGACGTCGAGCCCTCCGGCCGCGCCTACGACGCCGCGGTGAGCCGCTGGACGCCGCGAGGGCCGGTGCTCGCGATCGCCCCGTTCAATTTCCCGCTCAACCTCGTCGCGCACAAGGTCGCGCCCGCGCTCGCCGTCGGCGCGCCGGTGATCGTCAAGCCGCCGCCGCAGGCGCCCGGCGCCTCGTCGATCCTGGCCGAGATCTTCGAGAAGGCCGCCGCCGAGGTCTCCGACTCGCGCGAGGCAGTCCCGCTCGCCGCGCTCCAGGTGCTCAACGCGCCCAACGACGTCGTCGGCAAAGCGGTGACCGACCCCCGCATCCAGATCCTGTCCTTCACCGGCTCCGACAAGGTCGGCTGGCTGCTGCAGGCGCAGGCGGTCCGCAAGAAAGTCATCCTCGAGCTCGGCGGCAACGCCGCCGTCATCGTCGAGCGCGACGCCGACCTCGCGCGCGCCGCGGCGCGCTGCGCGTACGGCGCGTTCGCTTACGCGGGCCAGGTCTGCATCTCGGTCCAGCGCATCCTCGTCCAGAAGGACGTCGCCGCCGAGTTCCAGACCTTGCTGCTCGAGGAGGTCGCGAAGCTCGGCGTCGGCGATCCCGCGTCCGTGGACGTGATGGTCGGGCCGCTGATCGACGCCGCGGCCGCCGACCGCGTGATGAGCTGGATCGAGGAGGCCAAGAAGGGCGGGGCCAAGGTCCTCTGCGGCGGCACGCGCAAAGGCGCCGTGATCGCGCCCGCCGTGCTGACCGGCGTTCCCAAGGACGCGAAGCTCTCGTGCGAGGAGACGTTCGGCCCCGCGAAGGTCCTCGAGGCGTACGACGCCTTCGAGGACGCGCTCGCCGCGGTCAACCGCTCGCGCTTCGGCCTCCAGGCGGGCCTGTTCACCGATTCCGCCGCGAAGATCCGCCTCGCCTCCGAGGAGCTCGAGGTCGGCGGCCTCATGGTCAACGAGGTCCCGACCTACCGCGCCGACAACATGCCGTACGGCGGCGTGAAGGACTCCGGCCTCGGCCGCGAGGGCGTGCGCTACACGATGGAAGAGTACTGCGAGCGCCGCGTCGTCGTCCACTGGCGCGGCTGATGCCGCTCGTCCTCGCGAGCGCGCTCCTCCTCTTCCTCGAGCTGGCGCTGATCCGCTGGATCCCCGCGCACGCGCTGTACCTGACCTTCTTCACCAACGCGGTCCTGCTCGCGTCCTTCCTCGGCCTCTCGCTGGGGTGCCTGCGCGCCAAAAAGCGGGACCTGTCGGGCTGGACGCCGTTCGCGCTCGCCGTCACGATGGCCGCCGCGCACGCCGTCGAGCGCCTGCGCCCGCTGCTCGAGCCGCGGCTCGACGCGGGCGGGCAGAGCTCGCCCGAGCTCGTGTTCTTCGGCACCGAGTTCTTCAAGGCGGATCTCTCCTCGTTCCCGATCCCCGTCGAGGCGCTCGGGGCGGTGTTCTTCCTGCTCGCCGCGGCCTGCCTCTTCGGCCCCGGCCAGGAGCTCGGCCGGCTGCTGGACGAGCGCGGCGGCGGCCCGCGCGCCTACGGCGCGAATCTCGCGGGCTCCCTCGCGGGCGTGGCCGCGTTCGCGGCCGTCTCGTTCCTCGAGCTGCCGCCGCTCGCGTGGTTCCTCGCGTGCGCGGCCGGCTTCGAATGGCTCGCCCGGCGCCGGAGGCTCTCGTCCCCAGCGCCCGCCGCCCGCCTCGCGGGCTGGGGCGCGGTCCTGGCGCTCGCCGCGTGGACGAGCGGCGGCTTCACGCTGACGCTCCAGCGCGACGGGAAGACGCTCGCCGTCGAAGGGCATCGCGAGTGGTCGCCGTACTACCGGATCGACTGGTTCGCCGCGCCGTACGGCGACGTCGTGACCAATCTCCTGAGCCACCAGCGCATGACGCCGCTCTCCGAGCCCGCGCCCGTCTACGCGCTGCCGCACGTCCTCATGCGCGCGGGCGGCTCGAAAGGACCGGGCGACGTCCTCATCATCGGCGCGGGCACGGGCAACGACGTCGCGCGCGCTCTCGCCGCCGGAGCGCGCTCGGTGGACGCCGTCGAGATCGACCCCGCGATCCTGCGCGTCGGCCGCGCGGAGCACCCGGACAAGCCGTACGCCGACCCGCGCGTGAGGACGATCGTCGCCGACGGGCGCCGGTTCCTGCGGACGACGGACAAGCGCTACGACCTGATCGTCTACGCTCTCGTCGACTCGCTCGTCCTGCACAGCGCCCACTCCTCGATCCGCCTCGAGAGCTGGCTCTTCACGCGCGACGCGCTCGAGGACGCGCGCCGGCGCCTCGCTCCGGGCGGGACGCTCGCGATGTACAACTACTTCCGCCAGGACTGGGTCGCCGACCGCCTGCGCTCGACGTTGGCCGAGGTCTTCGGCGCGGGGCCGGTCGTCGTCCCGCACGAGGGGCTGACGCTCTTCCTCGCCGGCGAGACCGCGGGGATTTCCCGCGCGCTCGCTCGCGGCGCCGTCCCGGGCGTCGCCGCCTCGACGCGGGTCCCCGAGGACGTCGAGCCCGCGACCGACGACTGGCCGTTCCTCTACCTCCGGCGGCGGGGCGTCCCCGCGGTCTCGCGGAACGCGGCGCTCGTGATGGGCGCGCTGTCGGCGCTGCTGCTCGGCCTGGCGCTGCGCGGCCGCCCGGGCCGCCCGTCGGCGCGCCTGTTCTTCCTCGGCGCGGGGTTCATGCTGCTCGAGACGAAGGCCGTCGTGACCGCGGCGCTGTTCCTCGGCGGCACGTGGCTCGTGAACTCCTTCGTGTTCGCCGGCGTCCTCCTGGCGCTCCTCGCCGCCAACGAGCTCGCGGCCCGGCTCAAGCCCAAGGACCTGCGGCCGTGGTTCGCCGGGCTGTTCGCCGCGCTCGCCGCGTCGTGGGCGGTCCGGCCGGAGTCGCTCGCGGCCGCGGCGCTTCTCTCCTTCCTGCCGCTCGTCTTCGCGGGCGTGATCTTCTCGTCGTCGTACGCGCGCGCGAAGGACCCGGCGGCCGGCTTCGGGGCGAACGTCGCGGGGGCGATGGCGGGCGGCCTCGCGGAGAACGCGTCGATGCTGCTCGGCTTCCGCGGGCTCTCGCTCGTCGCGGCGGCGTTCTACGCCTTGGCTTTCGCCGACGCCGAGTAGACGCGCACGTCGTTCGACTTGCCCTTGAGCTTCTGCGCGCCGAGATCCTCGAACTCGTAGGCCGCCGCGTTCGTCGACGCCGACTTGCGGACGTCCTCGCTGATGAGGATCGGCCGCTGCAGCTCCTTGCACAGCGACTCGATGCGGAACGCGATGTTGACGCAGTCGCCGATCGCGGTGAAGTCGCGGCGCGCCGACCCGCCCATGTTGCCGAACATGGCCTCGCCCGAGTGGATGCCGCAGCCGATCTTGAAGCTCAGGTCCGGGTGCCGCGCGCGCAGCTGGCCGTCGTAGAGCCGAGCCGTCTCGACGAGCTCGAGCGCGCTGTCGATCGGGCCGACCGCGAGACGCGTCTGCTTCGGGTCGTCGCCGCCGAGCCAATACGCCATGACCGCGTCGCCGATGAACTTGTCGATGACGCCGCCGTGCGCCTCGATGATCGCGCCGGCGTCCCGGAACCACGCGCCGATGAACGCGGGCAGCTCCTTGGCCGGGATCGCCTCGGAGAGTCGCGTGAAGTTGCGGATGTCGACGACGAGGATCGACACGCCCTCGGTCGAGACGTTCGCCGCCGTCTCCATCGTCGCGTCGTAGTCGGTCGGCGCGGGCGCGGTGATCGGGCGCATGTCGGGCGCGACGAACGTGAGGGTGGCGTCGGCGATCGTGATCTCGTCGCCGTCGCCGAGCTGGACCGGCGCGGTCACGATGCGGCCGTTGAGGAACGTGCCGTTCGCCGAGCCGAGATCGAGCAGGAAGTAGTTGCCGCGGCCGAGCGGGCGGAGCAGGGCGTGCCCGCGCGAGACGCGCGCGTCCTTGAGGATGAGGTCGTTGGCCGAGCCGCGGCCGATGGAGAAGGGCCCGACGAGGGTGGTCTTGCGCGGCTCGGAGCCGGGCACGACGATCGACAGCTCAGGCATGCCGTGGAATTATAAGAGGAAGTCCCGGCCTTGTCCAGGCCGGGACGGTCACAGGACCAGGCAGACGGTGAACAGGTCGACGGGCTCGCGCGTGAAGGCGTACGGCAGGAAGCCCCAGGCGTCCGAGTAGAAGCCGGCCTGGCTCGCGCGCAGGCGGATCACGCGGACGGGCAGGGCCGAGTCCACGACGATGGAGCGCAGATCGCAGCGGACGCCGCGCGGCGGCTGCACGAGAGCGTTGGCGCCGGGGATCACGACCGCGTCCCCCTTCTTCGCCTCGGCCCAGCCGCCGCGGCCCTCGTCGAGCGAGACGGCCCCGGCGTCCTCGAGGTAGTGCTGGAGCCCCCAGTGGCCGGTGAAGCGCAATGTCCGGTCGCCGTAGGCGCCCTTCACGGCGGCGGCGAACGTCCGCTGCGCGTCGGCGTAGCGCGCGTCGGCCCACGACAGGCACAGGCTCGCGAACAGGAGCAGCGCGAACGACGGCATCATAATCCGGCTCGCGCTCCGCTCCTCCTCGAGGCGGGCCGCGAGACCCAAAGTCAGAGCGGGCAGGAACAGGAGACACGCGCGCGCCGAGATCGACCAGTTGACCAGGGCGAGAGCGGCGCCGGCGGCCGCCCACGAGGTCCAGAAGCCGCCGCGCAGCGACGCCGCACCGTAGGCCGCCGCCGCGGCGAAGAGCGCCCCGGACGCGCGGTCGAGCGGGCCCGGGGTCATCCCCGCGAGGTCGAGCGCCGGGAGGAACAGCGCCGCGCCGAGCGCGGCGGCCGCGAGGCGTCCCGGCGCGAAACGTCCGGCGCCGAACGCCGGCCACAGCAGCGCGGAGAGCCCGAGGCCCCCCGTGAACGCCAGCAGGGCGCGGACGTGGTGGACGCGCTCGAGCCACGACGGCCCGCCCGCGAGGATCGCCGCGGTCGCGCCGCGCCGGCCGGGCTCGAGCCACCACAGGTCGGCGCCCGCCGCCGCGGCCGGAAGCAGGGCGAGCGCCGCCGCCAGGCCGGGCTTGCGCGCGCGCCAGGCGAGATACGCCGCGGGCGCCAGCGCGAAGGCGGCCGAGAGCTTGATCACGACGGCCAGCGAGAGCAAGGCGACGGCGAGCGCCTCGAGCTCGGCCGCCTTCCGCTCGAGCCCCTCGACGAGCGCCCAGAGCCCGCCGAGCGCGCACAGGACGATCCAGCGCTCCGCGATGAGCATCGGCACCGGCAGGACCCAGTACGGCGAGGCGAGGACGCAGAGGACCGGCCAGAGCGGCCGCTTGAGGAACCTCGCCGAGAGCGCGTACAGCGCCATGGCCGAGAGCGCGTCGAACGGGACGAACGCGAGGCGCAGCAGGACCTCGTTCCACCCCGCGAGCTTGAGGCCCGCCGCGAGCATGTACGGCGTGAACGTCGAGTGGACGTACACGCCGTTCGCCGGCAAAGTCCACCCGGTCCAGTTGTATAGGAAGCCGAGCGGGTCCGCCGGGTCGCGCAGGATCTGCCGGGCGACGGCCAGGAAGAACGCCTCGTCGAGATGGAACGCCTTGCCGAGGGAGACGAGCGAGACGACGGCCCCGAACGCCCCCGCGAGGGCGAGGCCCCCGGGGCGCGGCGCCCGGCTCACTTCTTGTTCAGCTTCTGGACGAGCGAGACCTTCTCCATGGCGACCGGCGTGTTCGGCCGGTCCATGCGGTCGCGCGGCGAGTCGCCGATCTTCACGACGACGTCCTGGCCCTCGATGACCTGGCCGAAGATCGCGTGACGGTCGTCGAGGTGCGGCGTCGCGGCGAGGGTGATGAAGAACTGCGAGCCGCCGGTGTCGGGGCCGGCGTTCGCCATCGAGAGGATTCCCGCCTTGTTGTGGCGGAGCTTGGGGTGGAACTCGTCGAGAATCGTCCAGCCGGGACCGCCGCGGCCGGTGCCGGTCGGGTCGCCGGTCTGCACCATGAACTTGGGGATCACGCGGTGGAAGATGATGCCGTCGTAATAGCCCTTCTCGACGAGCTTGACGAAGTTGGCGACCGTGTCCGGAGCCTCCTTCGGGAACAGCTCGACGGCGATCTTGCCCAGCGTGCTCTTGATCTCGACGACGGGATTGTCCGTCTTATAGGGGCGGTCGGCCATGGTTTCAGCTCCTCTTGAAGCAGCGCCGGCAGCGGGCCTCGTACTTGTCGGCCGCTCCGACTTCGACGACTTTCTTTCCGCCGGAGAGCCGCTGGGAGCGGTTCGCCGGGTTGCCGCACAGCATGCAGATCGCGAGATTCTTCGTGACGAACTCCGACAACGCCATCAGGCGCGCGGTCACCACGAAGGGCTCTCCGCGGAAGTCCTGATCGAGGCCCGCGACGATCACGCGGCGGCCCTCGTCGGCCAGGCGCTCGCAGACCGAGATGATGCCCTCGTCGAAGAACTGGACCTCGTCGATGCCGACGACCTGCGTGTCGGCGTCGAGGCGGTCGTGGATGTCCTTCGCCTTCGCGACGGCGATCGACGGCGTCTTCACGAGGTCGTGCGAGACGATGTGGTCCTTCGCGTAGCGGATGTCGAGCGCGGAGTTGAAGACCTGAACCTTCTGGCGCGCGATCTGCGCGAGGCGCAGGCGGCGGATGAGCTCCTGCGTCTTGCCGGAGAACATCGAGCCGACGACGATCTCGATCCAGCCGCCGCCGTGATGGCCCCAGGAGACCGGAGCGGAAGGACGGTGGCCGTTGCGCATGACCTTCTTCTTGCTCATTTCTTCTTGTAGGCCTTCTTCAGATAGGTGCGGTAGCCGCCGGCGACCTTGAGCGGGCGCCACCACTTCTCGTTTGCCTTGTACCACGCGATCGTGTCGGTGAGGCCCTTCTCGAAGTCATACTGGTGCTTGAAGCCCAGCGCCAGCAGCTTCGAGCAGTCGAGCGCGTAGCGGCGGTCGTGGCCCTTGCGGTCCTCGACGGGCGTGACGAGCGTCCCGGGCTTGCCCATGATGGTCAGCACGCGCTGGATGAGCTCGCGGTTCTCGCAGTCGAACGAGCCGCCGACGTTGTAGATTCCGCCGAGCTCGCCCTTCTCGAGCACGAGCAGGATCGCGCGCGCGTGGTCGACCGCGTGCAGCCAGTCGCGCACCTGCCGGCCGTCGCCGTACATCGGGAAGGGCTTGTCCTCCATGAAGTTGGTGATCATGAGGGGCAGAGCCTTCTCGGGGTACTGATACGGCCCGTAGTTGTTGGAGGCGCGCGTCGTGAGGACCGGCGCTTTGTGCGTGACGAAATAGGAGCGCACGAGCAGGTCGGACGCGGCCTTCGAGGCGGCGTACGGGCTGTTCGGCTCGAGGCGGTCGGTCTCGACGGAGTGGCCGGTCGGGACGGAGCCGTACACCTCGTCGGTCGAGACGTGCAGGAAGCGCTTCACGCCGTGGCGGAGCGCCGCGTCGAGGAGGACCTGCGTGCCGATGACGTTGGTGCGGATGAACTCGGAGGCGTCGAGGATCGAGCGGTCGACGTGCGTCTCGGCGGCGAAGTGCACGACGTACTCCGCGCCCTTCATCGCGGCGTCGACGGCTTTCGCGTCGCAAATGTCCTTCTTGACCGTCTTGACCTTGAGGCCCGCGAGGTTCTTCGGGTTGCCCGCGTAGGTCTGCTTGTCGAGATTGACGATCGTCCAGCCGGGGCGCGCCTCGGTCAGATGGCGGATGAAATTCGAGCCGATGAAGCCGAGGCCGCCGGTGACGAGAATCTTCATTTCTTGCCGTGCTTCTTCGGGAAGTAGTCGTTGACGAAGTAGTCCCACGTGTCGCGCAGGCCGTCCTCGAAGCCGCGCGCGGCCGTGTAGCCGAGCGCTTTCTTGATGCGGCGGTTGTCGGCCCACGTCTTGCGGACGTCGCCGCCGCGCGTCGGCATGTGCTTGCGCGCGAGCTTGCGGCCCGTGAGCTTCTCGAGCTCGGAGACGATGTCGAGCAGGCTGTAGGTCGTCGAGTTCGCGACGTTGAAGACCTCGCCGGAGACGGACTTCGGGCCCTTCGCGGCGAGCAGGTTGGCGCGCACGACGTTGGAGACGTGCGTGAAGTCGCGCGACTGCTTGCCGTCGGAGTGGACCTCGAGCGGGACGCCGAGGTACGCCTGCTCCATGAACTTCGGGATCACGGCCGAGTACAGAGACTCGGGGTCCTGGCGCGGGCCGAACACGTTGAAGTAGCGCAGCGAGACGGTCTCGAGGCCGAAGGACTTCGCGAAGACGATCGCGTAGTGCTCGCCGGCGAGCTTCGAGACGGCGTACGGCGAAAGGGGCTGCGGGCGCATGTCCTCGCGCTGCGGGAAGACCTTGGAGGCGCCGTAGGCGGACGAGGACGACGCGTAGACGAAGCGCTTGACCTTGGCGTCGCGCGCGGCGATGAGCATGTTGAGCGTGCCCGTCACGTTCGCCTCGTTCGAGGGGATCGGCCGGTCCATGGACTTGGGCACCGAGCGGATCGCGGCCTGGTGGAGGACGTACGTGACGCCCTTGCAGGCCTTCTGGCAGTCCGCGAGGCGGGTCAGGTCGCCCTTCTGGAACTCGAACTTGCCGCCGATGGCCGCGAGCTTGGCGCGCGTGCCGGTCGAGAGGTTGTCGAGCACGCGGACGCGCTCGCCGCGGCGGACGAGCTCGGCCGCGATATGGGAGCCGATGAAGCCGGCGCCGCCCGTGACGAGCCAGAGGTCTTTGGCCATTGGGGAAGGCGATTCTAGCAAATCGCGTTAACTCCGAGTTTGGGTGCGCGAAACGGGGCCCGCGGCTATACTGAAGTCATGAAATGAACCAGTCGGACTCGGCGCGATTCAGGGGCCTCCCTCGGCGGGAGGCCCCTCCGCTTTAGGGGCGGAGGTCGTCCTGCTTGGCGCGCTCGGGGAAGAGCTCGGTCTCCCAGTCGCGGCGCGGGGCGTTCTTGGGGTCGATCTCGCCGAACTTGAGGTCGATGCGGATCGAGGCCTCGCCGACGCCTCCCGGGCGGAAGCGGCCGGCGATCTTGGTGTAGAAGTCGTGCCAGCGCTTCGTCCAGGAGAACTCCTTCTCGAAGACGCGCCAGCCGTGCAGGCCGCCGACGCCGCGCGAGCTCTCGGCCGAGGCGCGCACGCCCATCGCGAGGCGCCACGTCGGGCTCGACGGCGCGACCGCGAAGTCGAAGCTCGCGACGTAGCTGCGCGAGGCCGCCGCGTTCCAGGCGAAGCCGCCGCCGATCGCCGCCCCCTCCTCGTCGCCCCAGCGGGCGTCGAGGATCGTCGCCCGGTTGCCCTCGTCGAGCGCGTACTCGTCGCGCACGGTCAGCGCGAGCTTGTCGGTGGGCGACCAGGACGCGTCGGCCGTGAACGGCTGCACGCGGCGCCGGAAGCCCACCGTGTAGCCGCGGAACGTGCGGAAGTCGTAGCCCGTCGAGAGGCGCGCGTACATGCGCGGCGCCGGGATGAAGACGTCGGAGACCGTCAGCAGATTCTCCTCGACGCCCTTGTCGACCGCGCTCGAGTCCTGCTTGAACGAGCCCGGCTTGAGGCGCTCCGCGTAGGACTGGGTGACGTCCACGCCGCCGATGGGCGTGTCGAAGCGCAGGGTGCCGGCCGCCGAGGGGCGCGCGATGACGGCGTCCTGGATCGTCTTGGTGCTCCCGGAGACCTCGAGCTGGTCGACGCGGTTGTACCACGTCTCGCGGAAGCGGAGCTTGGGCGCGAAGCTGACGCCGCGCGCGATCGGGAAGGTGCGCGTCGCCTCCCAGCCCGCGGTCGCCGACTTCTCGATGAACGGCCGGCTCACGTCGTAGACGTTGTCGAAGGCGCCGTCCAAGGTGTTGAGCCACGGCAGCTTGCCGACGCGCAGCGGTTGGCTCAGGTACTCGAGGCGCGGATAACTCTCGCGCGCCTTGTCGAAGGTCCGGCGGTCGGAGTTGCCGCGGTCGAGGCGCGCGTACGAGAGGCGCGCCGTGCCGCGCCGGAAGCGGTGCGTGAACGCGCCGCCGTTGACGAGCTCCTCGGTGACGCGGAACGTGCTCGAGCGCGAGTAGTTGTTGTTGAAGTCGGCGTCGGACTGGACCTGCAGGCGCGCCTGGAACGACGTCGAGGAGCCGATCGCCTGGTACTGCTGGCCGAGCACGGCCCATCGACGGGCGTTCGTCGAGGTCTCGCGGATCGTGTAGCCGAACAGCGCGCCGCGGGAGTCCTCTCCCTCGCGCCGGTGCAGCTCGCCGCCGGCGCCGAAGCCCTGCGCGGCGTAGTAGTCGGCGAACAGCTTGCTGTACACCTTGTCGCCGTGCTCGGTGGTCAGAGTGTTCTTCGCGAAGACGCCGTTGCGGCGGTCGTAGCCGGGCTGCGTCTTCCACCGCAGCCACGAGCGCGGCTTGAGCGACTTGTACAGGAACGGCAGATAGAGGACGGGAACCTCGCCGAGATAGAACACGACGTTCTTGGCGACCATGCTCTTCTTCGGCTTGACCGTGATGCGCGAGGCGTTGAAGTGGTAGTGCGGCGGCTTGGCGCTGCAGCTCGTGAAGGTCGCGCCGGAGTAGTCGAGGCGGCGGTTGTGGCCGACTTTCGCCTCGCGCGCGCGGATGCGCCAGTCGGCGTGGCCCGCGCTCGTGCGCTCGAGCCGGCCCGTGTGCTCGGCGAAGTCGAACTCGCCGGACTCGCCGTAGACGGCGGAGATCCCGTCCTCGACGAGCAGCGGCCCCTGCGAGCGGCCGCGGCGCTTGTCGGTGTCGATCCACAGCTCGGAGCCCTTCACCGTCCACGTGGACTCCTTGAGCGTCACGTCGCCCTGCAGGTGCAGCAGGCCGCGCTCGCCGTCGAAGTCCACTTTGTCGGCCTGATAATCGAGGCGCGGTCCGGGCGGCGGCTCGGGCAGGACGTAGTCCTCGGCGCGCGCGGGGGCGCACAGGGCCAGCGCGAGCAGGACGGCTCTCATCAGCGGCGGCGCTCCCGGGAGAGCAGCGCGGCGCCGACGACGCCCCAGTCGCGGTCGGCGGGCGCCGACAGGACCAGTCCATCGAATGGCTCGCGGAACGGCTGCGCGTCGAGGACGCGCTTGACCGGGTCGAGCACGAGCCTGCCCGCGCGCGCGACGCCGCCGAGCAGCAGCACCGCGTCGGGGTTGAGGATCAGCACGAGATTCGCGATTCCCTGGCCGAGGCGCGCGCCCGCCTCCTCCCACGTCGCGATCGCGCCCGCGTCGCCCGCGAGCGCCGCGTCGGCGATCGCCTTCGGCGTCAGCGGCTCCGGGGGCGCCGCCATGCGCGCGCGCGCGGAGCGCAGGAGCCCGTACGTGCCCGCGTAGGCCTCGAGGCAGCCGCGGCGGCCGCAGTTGCAGGCCGGGCCGTCGAGCTCGAGCGACATATGTCCGGCCTCGCCGGCGAGCCCGCCCGCGCCCGAGTGGAGCTTGCCGTCGATGATGAGGCCGCCGCCGACGCCCGTGCCGAGCGTCAGGCCGACCACGTGCCGCGGCTTGCCCTTGAGCGCGATCTTGTAGCCGCCCCAGACGGCGACGTTGGCGTCGTTGTCGACGACCACCGGCACCTTGAGCGAACGGCTCAACGGCGCTTTGAATGAAAAGCCCGCCCAGCCCTTCAGATTCGGAACGAACAACAGCTTGCCCGTTTCGGCGTCGACTCCTCCGGCGAGACCGACTCCGAGCGAGGAGATGGGCCATTTGCCGAGCACGGCCTTCAAACGAGAAATGAATTCCCTGGGGCCTTTCTCCGGCTCCGTGGGGAACTGCTCCGAGCGGATCACGTTCCCTTTCTCGTCGACGAGGCCGACCTTGGCGTAAGTCCCCCCGACGTCCACTCCGGCGGCGTATTTCTTCACGCCTTCCTCCCGGCGGCCTTGAGCGCGGCTCCCGCGAGATAGAGCGAGCCCGCGCAGACGGCGACGGGCGGCGCGGAGGCGTCGCGGCGCCACGCGCCGATCGCGGCGGCCGGATCGCGCTCGATGGTCACGCGCGCTTTGGGCGCCAGGCGGCGGACCGACGCGGCGAGGTCGAAGGGCTCGAGCGCGCGCGGCGACGGAGGGCGCACGACGACCGCGTCCTTGAGGAACGGCGCGATCGGACCGAGCACGCCCTTCACGTCCTTGTCCTTCATCACGCCGAGGATCCAGCGCGAGCGGCGCCTGGAGTGAGGCGAGGACTTCCACGTCTCGGCCAAGGCGCGAGAGGCCTCGGGGTTGTGCGCGCCGTCGACGATCAAGGTCTTTCCCTTGCCGAGCGCGAGCGGCTCGAAGCGCGCGGGCCAGCGCACCGACTTGAGGCCGCGCGCGAAGGCGGCCTCCTCGACGCACAATCCGGCGGCCTTCAACGCCTCCGCCGCGAGCGCGGCGTTCCAGCCCTGCCGCGCGCCGAGCAAGGACAGGACGTAGCGGCGGCCGTTCGGGGCGCGCAGCGTCTGCGTCCCCTTCTTCCAGTCGACGGAGACGCACGGCCACGGCTTCTTCACCGCGAAGCGGACGCCTTTGACCGCCGCCTTGGTCAGCACCGGGATCGCGGGATGGACCGCCGGGCGGCCGGCCTTGAAGATGCCGGCCTTCTGCCGCGCGATCTTGGGCAGCGTGTCGCCGAGCCACGCCATGTGGTCGAAGTCGATCGACGTCACGATCGCGGCGAGCGGCCTCTCGACGACGTTCGTCGCGTCGAGGCGGCCGCCGAGCCCGGTCTCGAGGACCATCACGTCGCAGCGGCTCGCCGCGAAATGCTGGAACGCGATCGAGGTCAGCAGCTCGAAATAGGTGAGGTCCTTCTTCTTGTCGGCGGCGAGGGCGCGCTTCATCGCGCGCGCGAAGTCCTTCTCCGGGATCGGCGCGCCGTCGACGGTGATGCGCTCGCGCGGCGAGAGCAGATGGGGCGAGACGTAGAGGCCCACGCGGCGGCCCGAGGCGCGCAGCACCGAGGCGAGGATCGCGCAGGTCGAGCCCTTGCCGTTGGTGCCCGCGACGTGGAACGCCGGAACCTTCAAGTGCGGATCCCCGAGGCGCGCGAGATGGGCGCGGACGCGCGGAAGGCCGAGCACGATGCGCGCCTCTTGGCGCTCGTCGAGGACCGCGAGGGCCTCGGCGAAGGTCATTTCACCCGCTCGACGCGGGCGCCGAGCGCGGCGAGCTTCTTCTCCACGTGCTCGTAGCCGCGGTCGATGTGGTAGACGCGCTGGATCGTCGTGCGGCCCTTCGCCGCGACGGCGGCGACGAGCAAAGAGGCGCCGGCGCGGATGTCGGACGCCATGATCGGCGCGCCGGAGAGGCGCTCCTGGCCGGCGACGACGGCGGTGCGGCCCGAGACCGCGATCTGCGCGCCCATGCGGCCCAGCTCGGCCGCGTGGAGGAAGCGGTTCTCGAAGACGGTCTCCGTGACCTTCGCGAAGCCGGTGCAGAGCGTCATCAGCGACATCCACGGAGCCTGCAGGTCGGTCGGGAAGCCCGGATGCGGCTTGGTGACGACCGAGACGGCGCGCGGGCGGCGCTCCATCGACAGCTCGATCCAGCCCTTGCCGGACTTCACCTTCGCTCCGGCCTTCCGCAGCGCGGACAGCACGGGCTCGAGATGCGAGGCCTCCGCGCCGACGAGGCGGATCTTGCCGCGCGCGGCGGCGGCGGCGAGCAGGAACGTGCCCGCCTCGATGCGGTCGGGGATCACGCGGTGGCGCGCGCCGTGCAGCTTCGCCTTGCCCTCGACGACGACGGTCGCCGTGCCCGCGCCCTTGACCTTGGCGCCGAGGCGCTCGAGGAACGCGCCCAAATCCTCCATCTCCGGCTCGCGCGCGGCGTTGGCGATCGTCGTGCGGCCCGGCGTGACCGCCGCGGCCATCATGAGGTTCTGCGTCGCGCCGACGGACGGGAAGCGGAGCTTGATCGTCGTCGCCGTCAGCTTCGGCGCGGACATGATGATGTCGCCCTGGTCGGAGATGCGGCGGGCGCCCATCGTCTCGAAGCCCTTGAGGTGGATGTCGATCGGGCGCAGGCCGATCGCGCAGCCGCCGGGGATCGGCACGCGCACGAGGCCGAAGCGCGCGAGCAGCGGGCCCGCCGCGAGCACGGAGGCGCGCATCTGCTTGACGATGTCGTAGGGCGCCTGCGTCTTGAGCGAGCCCGTCGAGGTCACGGTGACGGTCGAGCCTTCGACCTTCACCTTCTTGCCGAGGCTCTCGAGAAGGCGGAACGTCGTGCGCAGGTCGCGGAGCGTGGCCGGGACGTTCTCGATTGTGCACGCGTCGTCGGTCAGGAGCGTCGCGATGAGGATCGGCAGGGCCGCGTTCTTCGCGCCGCTGACCTTCACGCTTCCGCTGAGCGGATGTCCGCCTTCGATGACCAGTTTATCCATGTTATTAGGTCCGGGACGGTATTAAAGCACTGGCATGACGCCGAAGGCCATGCGGTCGTGGCCCTGGGCATCTTTCTTGATCGAAACCACTTTGAACCCGAGCTGCGTGAAGATCTTGGTCACCGCCGGCCCTTGCTTCGAATGGATCTCCATCGCGAGCGCCCCGCCGGGCTTGAGCATCTTCGGCGCCATGGCGGCGATCGCGCGGATGGCGTCGAGGCCGTCCTTGCCGCCGTCGAGCGCCATCCGGGGCTCGCGCTGGACCTCGGGCTCGAGGCCGTCGAGCTCCTTGGTCGGGATGTAGGGCGGGTTCGAGACGAGCAGGTCGGCCCAGCCGCGCAGGCCCTGGCGGTCGGAGAACAAGTCCTCGCGCACGAAGCGGATGCGGTTGCCGACGTGCTGGGCGATCGCGTTCTTCTGCGCGAGATCGAGGGCGGCCTTTGAGAGATCGGTCGCGAAGATCGTCGCCTGGGGCAAGAGCTGGGCGAGCGCGATGGCGATACAGCCGGTTCCGGTTCCGATCTCGAGGATCTTCGGCGTCGGGACCTTCTTGAGCAGGCGCTCGCACTCGAGCACGAGCTCCTCGGTCTCCGGGCGCGGCACGAGCGAGTCGCGCGTGACCTCGATCTTGATGCCGAGGAACGGCTGATAGCCGAGGATGTAGGCGACGGGCAGGCGCTTGCCGCGCCACTTGATCCAGTCCCAGTACTGGTGCGTCTCCTTGACCGTCAGGTTCTGCGCGCTGCGCAGCAGCGCCGCGGGGCGCGACACGCCGAACATCTCGGCGAGCAGGAACTCCGCGCTCGCGCGCGCCTCGGGGACGCCGCGTTCGGTCAGGTACTTCTCGCCCTTGGCGAGCCAGTCGGCGACGGTGCCGGCGCTCATTTCGATTCGGCCATGAGCAGGCGGCGCTGCTCCTCGCGCAGGGCCTCGAACACGGGCCCCAGCGCGCCTTCCATCACGTCGGCCAGGTTGTGCCACGAGCGCTCGAGGCGGTGGTCGGTCACGCGCGACTGCGGGAAATTGTAGGTGCGGATCTTCTCGGAGCGGTCGCCGGTGCCGACCTGCGTCTTGCGGGCGGAGGCGTTCGCCGCGGCGGCCTTCTCTCGCTCGGCGTTGGCCAAGATCGAGATCAGGCGCTTCATGGCCTTCTCGCGGTTGCGGCCCTGGCTGCGCTCTTCCTGACATTCGACGACGATGCCGGACGGGATGTGCGTGATGCGCACCGCCGTCTCGACTTTGTTGACGTTCTGGCCGCCCGCGCCGCCGGCGCGGTAGGTGTCGAGCTTGATCTCGTCGGGCTTGATCGTGATCTCGGCGGACTCCTCGACCTCGGGCATGACGGCGACCGTCACCGTCGAGGTGTGGATGCGGCCCGCGGCCTCGGTCGCGGGCACGCGCTGCACGCGGTGCACGCCGCCCTCGTACTTGAGCCACGAGAACACGTCCTTGCCGGAGATGAAGATCACGCCCTGCTTGACGCCCTTGCCGGCCGACGAGAGATCGTGCGTCTCGACCTTCCAGCCCTTCGTCTCGCAGAAGCGCGAGTACGCGCGCAGGAGCTCGCCCGCGAAGAGGCCGGCCTCGTCGCCGCCCGCTCCGGCGCGGATCTCGAGGTAGCAGTTCTTCGTGTCGTTCGGGTCCTTGGGCAGGAGCTCGATCGCGATGTCGGACAGGAGCTCCGTTCTGCGCTTCTCGAGCGCGGGGCGCTCCTCGGCGGCCATCGCGCGCATGTCGGGATCGGCCTCGAGCGCCGCGAGGCCCTCGAGCTCCTTGTCGACGCGCAAAAGCTCGCGCACCTTCGCCATCAGCGGGCCCATCTGACTGTGCTTGACCGCGAGCTCCTTGAGCTCGGCGGACGAAAGGCCGCCCGACGCGAGCTTGCTCTCGAGCTCGCGGTATTCCGATTCCAGCCTGGCGATTTTAGGGTCGATCATCGGGGGCTAATATAAAGAGACGGGCCCCGGCCTTTCGGCCGGGGCCCGGTTCGGAGCGGGTCCGCTAGTCCTTCTTGGCGGGCTTCGCGTCCTTCTTGGGAGCGGCCTTCTTCGCGTCCTTCTCGGCCTTCGTCGGAGCGGAGGAGAGCGTCTTCTCCTTCTTCTGGCTGCCGACGTGCGCGAGGCGCTTGGGCTGGGCCTTCGTCGCCTTGCGGTCGACGGTCTTGCCCTCGGAGGCGACGAAGCGCTTCTTGAAGCGGTCGATGCGGCCGGCGGTGTCGAGCACCTTCTGCTGGCCGGTGTAGAACGGGTGGGAGAAGGCCGAGACGTCGACCTTCACGAGCGGATACGTCTTGCCGTCTTCCCAGGTCACGGTGTCCTTGGCCGAGATCGAGGAGCGGGTCAGGAAGCCCTTGCCGGCGGAGACGTCCTGGAACACGACGGTGCGATAAGCGGGGTGCAGGTTCTTCTTCATAAGACCGTCAGTATACCAAATTATT
>CAYVFO010000031.1:13747-22617 GCA_964450975.1 uncultured Elusimicrobia bacterium | reverse complement strand
CGGAGTCGTTGAGCACGGTCGAGCTCGACGTCGCCACGAGGCGGTCGTTGGCGTTCGCCGCGTTCCACGCGACCGTGTGCGTGCTGGAGTTCGCCCCGTTGACGGTCACCGAAAGGTTCTGGGTGATCGTGATGTTGATGTTGAGCCGCGCCGGATTCGTCGCCGCCGCGCGCGCCGAGGCCGCGAGGCCCAGGAGCGCGAGGACGAGGCCGATCGCCTTCGCCGTCTTCGTGGTTTTCATTTCGCCTTCTCCGTGCTCAGGTACAGCCGGTAATAGACCTTGACCGGAATCTCCGCCTCGAGGATCTCGACTCCGACCGAGAAGAAGAACTTCTTGCCGCGGTGCTCGGGCTTGTCGGGGATCTCGACGAACAGGCCCGTCTCCGAGATGCTGTTGCCCTCGACCTTCACGACGTCCTTCGCCGGCGTCAGCCACTGGGGGTTGTACGCGTCCTCGAAGCCCTCGGGCGCCTTGAGCAGGCTCTCCCAGTTCGGGATCGAGCGGATGCGGAAGTTGAGCGCCGCGTCGTTCGGGTTGATGATCTTCACGCCGACCTTGCGCTCCTTGCGCAGGTCGATCTTCTTGCCGAGGGGGACGTCCTCGGCCGTGCCGCTCGTGGGCAGCAAGGTGAAGTCGAGGTTGGCCAGGCGCTTGTTGACGAACTTGCGCTTGAGCTCCTCCTCGGTCGGCGGCGTGCTGTCCACGTGGATGAGCAGTCGGCTGCGCATGCCGACCGCGAACATGCCCTTGGCGGATCTAGTGCGCGCCCAGATGTCGGCCTGGAAGCGGCGGCCGAGCAGCGCGGGGTCGTTCGGGATCGCGACCTTGAGGTCGGTGGCGACCTCGCGGTTGGGCGCGACCGTGAACCGCGTCTGGTCGAGCGTGACCCAGGCCGAGGAAGTCACGGCGTCGTAGGCGTTCTTGAGCGTGTCGCCCTCGGGCTTGATGACGTCGATCAGGAGATCGACTTCTTCGTCGCCGGTGTTGACCACCGAGTAGGGCAGGTTCACGAGGTCCTTGAGCGAGTACGTCTGGCCGATCTTCAGGCCGCTCACGACCACCTCGCCGAACTTCGTGCGCATTCCCGCGGCGAGGGCGGGGGAGGCGCTCGCGAGCGTCAGGATCAGGGCCGCCGCGAGCTTCTTCGTCGTTTCGATCATCGTCCGGTGTCTCCGTTTCGCGCGCGCTATATAGTCTCGCGCGCGCGTACGGGAGTTTAACCTTATAACGCCGGACGGGCCGCGAAGCCCGGCAATGTTTCAGCGAAGACTTCTTCGCAAAAGTTTCACATAATCACCGACACTGGATGACACTCAACAATACAAGACGCTTGAATATGCATCAGGTGAATAAGGGTGATGAGTGTTATCGAGTGCCGTCTATTGCGGCAGGAGGGAACGGCTAGGGGCGGACGGGCTGGACGTCGACGCCGATGACTTCTTCCGCGTTGGAGGAAGTCGAGGAGGGAATCTGGACGCGGAACCACAGGGTCCGCGATTGGCCGGGCGGGACGGCGACGCCGTCCTGGTCGCCCGCGTAGTTGCCGCCGGCCTGGGAGGCCCGCGGCGCCGGCGTCAGGAAGGTCGTGAAGGCTCCTTCGGGGGGCGCGGGAGGTCCCGTGTTCCAGAGGCCTTGGACGGTCACGCTGTCGATGCCCACGAAATCGGCGACGGTCCACGGGCTCGACGGAAGCGTCGCCATGTTCGCCGCGAGGACGAAGGTCGCCGGCAGATCGCCCGCGTTCGTCACGACGATCGAGCTCGCGGCGACCAAGGACGGAGTCGCGTTCATGTCGATCGAGCCGAGCTGCACGCCCGGGGAGGACTGCGAGATCTGGAAGTTGAGCTTGCCGAGCTGCAGAACCGTGGGCCGGCTCGACCAGTTCAGGCTCGAGACGCGGTAGTAGTTCGTGGTGACGGAGGCGTCGGGATAGGCGACGACGAGGGTATCCGTCAGCGGCGACGGCGTGACCGAGCTGACGACGACCCCGCCGGGAGACAGCTGGCCGAAATTCGTCGACGAGATCTCCAGCAGGTATCCGGCGCAGGTCGCCGACGCGACGTCGGGGGGAGACGCGGGGAGCGTTCCCCAGGAGACGGCGACAGTCGCGGCCTGGACGGACGGATACGTCGCCGACAAGCTCCCGAGGTAGGAGGGGGGAAGCGCCAAAGTGGCGGAGCCCTCGCCTCCCAGATTCGCGTAGGACGTGAGGAGTCCGGCGTGATTGACCGCGGCGACGAACAGGTAATAAGTCGAGTTCGGGTAGAGGCCCGCGAGCCGCGCCGTCAGCTCCGCGCCGGCGGGCAAGGTGCTCAGCGTCACGTTGCCGGAGTGGGCGTTGGGAAACGCCGCTTCGGTCGTGAGGACGACCGTGTAGGTGGTGACGTCGACGGGGTTGCCGTTGTCCGTCCAGGAAACGCTCGCGGAACTCATGCCGACGTCGGGATAGGGCGTCGCGGCGGCCGCCGGGAGCGTCGCCAGCGTCGAGACCGCGTCGGCCGCGGAGTCCGCGACGTTGGCTCCGCAGGCGCGCGCCTGGACGTAGAACGAGGCGGTCGTGTTGACCGCCAAGCCCGTGGTCGTGTAGCTCGCCGCGGCGCCGAGCGGCGGCGACATCGGGCCGCCCGTGGACGAGAATATCTGATAGTCGGTCGCGCCGGTCGCCAGCGTCCACGTCCAATCGACGCTGGTCGCGCTCGCCGGGGCGCCCGAGAACCCCTGGGCGGCCCCGAGGAGGCTTCCGTCGTTGAACGTGCCCGCGTTGCCCGCCGCGGCCGTCCCGCCGCCCGACGCGCCTCCCGCGACGACCACGTTGAGGCCGCAGGTGGTGCCGGATTCTGAAACGACGACGGAGACGCGGCCGCCGCCGCCGCCGCCGCCGGGGCTGACCCCGCCGTCGAGACCGCCGCCGCCGCCCGAGGCGTCGATCGAGCCGGAGCCGGAGAACTGGGCCGCGGAGATGAAGACGCCGCCGCCGGACCCGCCGCCGCCGCCGGCCCGGTTGCCGCCGGCGACCGACATGCCCATGTTGCCGGAGGAGATGATCACGCCGTCGAGGCTCATGACGGCCGCGTCGATGATCACGACGCCTCCGCCGGAGCCGCCCGTGCCCGTGTTGCCGGCGCCGCCGCCGCCCGAGCCCATGTTGACCGGCGCCGTCTGAGAACCGTAGGTTCCGCCGCCTCCGCCTCCGGGCGCGCCGACGCCGGTGCCGCCGTAGCCGCCGTGGCCCGCGCCGCCGCCGCTCTCGCCGTTGGCCGTGTCCGTTCCGCCCGCGCCGGGACCGAAGCCCGCCGTGTCGACCGCGCCGCCGCGATAGCCCTTGCCCATGACGTTGATCGTCGCGCCGGCTTGGAGGTCGAAGGTTCCCGTGACGCGGACGTTGACCGAGCTGATGCTCGTCGCGCTCTCGGCGGTGTGCGTGAGCGAGGAGCCCGAGAGCATGGTGAAGTCGCCGTCGAAGACGAGCTGCCGCGTCGTGCTCTGCGTGAGCCCGGCCCCGCCGTAGATCAGCACGCTTCCGCCCGAGGCGATCGTCGTCGCGATCGTCAGGCCCGCGACGGCGCCCGAAGGGCTGCCGAGCGTCAGGCTCGAGAAGCTGATCGACGGCGAGCTCGCCGTGACGACGACGCTCGCGGCGATGCCGATCGTGACGGCGTCGTTGGCTCCCGGCACGCCCGCGGGGCTCCAACAGGCCGGGTTGTACCAGTTGTTGTTGCACGCGCCCGCCCAAGTCTTCGGCGAAAGCGAGGTGCGCGTCGAGCCGAGCGCGGCGTAGGCCGTCTCGACGCCCCGCGGGTTGACGGCCGCGACGAACAGGTAGTAGGTCGTCGCCGAATTGAGCCCGTCGAACGACGCAGTCGGCGAGAGGCCGACCGGGGCCGTCGAAAGGACGAAATTGCCGGGGTCGGAGTTCGGGTAAGGCGTCTGCGGGCTCAGCACGACCGTGTAAGTCGTCATGCTCACCGGATTGCCGTTGCGCGACCAGGAGACCGTCATCGAGGTGAACGCGACCGAGGTGAAGGTCGTCACCGCCGTCGCCGGGATCGCGGCCAATGTGGCGGACGATCCGAAATCCGCGTACGCGGTCCAGGTTCCGTGATGGTGGCTGAACGCCGTCACCTTCGCGAAGTAGGTCGTGTTGACCAGGAGCCCCGGGAAGTCGGCGAACGTGGTGAAGGTGATCGAGGCCGCGACGACGGGATCGAAGTCGGGCTCGAGCGAAAGCTGCGCGAAATACGTCGTCGCGGGAGGCAGAGCGTTGTTGTAGCCGTTCTCGGCGAGGCCCGAGGAAAAGTTGAGGCGGAAGCTCGTCGTGGTCGCGGAGTCGTAGGTCGGGAAGTTCGGCGAGACGCCCGGCTCGGACGCCTTGGTCGCCGTCGAGCCGTCCGTCGCGTACGCCCGGTGGGCGTGGCCCTCCGCCGTCACGTACAGGTGATAGGTGACGTTGAGCAGGAGTCCGTCGACCGGGAATATCACGACCGACGAGTCCGGCACGGTGCTCGCCGCGACGTCCCAAGCTCCGCCGCCCGGGTACGACGCGACCGTGCTCAGCACGACCGTGTAGGTCGTCACGCCCAGGGGATTGCCGTTCGTCGACCAGGACGCCGTGACGGAAGAGAACGAGACCTCCTCGAAGTCCGCCGCGGCGGGGGGAGCCGGACGCGTCGCGGTCGTCCCGATCAGCTCGAACGAGCCTTGGGCGCCGATCGCGTTGACGCCGGCGGCGAACAGGAAATAGGTCGTGTTCGGCTCCAGGCCCGACAGCGTCGCGGCCGGATCCGAGCCCGCGGGACGCGTGCTGAGCAGGATGACGTTCCCGTCGTCGAGGTTCGGATAAGCGGGGCTCGTCGTGGCGACCACGCTGAAGGTCGAGACGCCCGGCGGGTTGCCGCCGCCGAGCCAGCGCGCCGTCAGAGAGCTGACGTGCACCGAGCCGAACGGAGTTCCCGCGGCCGCGGGCGCGAAGGCCCAGGTCATCGTCGAGCCCAACGACGCGTAGGCGCTCGAGTTGCCGCGCGTGGAGGCGAACACGCGGAAATAGTAGGTCGTGTTGACGGCCAGCCCGCCGGTCGAATAAAACAGCTCGTAGGTGTCCGTCGTCGTGACGACGCCGGTGAAATCGGGCGCGGTGGAGACCTCCGCGTAATAGTACGCGTTGCCCGGATTGCCGTTGCGGTCCCAGCGCGCCGTGATCGAGCCGGTACTGATGTCGGAGTACGGCGGATCGGCGGGAACCGGCTCGTTGACATGGAACTTCGTGTCGGTCGCGCCCAGCACCGTCCAGTTCGGCACGCCCGCCCAGTTGAGCGCGCCGACGCGGAAATAATACGTCCGGTCGACGACGAGGCCGGGGTCCGACACGGTCAGGGTCGAGAGCGCCACGTTCGGCGTCGACGACGAGGAGACCACGCCGCCCGGAAGCAGGGTTCCGAAGTTGGTCGACGAAGCCTCGACGAGGTAGCCCGAGGCGCTCATCGACGAGGCGTCGGGAGGCGAGGACGGCCGGGCGGACCACTGGACGGTCACCGAGGTGAAGTAAACCCGGACGAACGACTCGCTCTGCAGGGAGACGGGCAGAGCGAGCGTCGTGAACGTCGAGAGGTCCGACGCGTAGGACATGTTCCCGGCGCCGTCCTTCGTCCAGATCCGGGCCCAGTACGTCGTGTTGGGCTGCAGTCCGGTCTTGCCGGCGGCGACGAGCTCGCCGGGCGCGACGCCGGACGTCGAGAAGATCACGTCCGCCGCGTCGGGGAGGGCGAACGTGTCGGGAACCGTGTAGCTCGCCACGCGGATGTAGTAGCTCGAGCCCGCGGGCAGCGAGCCGCGCTCGCCGTCGACGCCAGGGGAGGTCCACTGCAGCGTGACGCTCGAGACCGAGACGTCGCCGCGGTCGGCCAGATCGGTGATCTTGAACGGGAAGGCCAGCACGTGCGCGTAGCCGGAGCCGAGGCGGCTGCCCGCCGAGGCCGTCGTGGAGAGGCCGATCTCGTCGACGACGCCGGCGTCGAGGCGGTTGTTGGTCGACTGCGAGAGCACGGTGCCGCCGCCGACGGCGGACCGGGGAACCGCGTTGTCGGGGCTCGACATCGGCTCGCCCGAGCGCGCGGGAGGGGAGAAGAGCGCGGCGAGAGCCGCGATCAGGAGCCCGGCCGCGAGCGCGGTCCGGCCTCTACCGGACGCGCGTTCCCGCAAGATAAGATCCTCTCGTCACCGTCGTGTTCGTACCGTTCGAGGTGTTCTGCGCCCACTGGAACTGGATGAACCCGGCCGTTCCGCCGTTTATGACGGTCCCGGTGAACATCAACGAATTGATGACGTTGGCGGTGATCGCGCTCAAGCCCATGCTCTGACCGCTGCCGCGGATGTTCTGCTTGGCGAAGGTCGTGAGGGTCGGATAGTTGACGGCCTGAATGTCCATCGTGGCGCCTGTCGGCACTTTGAACGCGTATTGCCAATCCGGCGTCGCGCTCGTGGAAGAAGCCATGACGACGCCGTAGACGGTCCACACCTCGTTCGCCGCGATCGGAATCGCGAGGTCGCGGTCGTTGTTGAGGGTATTGTCGCTCGCGAGGTTCTCGTCGGTGAGCTTGACGGCGATCGAGCTCGCGCCGATGCCGAAGAACTGCTTGGCCGTCACCGAGCTCGAGAACACGCCCGTGCTCGCCACGATGCCGGTTCCCGTCGCGTCGATGCCTCTGCTCGCCGCGTCGACCTTCAGCGTGCCGAGCTCGACCCTGACGCCGGAGGACGTTTCGAGCGAGAACTGCGACGCGCCGGTCGCCGTGAACGTCCCCGAAGAGGCGGTGAGGCCGCCGGAGAACGCCGCCGTCGTGCCGACGACGCCGTACTGGAGCAGAAGGTTGCCCGCCGAGGTGAACGTCGAGTAGGACGTCCCGGCGTTGACGCGCATATCGCCGGACGCGACGAGCTGCGCGGCCGTGAAGGCGTACGGACTCATCGACAGCGGCTGGCGCGGGGTCATCTCGGCGTCGGCGCCGACGGTGACGCCGAGGTAGGCGGACGCCCCCGAGAAGAGATCGGCGCTCAGCAGGCTCAGCGTCCCGATCTGGACGGCGAAGACGCCGTTGGACACCGGAACGGTCTGCGTCTCGCTGTAGAGCGACGAGCCTCCAGTCGGGGCGGCGTAGATCTGGAACTGCATGCTGAACGAGCCGTTCTTGGGATTGTTGGTGGCCGGGTCGATGAGCTTGCCCTGGAAAGGAATCCTCAAGGGAAGATTGACGGCCGCCGCCGGCAGGGCGGCGAGGAGCGCGAGGGAGACGACGCGGGCGATCGTTTTCATGATCATAGGATTCCTCATAGCATAGCTCGATTCACGTTGATGAACCGGCCGGAACGGCGAAAGGGGCGCGAAAGGGATTTCGCGAAGTCTTCGCAAGTCAGGGGCGGACCGGAGCCTGGCCGGGGGAAAACCGGTAGCCCACGCCGTGGACCGTCTGGATGCGTTCCGCGTGGGCGCCCAGCTTGCGGCGCAGGGACTCGACGTGCTTGTCGAGCGTGCGCGTCTCGACGTTGCCCGGGTAGTTCCAGACCGCGGCGAGGAGCTCGTCGCGCTTGAACGCGCGCTCGGGATGGCGCAGGAGCTGGGCCAGCAGGTCGAACTCGAGGCGCGTCAACTCGACGGCTTTTCCCGCGATCAGGGCCTGACGCGAGACGAGCTTGAGCTCGACCGGGCCGCCGGTCAAGGTCGTCACGGTCTCCTCGGGAGCCTCGCCGGACCAGACGGCGCGGCGCAGCAGCACGCGCACGCGCGCGAGGAAGATCGGCGGCTGGAACGGGCGCGTGATCGCGTCGTCGGCGCCCGCGTCGAGGCACGCGACGGAGTCCTCGGTCGAGCCGCGCGGGTCCACGCACAGGACCGGCAGCGAGCGGCGCGCGGCGTTCTCGCGCAGGGCGCGAACGAAGCCCGCGCAGCCCGGGACGGGGAACGCCGCGACGAGCAGGTGCGGCGCGGAAGCGGCGATCCCGGCGGCCGCGGCCTCGGGAGTCGCGTAGGGAACGACGCGATGGCCCGCGCCCTCGAGGAGGGCGGAGAGGCTCGCGCGGAACTTGGCGTCCTCCGCCGCGACCGCGACGATCATCCGATGCTCATCCTCCGAACACCGGATACTCGCCGAACACGTCCTTGAGCGCGGTCGTGACCTCGCCGACGGTGGCGTAGGACTCGACGCTCTCGAGGATCACGGGGAGGAGATTGTCCTTGCCCTTCGCGGCCTCGCGCAGGCGCTTGAGGTTGGCCTGCACCTTGCCGTTGTCGCGCTCGCGTCGGAGTTTCTTGAGCGAGCGCACCTGGCCGCGCTCGACGGCGTGATCGATCTTGAGGATCGGCGGGGCGACGCCGCCGCTCGCCTGCTCGTTGACGCCGACGATCTTGCGCCGGCGCGCGGCGAGGTCGAGCTCGAAGCGGTACGAGGTCTCCGCGATCTCGCGGTGGAAGAAGCCCTTCTCGAGAGCGGGCACGACGCCGCCCAAATCCTTGACGCGCTTCATGATCTCCGTCGCGCGCTTCTCGACCTCGGCCGTGAGGTTCTCGAGGTAGTAGGAGCCGCCGAACGGGTCGGGCGTGTCCGTCACGCCGGTCTCGAACGCGAGGATCTGCTGCGTGCGGAGCGCGAGCTTGACCGCGTCGTCCGTCGGGAGAGCGAGCGCCTCGTCGAAGGAGTTCGTGTGCAGGCTCTGCGTGCCGCCGAGCGCGGCCGCCATGGACTGGTAGGCGACACGCGCGAGGTTGTTGAGCGGCTGCTGGGCCGTGAGCGAGACGCCCGCGGTCTGGCAGTGCATCGGCAGCATCCAGGAGATCTCCTTCTTCGCGCCGAACTCGTCCTTCATGAGCTTGGCCCAGATC
>CAYVFO010000031.1:0-13737 GCA_964450975.1 uncultured Elusimicrobia bacterium | reverse complement strand
GAAGTGGTTGTGCACGTCGAAGAAGAACGAGAGCTGCGAGGCGAAATCGTCGACGTTGAGGCCGCGCGCCACGAGACGCTCCGCGTAGTCGCGGCCGTCGGCGAGCGTGAACGCGAGCTCCTGCACCGCGTCGGCGCCGGCCTCGCGGATGTGGTAGCCGGAGATCGAGATCGGGTAGAAGCGCGGCACCTCCTTCACGCAGTACTCGATCAAGTCGAGCACGAGCCGCATAGACGGCTCCGGCGGATAGAGGTACTCGTTCTGGGCGATGTACTCCTTGAGGATGTCCGTCTGGCACGTGCCGCGCACGCGGTTGAAGGGGACGCCCTGCTTCTTGGCGAGCGCCATGTACATCGCGAAGGTGACGGGCGCGGGCAAATTGATGGTCATCGACGTCGAGACCTTCGCGAGGTTGATCCCCGAGAAGAGCGTCTCCATGTCGGCCAGGCTGTCGACGGCCACGCCCTCGCGGCCGACCTCGCCGAGCGAGCGCGGATCGTCGGAGTCGAGGCCCATGAGCGTCGGGAGGTCGAACGCCGTCGAGAGTCCGGTCTGGCCGTGCTCGAGCAGGTACTTGAAGCGCTCGTTGGTGTCCTTCGCCGTCTTGTGGCCCGCGAACATGCGCATCGTCCACGGCGTCATGCGATAGCCGCTGCCCTTGAGGCCGCGCGTGAACGGATACTGGCCGGGGCGGCCGACGTCGCCGGGGGGAAGGTCGGCCGCCGTGTACTCGCGCTTGACCGGAATTCCCGACAGCGTCGTCGGGTCTTCCGGGAGAGGCGCGGCGGGCGTCTTCGCCTTCTGGGCCGTGCTCACCGCTACTGCCCCTGCCGCCTGTTGCGGATGTTCTGGCGCCGCTGCTCCATCTTCTTGCGGTCCTCCTGGCGGCGCCGCTGCTGCTGCTCGACGCGGCGGCGCTCCTTCTCGTCCATCTTCTCCTTCTTCGCCTTGAGGCGCTCCAGGTTCTTGAGGCGGCGGTCGCGCATGCGCTCGAGCGCGCGCTGGCGCATCTCGCGGCGGCGATCGGGAGGCAGGGCCTTCCAGCGGCCCTTGATCGCCGCGAGGCGGCGGCCGTGGCCGCGCATCTGCGCGCGGCGCGCGACGAAGCGCTGGAGCTGCACGGCGTGCGCGGGGGCGGCGCCCTTGAGGACGCTCGTCTCCTGGTTGGAGATCAAAGTCTCGACCTTGCTGCCGTCGGCGCCGCTGACGTCGACTTTGCCCTCGTCGAACACGCCGACGTAGGTGTCGTCTCCATTAGCCGCCACTTCGACGCCGAACTCGGTGCCGCGCACGGCGGCGACGGCGGTCGGGGTCTTGATGCGCAGCTTCGACGGGCCGAGCTTCTGGATCTTCGCGAGCAGGGAGCCGACCGTGAGCATGAACGTCGAGTCGCCCTTCGCGGTCTTCTCGAGCTTGAACTCCGAGCCGGCGCGCACCGTGATGAGGCTGCCGCCGTCGAGCGAGAGCTCGGCCGAGCCGTCCTCGCCGACGACGATGCGGTCGCCTTCCTCGAGCGGCATGTCCTCCTCGGCGGAGACCTCCGGGGAGCCGTCCGCGGGGCGGACGACGACGTCGCCGGTCGCGGCGGTGATGCGCGCGTCCCACGAGCCTTCCTGCGCGGACGCGGGGGCGGCCAGAGCGAGAGCGAGAACGGCGGCGAAGAGAGTCTTCATTGGGTGAGCTCCACTTTGACGAATTGATGCTTCCCCATCTTGAGGGTGAAAGTCGGGGGTGCGGACACGGGCGCGTCGGCCGCGGCCTTCACGCCGTCGATCTGGACGCCGCCCTGCTGAATGAGGCGGCGGGCCTCGCCGAGCGACTTCGCGCCGCCGGCCTGGACGATGAGCTTCGCGAGCGGCGTGCCGGACGCCGCCTTTTCGACCCGCAGGTCGGTCGGCAGTTCCTTCTTCGAGAACGTGCTCTCGAAGTAGGCGAGGGCCTCGTCGCCGGCCTGCCCGCCGTGGTACTTCGCGACGAGCGTCCGCGCGAGCTCCTTCTTGGCCTTCATCGGGTGCATCGCCTTGACGGCGTCGAGGTCGGCGTCGGTCAGCAGCTCGTAGTACGACAGCATGAGCTCGTCGGAGACGCGCATCGTCTTGCCGAACATGTCGTTGGCCGAGTCGTTGAGCGCGATCGAGTTGCCGTAGGACTTCGACATCTTCTTCTCGCCGTCGAGACCGACGAGCAGCGGCACGGTGAGCGCGACCTGCGGCTCCTGGCCCGCGTCCTGCTGCATCTTGCGGCCCATGAGAAGGTTCGTGAGCTGGTCGTTGCCGCCGAGCTCGACGTCGGCCTTCACGGCGACGGAGTCGAAGCCCTGCAGCAGCGGGTAGAGCGTCTCGAGCATCGAGAGCGGGGAGTTCTCGGCGATGCGCTTCTTGAAGTCCTCGCGCGCGAGGACCTGCTGGACCGTGTGCTTCTTGAGGGTCTCGAGCAGCTGGTCGCGCATGAACGGGACGAGCCACTCGGAGTTGAAGCGCAGCTCGGTCTTCTTCTCGTCGAGGACCTTGAACGCCTGCGAGCGGTAGGTCTCGGCGTTCTTCTTGACCTCGTCGGGCGTCAAAGTCGGGCGGGTCGAGTCGCGGCCCGAGGGGTCGCCGACCATCGCGGTGAAGTCGCCGATGATGAGCACGGCGGTGTGCCCGAGATCCTGGAACTGCCGGAGCTTGGTGAGGACGACCGAATGGCCGAGGTGCAGGTCCGCCGAGGTCGGGTCCACACCCAGCTTGACGCGCAAAGTCTTCCCGGAGTTTAGCTTCTTTCCGAGCTCGGCCTCGCTCACGAGGGAGACGGTCCCTCGTTTGAGGCGGTCTACGGGGCTTTTCGGGTCCACGTTATGAGGAATATACCAAATCCCTCACATCATGTCGTAGGGATCGGCGTCGAGGGTCAGCTTGACGGAGGAGGGGAGGGCGACGGCCCGGGCGGCCTTGAGGGCCGCCTCGACGTCCGCCGCGGGCAGCTTGACGAGGATGTGGTCGCGGAACTTGCCGCGCACCTGCCGCAGGAGGGCGGGCGCCGGGCCGACGACGTCGGCCCCGGGCAGGGCGGCGCGCACCCCGTCGGCCCACGCGGAGGCGGCTTCGGCGAGCTTCGCCTCGTCGGGGCCGGCGAGCACCGCGCGGATGAGGCCGCCGGCCGGAGGATACGCGAGCTCGCCCCGCGACGCGAGCTCGGCGTCGGCCCACGCCGCGTAGTCGCCGTGCGCGGCCCCTTTGATGGCTTCGTGGTCGGGAGACAGCGTCTGCAGCAGGACCTCGCCGGGCTTGTCGGCGCGGCCCGCGCGGCCCGCGACCTGCGCGAGCAGCTGCATCGTGCGCTCCGCCGAGCGGAAGTCGGGCATGTGGAGCATCGTGTCGGCGTCGACGACGCCCACGAGCGTGACCTCGGGGAAATGGAAGCTCTTCGCGACGAGCTTGGTGCCGACGAGGATGTCGGCCTTACGGGCGCGGAACTGATCGTAGACGCGCTCCTCGAGCTTGGCCTCCTTCGAGACCGTGTCGCGGTCCATGCGCAGGACCTTCGCGCCCTTGATCCGGCGCTTGACCTCGGCGGCGACGCGCTGCGTGCCGACGCCGCCCGTCCGCACCGCGGCGTCGCCGCACGCGCCGCACGCCGCCGGCGGCGGCCACTTCTTGCCGCAGTGATGGCAGATGAGCGTCCAGCCTCCCTCGGGGTTCTCGTGCGTGATCTTCGCGACGCCGCAGTCGGCGCAGCGGTCGATCCAGCGGCATTTCTGGCAGGTCGTCAAAGTCGAGAAGCCGCGGCGGTTGACGAGCAGGATCGACTGCTCGCCGCGAGCGAGCACGGCCTGCAGCTTCTCGACGAGCGCGTCGGAGAGGACGTCGCCGTATTTGCCCGGCGGCAGCGTCGTGACCGGCGGCCGCGGCACGGAGGAGACGCGGTCGGGCATCGCGAGGAGTTCCGCCGCGCCCGACCTGGCCATGCCCCACGCCTCGAGGCTCGGCGTCGCCGAGCCGAGCACGCACAGCGCGCCGAAGGATTTCGCGCGCTCGAGCGCGACGTCGCGCGCGTGATAGAAGGGGGAGTTCGAGTCCTGCTTGAACGACTCGTCCTGCTCTTCGTCGAGCACGGCGAGGCGCAGGTCCTTCAACGGCAGGAGCGCGGCCGAGCGCGCGCCGACGATCACCTTCACGTCGCCGCGCGAGATCGCGAGCCACGTCCGGCGGCGCTCGCGCATCGTCAGGCCCGAGTGCCACAGCGCGACCGGCGCGCCGAGGGACGCGGAGAACTCGTCGAAGAACGGCCGCGTCAGCGAGATCTCGGGCAGCAGAAACAGCGCCTGGCCGCCGTCCTTGATCGCGCGGCGGATGAGCCGGAGATAGACCTCGGTCTTGCCGGAGGCCGGCACGCCGAACACCAGAGCCGCGGCGTATGTCTTCGCGTCGAGCAGATTCTCGAGCCGCGTCAGCGTCGCGCTCTGTCCGGGCGTGAGCTCGAAGGACGGAGGCGGAACGTCGCGCTTCGGCGCCGCGAAGACCTCGACGCTCTCGTCGAGCGACTTCACGAACGGCGGCACGAGCGCCTTGAGGCACTCGCCGATCGGGGCGCCGAAGCGGCGGGCCATGAAGCGCGCGCACGCGACGCCTTCCTCGGAGAGCGCGGGACGCGAGTCCATGAGCGCCGCGAGCGGCTTGAGCGGGCGTTCCGGCGTTCCGTCGAAGACCGAAAGGACCACGCCCGAGGCCATGCGCGGCCCGAACTGCGCGCGCACGCGCGAGCCGGGGGCGGCCTTCATGCCGTCCGGCACGAGGTAGTGGTACCCCTTGGGGAGGGGCACCGGGAAGGCGACTTCCGCGATGCGCACGGCTTATTCTACTTCAGCGCGGTGAAGATGAAGTGCGGCGGGATATTGCGCACCTCGAACTGCGTGTCGACGTCGGAGAAGTAGTCCTTGAGCAGCGGAATGAGGTGCGTCGTCACCTGGTAGGCGACGAAGCGCCCGTCCTTGAACAGGAGCTCCGAGGTCTTCGTCAGCAGCTCGTGGCGGCCGCGGCCGGAGAAGAACGCGAACGGCACGCCGGAGACGATGACGTCCGCGCCGTCGAAGCCGTTCGACTTGAGGATCTTGTCGATCTCGCGCACGTCGCCCCGGACCGCGATGAAGCGCGGGTCCTTGACGGTCGCGACGAGCTCGCGGTAGAGCTCCTCGTTGAACTCGACGGCGAGCAGGCGCGCGTCGGGGCGCATCTTCTCGAGGATCTTCTTCGTCATGACGCCCTGCGCGGCGCCGTACTCGACGATGGCCTTCGCCTTCTCGAGCGCCATCGCCTTGACCGTGCGCTCGACGAGGTACTTGCTCGACGGCGTGACGGCGGCGACCGCGGGATCGTCCATGAACACCTTCACGTAGCCCATGAACTTCGAGTCGTCCTTCTTTTCCTTCTTGGCGTCGTCGATGACTTCCTCGAGCTTGGCCATGCCCTTCTTGATCTGGCCGCCGATCAGGGCGCCGAGATTGTCGAGGACGTCGCGGTCGGACTTCGCTTCGCGGGGATCGGGCTTGCTCATTTGGAAAGCTCCTGTCTGAGGCGCTTCATGTCCTCCCAGACGTCGCGCTTGAGCTCCGGGTTGCGGAGCAGCGCGGCCGGGTGGAACGTCGGAAGCAGCTTGATCGGGGGGAGACCCTCGCCCGGGTCGTACGTCCGCCATTTGCCGCGGATCTTCGTGATCGGCGTCTCGTCGGCGAGCAGCGCGCGCGCGGGCACGGCGCCGAGCGTGACGATGACCTTCGGCCTGATCGTCCGGATCTGCGCCTCGAGCCAGCCGCGGCAGGCGGCCATCTCCTCGGGCGTCGGCGGGCGGTCGTTGCCTCGGCTCTCCGGGTCCTTCGGATTCTTCATCGGGTGGCACTTCACGATGTTCGCGATGTAGACGTTCGTCTTGCGCGAGAGGCCGATGGACTCGAGGATCTTGTCGAGCAGCTGCCCGGAGCGGCCGACGAAAGGCTCGCCGTCGTGGTCCTCCTGGAAGCCGGGGCCCTCGCCGACGCACATGACCTGCGCGTCGCGCGCCCCGACGCCGGGGACGGCCTGGATGCGGTATTTCCCGAGCTCGCACGCGCGGCATTCCTGAATCTTCTTCGCCAGCTCATCGAGGGTGCCGGCGCGATCCGCGACGGGGGCCGGCTTCGCCGCGGCTTTCTTCGCCGGCGCGGCCGGCTCGGCCTTGGCGGGCGCGGCTTTCGGGGCGCCGGCTTTCCAGTCGGAGGAATCCGACATGGACGCGCGGCGCCGAAGCGCTTTCGTCAGGTCCTTCAACTCGTCAAGCTCGGCGCTCATCGTAAATTCTCGCGGCCTCCGCGATCACGGCTTTCGCGACCTTCGCCTTCGGCGCCTCTGCGAGGCGGCGCGTCCAGCCGTGCCCGACCAAAGTCGCGCGGATGCGGCCCGACGCGAGGGAGGAAGGCCCGTTCGCCACGACGAAGTCGAGCCCCTTGCGGATGAGCTTTCCTCGCGCGTGCTCCGCGGCGCGGCGCGTCTCGAGCGCGAACCCGACGAACACCTGGCCCGGACGGCGCAGCGCTGCGGCGTCCTTGATGATATCGGGATTGGGAACGAGGGTCAAGCGCACCGCCGACGGGGAGCGCTTGATCTTGTGCTTCGCGGGCTTGCCGGCGAGGCGCCAGTCGGACACCGCGGCGGCGCCGATCACGATCGCGGCGGACCTCGAGCGCTTCAAAGTCTCTCGGCGCATCTCGAGCGCGGTCGTCACGCTCACGACGGCGACGCCCCTCGGAGCGCGCAGGGAGACGGGACCGCTGATCACGACCGGCTTCGCGCCCGCGGCGCGCGCCGCTTCGGCGAGGGCGAAGCCCATCGCGCCGCTCGAGGCGTTCGTCAGGAACCGGACGGGGTCGAGGTGCTCGCGCGTGGGCCCGGAAGTGATGAGGACCGCGCGGCCGCGCAGGCTCACTTGAGGACGGCGCGGACGATGTCGTCGGGCTCGACGAGGCGGCCCCAGCCGACCTTGCCGCTCGCGAGCTCGCCCTTCTCGGGGCCGACGACGCGACAGCCGTAGCCTTTGATCGCCGCGACGTTCTTCTTCGTCGCGGGGTGCTCCCACATCTCGGCGTCCATCGCGGGGCAGACGACGACGGGCGCCTTGGTCGAGAGCACGAGCGCGTCGAGCACGCCCTCGGCGCGGCCGTGCGCGAGACGCGCGATGAAGTCGGCCGTCGCGGGCGCGATCAGCACGACGTCGGCCCAGCTCGCGAGCGAGAGATGCGCCATCGCCCACAGCGACGGATCGTGGATGGACTGCGCGACCGGGTGCGCGGTCAGCGTCGCGAGCGTCTGCGGCGTGACGAACTGCGCCGCGCTCGGCGTCATGACGCAGCGCACCTCGACGCCCTTCTTGATGAGGGCCCGCGCGATGAGCGGGGCCTTGTACGCCGCGATGCTCCCGGTGATTCCGAGGACGGCGCGGCGCACGGACTTCGCCACGGCTTAGGCGTCCTTCTTCGGGGGCTCTTCGCCGGCGGCGGCGGCGGCCTTCTTGAGATCCTTCCAGTCCACCTTGCCGCCGAGAACCTCGCGCACCGCGAGATCGAGCAGCTCCGCCGGCGTCAGGTGGCGGTTCTCCTCGCGCTTTTTGAGCTCCTTGGCCCACAACGCGGCCATCGGGATGGCCGAGTACTTTCCGCGGGGGAAATTGAGGATCATCTCCTCGGTGGTCTTCGTGACGGGGGCTTCCTTCGCGGCTTCCTTCTTGGCCATTGCGGTGTTCTCCTTAAGCGAGCGCGGGGACGAGATGCGTGGGATCGAGCCGGGACGTCTTGAGCGTCTCGGCCGTGAGTATCGCTGAAATCTGGTTGACGGCCTTCTCGAGGTCGTCGTTGACGACGACGTAGTCGTAGTCCTTCGCGGCGGCGAGCTCGCCGCGCGAGTTCGCGAGGCGCTTGGCCACGCTCTCCGACGCGTCGCGGCGGCCGGCGAGGCGCGCCTTGAGCGCGTCCATCGAAGGGGGGAGGACGAACACGAGGATCGCGGCGGGATGCTTGCGGCGGATCGCCATCGCGCCCTGCACGTCGATCGCCATGATCACGTTGCGTCCGTCCTTGATCTCGTCCTCGACGAACTTGCGCGGCGTGCCGTAATACTCGTCGTGGACCATCGCCCACTCGAGCAGCTCGCCGCGCTGGATCTTGCGCTTGAAGTCCTCTCGCGAGAGGAAGAAATAGTGCTTGCCGTTGCGCTCGCCGGGACGCGGGGCGCGGGTCGTGCAGGAGGTCGAGTAGCGGAGGTCCTTGCGGCGCGCGAGCAGCTTGCGGCAGATCGTGGTCTTGCCGGCCCCCGACGGCGCCGAGATGATGAGAAGAGCCCCTTTCCTCATGTAGCCATCGATTCTAGCGAATTATTAAGGGAAGCGCAACGGGCCCCGATTTTTTCTATCCTGTCGGCATGAAAGTCAAAGCCTACGCCGCCCACGCCGCCGACAAGCCGCTCGAGCCCTGGACGTTCGAACGCCGCGAGCCCGGCGACGACGACGTCGTCATCGACATCGCCTTCTGCGGCATCTGCCACTCCGACCTCCACACCGTGCGCGGCGAATGGGGCGGCGCCAAGTTTCCGATCGTGCCCGGCCACGAGATCGCGGGCAAAGTCGCGTCCGTCGGCAGGAAGGTCAAGAAGCTCAAGGCCGGCGACCTGGCCGGCGTCGGCTGCCTCGTCGAGTCGTGCCGCAAGTGCGAGAACTGCAAGCGGGGACTCGAGCAGCACTGCGCGGGCCCGGTCTCCTTCACGTACAACTCGCTCGAGAAGGACGGGATCACCGCGACGCAGGGCGGCTACTCCTCGCGCATCGTCGTCTCCGAGCGCTTCGCGCTCAAGCTCGCGGCGAATCAGCCGCTCGAGCGCGTGGCGCCGCTCCTCTGCGCCGGCATCACGACCTACTCGCCGCTCAAGCGGTTCGGCGCGGGGAAGGGGAAGGCCGTCGGCGTGCTCGGTCTCGGCGGGCTCGGCCATATGGGCGTCAAGCTCGCCGCCGCGATGGGAGCTGAGGTCGTCGTCCTGAGCGGCTCGCCGTCGAAGAAGAAGGACGCCCGGCGCCTCGGCGCGCACGACTTCATCCTGACCTCCGACGCCGCGGCGATGACGAAGAACGGCGGACGCCTCGACCTCATCGTCGACACGGTCTCGGGCCCGCACGACGTCAACGCGGCGCTCGGCCTGCTCGGCACCGGCGGCACGCTCGTCATGGTCGGCGCCTCGCCGAAGCCGCTCGAGATCGGCGCGTTCCCGCTGCTCATGGGGCGGCGCCAGGTCGCGGGCTCCCTGATCGGCGGCCTCGGGGAGACGCAGGAGATGCTCGACTTCTGCGCGAAGAAGAAGGTGCTCGCGGACGTCGAGGTCGTCGAGCCGAAGGCGATCAACGAGTCGTACGAGCGCCTGCTCAAGGGCGACGTCCGATACCGGTTCTCCATCGACGTCTCGAATTTGTAGGATGCGCGCATGGAAAACGAACAGGCTCCGCTGCAGGTCGAGATCGATGAGAACGTCGCGCGCGGCATCTACACCAACCTCGCGCTGATCACGCACAGCGAGACCGAGTTCCTGCTCGACTTCCTGTTCCTCCAGCCGCAGTCGCCGAAGACCAAGGTCCTCACGCGGCTCGTGACGTCTCCGGTGCACGCGAAGCGGCTGATGTGGGCGCTCAAGGAGAACCTCGAGAAGTACGAGGCTCGCCACGGCGCCATCCCGGCCGGCGAGGCGCCCGCTCAAGGCCGCGCGGGCGTCTATCAGTGAAGCCGGCGGCTCCGCGCGCCTATCTCGTCTGCGTCGGCAGCGAGCTCTTGTCCGGACAGGTCAACACTCACCAGGCGTGGCTTTCCGTCCGTCTGCGCCGCGCCGGCTTCGACGTCGTCGGCGAATCCTCGCTGCCCGACTCGGTGCCCGCGATCGCGGCCGCGATGAAGCGCGCGCTCGCCTCCGCCGACGCGGTGCTCGTCTGCGGCGGGCTCGGTCCGACGTTCGACGACCTCACGCGCGAGGCAGCGGCCGCCGCGCTCGGACGGAAGATGCGGTTCCGCGAGGACCTCTGGAAGGTCATCCTCGGACGCTTCGCGCGCTACAAGGTCGCCGTTCCCGAGGAGAACAAGCGCCAGGCCTTCGTCATCGACGGCGCCGAGATCCTCGAGAACGGAGCGGGCTCCGCGCCCGGCCAATGGATCGCGCACGCGGGCAAGACGCTCGTGCTCATGCCCGGCCCGGCGTCCGAGATGTACCCGATCTTCTCCGCCGTCCTGCCGCGCCTCGTCCGCCGCCACGCGCGCGGGCTCGGCGCCGCCTCGTTCTCGCTGCGCTTGGTCGGCGTGCCCGAGTCCATCGCCGACGAGAAGCTCGATCCGGTCCGCGCGCGCTTCCCCGACGCGTCGTACACGATCCTCGCCTCCGGCGGAGAGGTCTCGTTCCACGCGACGGTCCGCGCCAAGACGCCCGCCGCCGCGAAAGCCGCGCTCAAGCCTCTGCGCTCCGCGGTCGTCGCGGCCGTCGGCCGCTGGTCCTACGGCGAAGGCGACGCGACCTTGGAAGGCGTGCTCGGCGAGAAGCTGCGCCGCCGCCGTTTGACCTTGGCCGTGGCGGAATCATGCACGGGCGGTCTCTTGGGAGGTCGTCTTACCGCCGTTCCAGGCTCATCGGATTGGTTCCAAGGTGGAATCATCGCTTACGCGAATTCCGTGAAGACCCGCTCGCTCGGCGTTCCGTCGTCGCTGCTGAATCGTCATGGCGCCGTGTCCGTCGAATGCGCGGAGGCCATGGCGCTGGGCGTCCGCCGTTCTATTAAGACGGACATCGGCGTCTCGATCACCGGAATCGCCGGCCCCGCGGGCGGCACGAAGGACAAGCCCGTCGGCACCGTCCACGTCGCCGTCTCCGGCCCCGGCAAGGCGCGGATGGCCAAGCACATCCTCGCGCACGGCCCGCGCGACGCCGTCCGCTCGCGCGCCGTGACCGCCGCGCTCTCCCTTCTCAAGGAATCCCTCGATGCCGCCTAAGCACGATCCCGCGGAGCTGCTGCACGCCGTCGTCGCGAGCGCGCCGATCGTCCTGTTCGCCTTCGACGCGGACGGCACCTTCACGCTCAGCGAGGGCCGCGGCCTCGACGCGCTCGGCCTCAAGCCCGGCCAGTCCGTCGGACGATCCGTGTTCGAGCTCTACGCGGACAATCCGGTCGTCATCGACTGCTGCCGCCGCGCGCTCAAGGGGGAGAGCCTGACCGCGATCGTCCCGGTCGGACCGATCACCTTCGAGACGCGCTACTTCCCGCAGCTCGACTGGGGCGGCAAGGTCGTCGGCGTCGTCGGCATCGCGACCGACGTCAGCGAGACCTATCGCTCCGCGATGGCCAAGGACGAGCTCCTCTCGACGATCTGCCACGAGCTGCGCACGCCGCTCGCCTCCGCGTCCGGCTGGACCGCGCTGATGAAGGAGGGGAACCTCAACGCCGCCGAGGCGCGCAAGGCTCTCGAGACGACCGTCCGCAATCTGGGCGAGATCAAGGGCATGATCGCGCAGCTGCGCGACGCCACGCTCGTCTCCACCGGCAAGCTGACGCTCAAGCTCAAGACGTGCGATCTCGCCTCGGCCGTCCGCGAGGCCGCGAAGGCGCTCGCGAGCGCCGCCGAGGCGAAGAACGTCTCCGTGCGGATCGACGCGCCCGCGCTCAAGGCGAGCGTCGACAAGGCGCGCGTCCGGCAGATCGCCTGGAACCTGCTCTCCAACGCGGTGAAGTTCTCGCACAAGGGGGGAACCGTCGAGGCCCGCCTCTTCAAGGAAGGCGCCGACGCCGTCCTCGTCGTCTCCGACCGCGGCCCCGGCCTGCACCCCGAGCTCATCGGCCAGGTCTTCGACCTGCCGCGCTCTCCGATCACGGACGCGCCGCCGCGCGCCCGCGGACTGGGCCTCGGCCTGGCCGTCTCCCGCCGCTTAGCCGAGCTGCACGGCGGGTCCCTGTCGGCGGACAGCGAGCCCGGCCGCGGCGCCTCCTTCACGCTGCGCATGCCCCTGCGCGCGCCCTCTTCCCGACGCAAGGGTTGACGTCCCCGTCGGGGGTTTCGTATCATGTACGCAACCATGATAACGAAAGAAAACAAGACGGAAATCTACAAGAAGCACGGAAAGGGCGCCACCGACACCGGCAGCGCTCCTGTCCAGATCGCGCTCCTCACCGAGCGCATTAAGCAGCTCTCCGCCCACCTCAAGAACGGCAAGAAGGACTACGCGTCTCAGCGCGGTCTTCTCATGCTGGTCGGCCAGCGCCGCCGCCTCCTCGCTTACCTCAAGAAGAGCGATCTGACGGCCTACAACACCATCCTGAAGTCGCTGGACCTGAGGAAATAACAATGAGCTTCAACCAGAAAATCAGCCTGCAGGAAACTGTGGGCGGTAAGACCATTACTATCCAGACGGGCACTTTGGCCAAGCAGGCCGGCGGCGCCGTCACCGTTCACCTCGACGGCACGATCGTGTTCTGCGCCTCGACGGTCCAGAAGAACCCGAAGGACGTCTCCTTCGTCCCGCTGACCTCGGACTACCGCGAGCGCGCGTACGCGACCGGCCGCGTCCCGGGCGGCTTCTTCAAGCGCGAGATGCGCCCGCGCGACAAGGAGACCTTGACCTCGCGCCTCATCGACCGCCCGATCCGCCCCTTGTTCCCCGAGGGCTGGAACCATGAGACCTCGGTGCAGTCGATCGTCGTCTCCTGCGATCTCCAGAACGATCCCGACGTCCTCGGCATCACCGGCGCCTCCGCGTCGCTCATGCTGTCCGACGCCCCGTGGAACGGCCCCGTCGGCGGCCTCCGCATCTGCCGCGTCAACGGCGCGTTCATCCTCTTCCCGACGTGGGAAGAGCGCGCGATGGCCGATCTCGAGCTCGTCGTCGCCGGCAAGAAGGACGCCCTCCTGATGGTCGAGGGCTCCGCGAACGAGGTCTCGGAGGAAGTGTTCGCCGAGGCGCTCGACATCGCGCAGAAGGAGATCAACAAGCTTTGCGCGCTCCAGCTCGAGCTCCTCAAGCAGTCCGAGGCGTCCGGCCGCAAGGTGACGAAGAAGCAGCCGAAGACCGTCGAGATCCCCGCCGCCGTCTCCGAGTACGTGAAGGGCAAGGCCGTCGAGGTCGTGAAGACCTCGCTGCGCGCCAAGCTCGACAAGCACGGCCTCGACGCGAAGATCGACGCGCTCAAGGACTCCCTCAAGAAGGAGCTCGACGAGAAGGCCAAGACAGAGCCCGCGTACCTCGAGGGCTCCAAGGGGTCCTCGAAGATCGTCGAGGACATCCTCTACACCGAGAGCCGCAACCTGACTCTCGACGCCAAGCAGCGCCCCGACGGCCGCGGCTTCGAGGAGATCCGCCCGATCGAGATCATGATGAAGCCCTTCGAGCGCCTCCACGGCTCGGTCGTCTTCCAGCGCGGCCAGACGCAGGCGTTCTGCTCCGCGACGCTCGGCACCCCGGGCGACATGCAGGTCATGGACGTCATCGAGGGGGAATATAAGGAGCGCTTCATGCTCCATTACAACTTCCCCTCGTTCTCCGTCGGCGAGGTCCGCCCCGAGCGCGGCCCCGGCCGCCGCGAGATCGGCCACGGCGCGCTCGCGCGCCGCAGCCTCGCCGCCCTCCTGCCGGCCGAGGAGGACTTCCCGTACACGCTGCGCGTGGTCTCCGAGATCTGGGAGTCGAACGGCTCCAGCTCGATGGCCTCCGTCTGCGGCGG
>CAYVFO010000030.1:22049-22645 GCA_964450975.1 uncultured Elusimicrobia bacterium | reverse complement strand
TGCACTCGAGGCCGACCGCGATGCCGGAGATGATGTTCGTCGCGGGACCCGTCTTGGAGGCGTCCGCGATCGAGAGCACCGGCCGGTACTTGTACTCGGTGTAGTACTGCGTGATGTAGACGAACGCCTGCGAGGTCAGGATGCCGATGAAGCCGCAGGTCGTGTAGTAGATCCACGCGTTGGGAGCCTGCGGGGACCGGAGCATCCACCACGCCGCGCCGGCGAAGCCGATCGCCGCGAGGAACGAGGTGAGGTAGTAGCCGATGTTGAGCGCGTCCATCGGGTCCTCGTGCTCCTCGGTCTGGACGACGAGGATGCCCGCGATCGACGCGAGCATGCCGAGCGCGCGCGCGACGAGGGGGAAGAGGACGCCCTTCCAGCCGAAGTACGGGATGAGGCCGACGCCGAGGATCATGGCGCCGATGTTCTCGGCGGCCGTGGACTCGAAGAGGTCGGCGCCGCGGCCCGCGCAGTCGCCGACGTTGTCGCCGACGAGGTCCGCGATGACCGCGGGGTTGCGGGGGTCGTCCTCGGGGATGCCGGCCTCGACCTTGCCCACGAGGTCCGCCCCGACATCCGCGGCCTTGGTGTAGATG
>CAYVFO010000030.1:0-22039 GCA_964450975.1 uncultured Elusimicrobia bacterium | reverse complement strand
CGTGTAGATGCCGCCGCCGAGCTGGGCGAAGAGCGCGACGAACGAGGCGCCGAAGCCGTAGCCGACGATCATGAACGGAATCTTCTCGAACGGGTAGCCGAGGAGCTTGAGGAGGATGAACAGGCCGCCGACGCCGATGAGCGACATGGCGCAGACGAAGAGGCCGGCGACCGCGCCGCCGCGCAGCGCGATGCGGAGCGCGTCGTTGAGCGACGTGCGCGCCGCGGCCGCGGTGCGGATGTTGGTGCGGATCGAGACCCACATGCCGACGTAGCCCGCGATGAGCGAGCAGAGCGCGCCGGCGACGAAGGAGGCCGTCGTGCAGAGCGCGAGGGCCATCGGGAGCGCGGGATCGTGCTCGTTGTGCTTGCGCACGAACGCGTAGAGGACGAAGATCACGACCGCGAGGATCGAGGACAGCGTGACGATCGTGTAGTTCTGGCGGCGGAGGTAGGCCTCGGCGCCCGACTTGATGGCGTCCGAGATCTTGCGCATCGCGTCCGTTCCGGTGTCCTTGGCGAGCACCCACTGAATGAGCCAACCGGCGACGGCGAGAGACAGGAGCGAAATTCCCATGACGAGGACGAAGGGGAATTTCATGCTTTCGATGAAGGGCATTGATCCTCCGCGGCTTGGAATCGGCGTTGAGTGCCGTTGAACGTCATCTTTTAGCGGCGACGGATTATACTACAAATCGTTCATGAGTACGATAAGGCGCCGGATGGAATCCTGGTCCTTGCGGGGGTCGAGCCGGGAGCCGATCCACTCGGCCTGGAGCTTGCGCGCCTCGAGCACGTAGACCTCCTGGGTCCATTCTCGGGCCTTGGCGCGCGTCCAGGAGGCGGTTTCCGGGGCGTCCAAGAAGCGCAGGGCCGTCGCGGCGGGGTCGTCCTTGAAGGGCTCGGCCGACACGCGGATGAGGCTTCCCTGAGGCGCCGAGCCCGGGTAGAGCCTCAGCATCGCCTCGCGCAAGGTCGGCTCGGCGAGCACCTTGCGGCCGGGATTGAGCTTCTTCCAGAACTCCCAGTCGGTCGGCAGGCCCTGCGGCCCGGCGGGGGGCAGCTTGAGCTCCGGATGGGCCTTCGCGAGCGAGCGGATGTAGGGAGCGTAGGAGAACAAGGACGGCGTCAGGAACACGCGGTCGCGTCCCTCGCCGGAGATCAGGTCGAGGTGCAGGACGGCGAAGATCGAGTCGTCGGAGGTGAGGAGCACGAGGTCGCCCGGCGCGGAGTCGCGGATGAGGCCGCGCGCGTAGTCGCGCGAGGGGTTGTCGGCGGCGAGCGACAGCGGGCGCAGGCCGAGCGGGAGCGCGACCACCGCGGCCGCGAGCGCGGCGGCGAACGCGGGACGCGCGCGGCGCGCGAGGAGCTCCGCGCCCGCGCCGGCCAGGCCGAAGAGGCCGATCAAGGGCAGAAGGTAGTGGCGCGCGAGGACGGCGCGCGCGTATTCCGGATCGCAGACCGTCAGCTGCTGGCTCGAGACGGCGATGAACGCGCCCGCCCCGAGCAGAAGCCACGCCGCCCACGCGGCGAGCGTCCTGCGGTCCTTCTTCCACAATTCCGCGGCGCCGAGCGCGCCGAGCAGCAGGCCCGCGGGTCCCGCGTGAGTCCAGACCGAGGAGACGAACCAGCCCGCGTGCTCGACGAGGCGGCCGCCGTCGAAGGCGCCGAAGCCCAAGAAGCCCGAGCCGGAGACCATGCGCAGCGGGCCGCCGTAGTTTTTCCGCGTGAAGAGGGCCCAAAGGTCGGACCAGCCGTTCACCGCGTACGGGTTGTACGCGGGGGCGGAGTGGGCGAGGCGCAGGCCGAGAATCAAATAGGGGACGGCTATGCCGACCAACACGAGCACGGCGGCTTTGAGGATGACGGGCTTCTTGGGTATTCGCGCCGACGCGAAGATCACCAGCGAAGGCACTATGAAAAGGAAGGAGGGATGGTGAGAGAGTCCCAAGCCCCCGAGAAGGCACGCCGCCCAAAGCAGCCGGCTGTCTCCTTTATCAGCCCATTTCACCGCGAGCAAGGCCGTGCTCACGGCGAGGAGATTGTTGAGCGCGCGCGCCTCCGCGACCAGCGAGTAGTACCAGAAGAGGGGCGCCAACGCCATCAAAGCCGTTCCGGTCAAAGCCGCCGTGGGACGATTGCCCAGCCGCCGGAGCAATAGAAAGAAGCACGCCGCCGCCCCGGCCGCGAACAAGCCGGAGAGGCCGTTCACCGCCGCCGAAGGATTATCCCAGGGAAGCCGCGCCCACAGCCAGGAGAGAAAGACTTCGAGCGGATAACCCGGCGGATGCGGCACTCCCCACACCAGGCCCGCCAGCGCGTGCTGCGCCGAATCGCCGGGACCGAAGGATTGCGAGCGGCCGAGCCAGAAGATCGCGGCGAGCGCGGCGAAGATCGCCGCGGCCGCCCGGCTCACTTGGCGGGCTCCGCGTAGCGCTTGCGGAAGTCGGCGCGCGCCGACTCGAAGCGCTTCTCGCGGATAGACTTGCGGATCTGCCGGACGACCTCCTCCATGAAGTGGAGGTTGTGATAGGAGATCAGCCGGTAGGCGGCGAGCTCCTTGGCGCGCAGGATGTGGCCCAGGTAGCCGCGCGTGTAGCGCGCGCAGACGAAGCAGGAGCACTCGGGGTCGAGCGGGCCGAAGTCGCGGCGGAAGCGGGCGTTCAAGACGTTGAACTTGCCGGCGGCGGCCATGACCTGGCCGGTGCGCGCGACGCGCGTCGGGTAGACGCAGTCCATCATGTCGATGCCGCAGGCGACCGCGTCCCAGAGGTCGAGCGGCGTGCCGACGCCCATCAAGTAGCGCGGGCGGTCCTTGCGCAACAGAGCGGTCGTCTGGGTGAGCTCGCGCCACGTCGTGGGCTTGTCCTCGCCCACCATGAAGCCGCCGATGGAGATGCCGTCGGCGGGGGTCGCGTTGTGGTGCTCCGCGGAGATCGCCCGGAGCTTCGGGTGCAGGCCGCCTTGGTAAAGAGGGAAGAAGAGGCATTTGGAGCCGGCGGCGCGCGCCTCGGCGACCGCGGGCACCGAGCGGTCGAGCCAGGCGATCGTGCGCTCGAGCGCGGACTTCGCCTCCTTGTCGGAGCACGGATACGGCGGGCATTCGTCCAGAGTCGTCCAGGCGTCGGAGCCCAGGCCGGCCTGCACGCCGATGACCGACTCGGGGGTCAGACGGTGCTTCGAGCCGTCGAGGTGCGAGCGGAAGGTGACGCCTTCCTCGTCGATCTCGCGCAAATCGGAGAGCGAGAGGACCTGAAAGCCGCCCGAGTCCGTGAGGATGAAGCCCTCGTAGTCCATGAACTTGTGGAGTCCGCCCGCGGCCTTGATCGTCTCGACGCCGGGGCGCAGGTACAGGTGATAGGAGTTCGAGAGCAGCGCCTTCGCGCCGAGACGGCGGATGTCGTCGCTGTCGAGAGCCTTGACCGTCGCCTGCGTGGCGACGGGCATGAACACGGGCAGCTCGACGGGGCCGCGCGGCGTCTCGAGGACGCCGGCGCGCGCGAGTCCGTCCTCGGCTTCGATCTTCAGGCTCATGGGGGGCTGATATTCTACAGGATCAGGGTCGCGTCGCCGAAGGAGTAGAGGCGGTAGCCTTTCGCGACCGCCTCCTTGTACGCGGACAAAAGGAGCTCGCGGCCCGCGAACGCGGCGGCGAGCATGAGCGGCGTGGAGCGCGGCAGATGGAAGTTCGTGACGAGCGCGTCGACGGCCTTGAAGCCGAATCCCGGCGTGATGTAGAGCGCGCTCTCGCCGGAGCCCGCGCCGAGCCCCTCCGGGCGGCGCGCCAGCGTCTCGAGCGTGCGCGTCGTCGTCGTGCCGACCGACACGAGCCGCCCGCCCTTCGCCTTCGCGGCGGCGAGCTTCGCGGCCTCGGCGGGCTCGACCTCGTAGCGCTCGGGCAGCATCACGTGCGCGGAGGCGTCGTCGCCCGCGATCGGGCGGAACGTGCCGCGTCCGACGTGGAGAGTGACGTACGCGATGTCGACGCCCGACGCCTTCAGCGACGCCATGAGCTCCGGCGTGAAATGCATGCCCGCCGTCGGCGCCGCGATGGAGCCATCGTCGCGCGCGTAGACCGTCTGGTAGCGGGCGGCGTCCGCCCGGGACGGCGTGCGCTTTTTCGCGATGTAGGGGGGAAGCGGCGGCAGGCCGTTCTCCGCGAGCCACGCGCGCACGTCGGGGATCGCGAAGGCGATCACGTACTCGCCCTCGTCCGTGAGGCCCTCGACCGTCGCCGTGAGGCCGGCGGCGAACTCGAGCTTCATGCCCTTCTTGAAGCCCGAAGCGAGCGCGGTCCAGGTCGACGGGCCGGTCTCGCGCACGAGCAGCAGGTCGGCCTTGCCGCCGGTCGACTTCTTGCCGACGAGGCGGCACGGCAGGACCTTCGTGCGGTTGACGACGAGACAGTCGCCGGGGCGCAGGTACGCGCCGATCTCGCGGAAGACCTTGTGCTCGACGGTCTTCTTCGCGCGGTCGATGACGAGGAGCTTCGCGGAGTCGCGCGGCTCGGCGGCGGCGGAGGCGATCGCGGACTCGGGGTACTCGTAGTCGTAGTCGGCGACGTTGATCACTCGTCGACCTCGGAGAGGATCGCGCCCGGGAAGTAGAACTTCAGGATCTGCGAGTACGAGCGGCCCTTCTCGGACTGGAGCTTCGCGCCCCATTGGCACAGGCCGACGCCGTGGCCGAAGCCCGAGCCCTCGAACTCGACTCCTTTCGTGCGGACGAAGAGGTTCCGTATCCGCAGCCCTTTGAGCTCGTTGGCTCCGAGCGCGGCGCGCAGGTCCGGACCGCGCACCTCGACCGTCGAGCGTCCCGCCTTGGCCATGAACGTTCGGACGTAGCCGGCGGAATCGCGCAGGCCCGCCTTGAGGCCGCTGAGCGGGCTGGGCAGCAGCCTGCGCTCGGAGATGGCGGCCGTGAGCTCCGCCCAGGCGAAATACGCCGTCCACTTCATGTGCGGCGACGCGGCGCAGAACGGGTCGCGCACGCCGCGAAGGGGCTTGGGGATGTCGCCCTCGGAGCTCCACGCGCCGCCGATGTCCGTCGTCGCGCCGCCGCAGCACGCGTGGTAGTAGACGCGCAGGAGCTTGCCGTTCCAGCCGAGCACCTCGCCGCGCGTCTGGCGGACCGCGGAACGCACGTTCTCATTGACGTGCGTAAGCCCCTTGTAGACCTGCGAGCGCGTGTCGGCCGTGAGGTCGAAGCCGTCCTTGCGGAATTTGCCGAGGTTGGCGTACGTGAACGTGCGCGCGATGACGGCCTGCGCCTTGAGCGCCTCGAGCGGCCAGTCCGGATCCATCTCGTGAGGCAGGACGCCCTCGAGATACTCCTCGACGCCGATCTCCTCGACGATGGTCACCGTCTGTCCGGGGTCGAGGCGGAGGATGAGGGTGCCGCGATAGGGGTTGTTCCCGACCCGGATGCGCGCTCCTTTGCCGGGAACGAGGCGCGTCTCGCTGCGGAGCTTGAGGTCGGCGAGCCGCAGGCCGCCCTCGCGCGGCCGCAGGCCGAGCTGGCCCTTCCACTCGAGCGGCTTGGGCTTGGCCCCGGGCGCGACGATCGACACGGGGCCCTCGGGCATGAGCTTCGCGGAGTCCTGCGACCGGACGATCGCGACCTGAAGGGTCGCGGCGCCGGCCGGAAGGGCCGCGAGCAGCAGGGCGGCCGCGGCGATCACAGCAGGTCGAGCGTCCGTTTCGGGGCCTTGAGCCCGAGGTGCGCGTACGCCTTCGGCGTCGCCGTGCGCCCGCGCGGGGTGCGCGCGAGGAAGCCCGCCTGGATGAGGAACGGCTCGACGACGTCGGTGACCGTGTCGAGCTCCTCCGAGACGGCGATCGCGAGGTTCTCGACGCCGACCGGGCCGCCGTCGAACTTCTCGATCACGGCCTTGAGCAGGCGCCGGTCCATCGCGTCGAGGCCCTCCGCGTCCACGTCGAGCTTCGAGAGCGCGTGGCGGGCGAGGTCGCCGGTGATCGTGCCGGAGCCGTCCACCTGCGCGAAATCGCGCACGCGGCGGAGGAGGCGGTTGGCGATGCGCGGGGTGCCGCGGCAGCGGCGCGCGATTTCTTCCGCTCCTTCGTCGTCCGTTTTGATCTTAAGAAGCCCGGCGGAACGGAGCACAATTTTATGGAGCTCAGCCGGGCCGTAGAAGCCGAGCTGCGCGACGATGCCGAAGCGGTCGCGCAGCGGGCCCGTGAGCAGGCCGGAGCGCGTCGTCGCGCCGACGAGCGTGAAGCGCGGCACCGCGAGCTTGAGCGTCGAGGACGCGGGGCCCTTGCCGGTCGAGATGAAGAAGGTGTAGTCCTCCATCACGGGGTAGAGCGCCTCCTCGACGACCGCGTTGAGACGGTGGATCTCGTCGATGAAGAACACGTCGCCCTCGCCGATGTCCGTCAGCAGGGCGGCGAGGTCGCCGACGCGCTCGAGGATCGGGCCCGACGCGGTGCGCAGGTTGACGCCCATCTCGCGCGCGAGGATGTTCGCGAGAGTCGTCTTGCCGAGACCCGGCGGCGCGTAGAAGAGGCAGTGGTCGAGCGGCTCGCCGCGCTTCTTCGCGGCCTTGATGAAGACGCGCAGGTTTTCCTTCAGCTGCTCCTGGCCGACGAACTCTTCCAGCGTCTTCGGCCGGAGCGCGCGGTCCTGCTGCTCCTCGGCGGGGGCCGCGGCGGGATTCAAGACCGACTCGTCCTTGGGCGTGGCCATGGTCTAGAGCCTCTTGAGCGCCTGCCGCACGAGCGTCTCGGCGGGGATCTCGCGGCCGCCCGTCTCCTCGGCGAGCGCCTGAAGCGCCGAGCGGACCTCGCTCTGCTTGTAGCCGAGGCTCTCGAGCGCCTGAAGCGCCTGGCCCCACGAGCCGGTCGTCGGCGCGGCGTCGGCGGTCTTGATGTGCGGCGCGCCGGGGACGCGGACGTCGTCGATCTTGCCCTTGAGCGCGTCGACGAGCTTCGTCGCCGTCTTCTTCGTGAAGCCGAACACGCCGCAGAGGAGCTTCTCGTCGCGGTCGAGGATCGCGCGGCGGAAGTCGGGCAGAGACTTCGACGCCTTGTCCAGATACTCGAGAGCCTTCTTCGCGCCGGTGCCGGGAATCTCGTCGCGGAACGCGCAGAACATCTGCTTCTCGGAGGGGGACAGGAAGCCGTACAAAGTCTCGCCGCCGCCGTACATCGCGTAGGACGCGACGATGAAGAGCCGCGCCTCGCCGCCGGGCGAGGGCAGCTGGGACGCGGTCGCGGCCGTGACGTGCACCTCGTGGCCGACGCCGCCGACCTCGAGCACGACGCTCTCGAGGTCCTTCGTCAGCACGAGGCCGCGCAGCGAGGCGATCACTTCGCGCCTCCCCAGGCGTCGAGCACGCGCAGGCCCTTCATGCGGCCCGCGCGCAGGTGGCACAGCGCGATCGCGGCCGCGTCGGCGACGTCGTTGGGGCGGAGCTTGTCCTTCAAGCCCAGAGCCTTCTGCACGACCGTCTGCATCTGCGCCTTCTCGGCGCGGCCGGAGCCGGTGAGCGAGAGCTTGACCGTCTTCGGGTTGTACTCGTGCACGGCGTGGCCCGCCTGCGCGACCGCGAGGAGCGCGACGCCTCTAGCCTGGAGCGTCGCGCGGATCGTGTGCGCGACGGTCGTGAAGAACATCTCCTCGACCGCACACTCCTTGACCGGATGCGCCGAGAGCACCGCGGCGAGCCCTTTGTGGATCGAGTTGAGGCGCGTCGGGAGGGGGATGCCGGGCTCGGTGCGGATCACCCCCGAGGCGACGAGACGTGGAGAAGCCGGCGCTCCATCGAGCACCGCCCAACCGGTTTCATGCATCCCTGGATCGATGCCGAGGATCATGAAGTCTTACGCCGCCATCTTCTCCATCACGGCGTCGGGAATGTCGAAGTTCGCATAGACGTTCTTGACGTCGTCGAGAGCCTCGAGCAGCTCGATGAGCTTGAGCACCTGCGGCGCCTGCTTCTCGTCGACCGAGACCAGATTGTCGGGGATCATCGAGACCTCGGCGGTGTCGATCGCGTACTTCTTCGCGGCGAGGCCGTCCTTGACCTTGATGAGGTCGGCGGGCGCGGTGTAGACCTCGACGACGTCGCCGTCGGACTTGATGTCCTCGGCGCCGAGATCGAGCGCGTCGCCCATGACCGCGTCCTCGTTGCTGCCCTTCACGGTGATGTAGCCCTTCGCCTTGAACATCCAGGCGACCGAGTTCGGCGCGCCGAGGGCGCCGCCGTTCTTCGCCATGATCGTGTGGACCTCGCCGCGCGTGCGGTTGCGGTTGTCGGAGGTGCACTCGACGAGCATCGCCACGCCGCCGGGACCGTAGCCCTCGTACGTGAGCTCCTCGTAGATCACGGCCTCGAGCTCGCCGGTGCCGCGCTTGATCGCGCGCGTGATGGTGTCGGAGGGCATCTGGACGGCCTTCGCGTCCTCCATCGCCTTGCGCAGGCGGGGGTTGCCGGACGGGTCGCCGCCGCCGAGCTTGGCGGCGATGGTGATTTCGCGCGACATCTTCGTCCAGACCTTGCCGCGCTTGGCGTCCGCGGCGCCCTTCTTGTGCTTGATGTTCGCCCAGTGAGAATGTCCGCCCATCGGAAAATCCTCCGTGAAATTCGAGCTCAAATGATACCAAAAGAGGGGTCCGTCGGAGCGTAGGTCCTCAGGCCCTAAAAATAAGGGGTCCGTGGACCCCTGTATGATTGGTCGGCTTATCCCATAATAATAGGGATGCCGACCAATCGACTCCAGCGTTCGATCGCTTTGGTGCTGACGACGGCCCTCCTGTCGATCATCGGCCAGCCGGCTTGGGCCCAGACCGCGCGGGTCACGGTGACGGCGCCCGCGGGCGTCAACGTCGTCCCGGCCGCCGGAATCGGCAGCGCGCTCGGCGGCGCCTCGGTCCTCCCGCTCTCGGCGCCCTCGCTGGGCGCCTCGATCGTCCCCGGCCTGACCCCGATCGCCGCGCCCGTTCCCTCGGCCCTGCAGGCGGCCCTCCCGGCGGCTTCGACTCCGGAAACTCAGGTCCCGGCCGCCAAGGCGCTCACGCCCTCCGCGGCGATCAAGCCCGCGCCGGCGAACGCCGTCGGCGCGGCGCCGGTCAAGCCGGCCCACAACCCTCTCCGCTCCGGCTCCTACGCGGCCCTCCGCGCGATGCAGCTGCCGCCCGCCTCCGAGAACAAGGGCGAGAAAAAGGGCGACGAGAAGCCGGCCGAGCGGTCCGCCGCCGACTCCTCCGCGCAGTTCGACGGCTCCATCGTCGCGCCCGCGCTCGCTCCCGCCGTCGCCGCGAAGCCCGGCCGCGTCCGCTCCCTGCTCGCGAAGGGCGCCGCCGCGGTCAAGGGCTTCGGCCAAGACGTCAAAGGCATGGCGACGGGCGACAAGGACATCGAGCACCTGCTCGACGACTCCAAGCCCGCCATGCGCAAGACGCAGATCTACCTCGTCTTCGACGCGGTCCTCTCGATCGGCATGGCGTTCATCGTCGGCCCGCTGCTCGACACCGCCGCGCTCGCCGCGAAGGTCGGCGTCGCCGCGCACATGGGCCCGCTGCTGATCCTCGGCGGAGCGCTCGTCGCCACCTCGCTCGCGTACGCCTGGGTCGAGCGTTCGCACGCGGTCTCCACGCGCATCGCGGGCCTGCGCTCCACCGCCGCCTACCGAGGCGCCCTGCAGCGCGCGCTGACCGCGCAGGAGATGGACTTCCACCTCGAGCACGGCTCGGGCAAGCTCGCCGGCCGCCTGCTCAACGATCCGAACTACCTCTCCAACAAGAACGTCGACACGCGCCTCTCGCTGCTGCACTACTCGCTGCACTTCGCCTTCGGCGCGGGCATGATGCTCTACACGAGCCCCGCGCTCGCGATCGCGGCGTTCGCGATCATCCCGGCTCTCGGCTGGCTGTCGAGCCGCTTCGGCGACCTCATCGGCGAGGTCGGCAAGAAGCAGCTCGAGCAGAAGGCCGACATGATGAAGCAGTCGCAGGAGAGCATCCAGCAGATCGAGAACGTCAAGACGTTCGGCGCCACCGATCAGGAGCTCGCGCGGTACGGCAAGGTCGCCGACGACGCGGCCGCGCTGCAGATCGAGGAGACCAAGCTCACGGCGAAGTACATGCTCGTCGCGAGCGGCCTCACCGAGTTCTTCACGAAGAACATGATCTACATCCTCGGCGGCGCGGCACTCGCGCTCGCGTGGGGCCTCAGCTTCGGCCAGATCGCCCAGCTCGCCCTCTTCGCCGGCTTCACCAAGTACGCGTTCACGGGCCTGACGAGCCTCTACATGCGCTACAAGCGCAACGCGAAGGCCTCCGAGTCCGTGCGCGAGCTGCTCATGCGCACGCCGAAGATCACGGACGCCGAGGGCGCGAAGGTCCTGCCCGCCGGCCCCGGCGAGGTCGAGTTCAAGGACGTCAAGTTCGCCTACCCGTCGCGCCAGGCCGAGCCCGTGCTCAAGGGCGTCTCCTTCAAGGCCGCGCCCGGCGAGACCGTCGCGTTCGTCGGCGAGACCGGCTCGGGCAAGAGCACGATCACCCGCCTCCTGCTCCGCCTCTGGGACTCCGGCGAGGGGACGATCTCCGTCGACGGCAAGAACGTGAAGGGCGTCACGCGCAAGAGCCTGCTCTCCCGCTTCGCGGTGGTCCCGCAGGAGACGCGCCTCTTCAACGGCACGCTCCGCGAGAACATGACGTACGGCTCCGAGAACGTGAGCGACGCGACGCTGCGCGAGGCGATCCTCCGCGCCGGAGCGTCGTTCGTCTTCAGCGCGAAGCGCTTCCCGCAGGGCCTCGAGACGCCCGTCGCCGAGGGCGGCGGCCGCCTCTCCGGCGGCGAGCGCCAGCGCGTCGCGATCGTCCGCGCGCTCCTGCGCAATCCGTCGATCCTGATCCTCGACGAGGCGACGTCCGCGCTCGACGCGAAGACCGAGCGCGAGGTGCAGGGCGCTCTCGACTCGCTGACGAGCGGCGCGGAAGGCCGCAAGCCCACCACCATCGTCATCGCTCACCGCCTCTCCACGATCCGCGACGCCGACAAGATCCACTTCCTCGAGAAGGGGGAGATCGTCGAGTCCGGCACGCACGCCGAGCTGCTCGGGCTCGGCGGCCGCTACGCGCGGCTCTGGAAGGAGGGCGGCTACGACGCGCCCGTCGCCAACGCCGCGCTCGAAGCCCCGGCCGTCGCCGCCGCGGAGAAGGCCGAGGAGGCCGCCGCCGCCGAGGATGCCGTCGCCGCGGCCAAGCCGACGTGGGGCGCGCGGATCAAGTCCACGTTCGCCGAGCTCGCCGAGTACGTCAAGGGCGACAAGGAAGCCCGCCCGTTCCTCGGCAAGCGCGCGCTCGCCGGCCTCTCGGCGCTGCTCCTCGCCGACTTCACGCTCTCGATCGCCGGCTCCCACTTCCTGGGCAAGTTCCTCGACGGCGCGGCGCAGATCGCCGGCGCCGGCGCGATCGGCGCGAACCTCTGGGCGCTCGTCGCGCTCTCGGTCGGCCTCGTCGCGGTCTCGATCGCCGCGCAGTACGCCTACGCGATCCGCGCCGGCGTGATGCGCGCCCGCGCGCTCGCCTCCCTGCGCAAGGAGCTGATGTCGCGCCTGCAGGCCAAGCCGATGTCCTTCCACATGAAGAACAGCTCGGCCGAGCTCGCGAGCCGCCTCTCCGAGGACGCCGACGCGCTCCTCAAGAAGAATCTCGACGCGCGCGTGCCGATCGTCGGCAACGTGATCTCCCTGATCCTCGCGACCGGCCTGCTGCTCTACGCGAGCCCCGCCGCGGGCGCGGTCGTGTTCCTGATGCTCCCGATCCTCGGCGTCATCAACGGCAAGTTCGGCCAGATGCGCGAGAAGCTCTACGCGACGTTCTCGCTGCGCCGCGCCGAGCTCGGCAAGCAGGGCCAGGAGCCTCTCGAGCTGATCCAGTCGGTGAAGACGAACGCGACGGAGGAGCTCGAGAACGCCCGCTACAAGGCGAAGGCGGAGGCCCTCGTCCAGGTCGGCGAGCAGGACGCGCGCGTCGGCGGCATGGCGCACATGCTCTCGAGCGCGCTCACGGACTTCTTCACGAAGCAGCTCATCTACATCGTCGGCGCCTTCGCGGTCGCGTACGCGTGGGGCGGCCTGACGATCGGCACGATCGTCGTCATGACCTTCTACGCGGGCTTCATCAAGGCCGCGTTCGACGGCATCTCCACGCGCTGGCTCGAGTACAAGAGCGCGCGCGGCGAGACCGAGGTCGTCCGCGAGTGGCTCAACGAGAAGCCGGCGGCGAAGGCCGGGGCGACGATCCCCGAGGGCTCCGGCGCGATCAAGTTCGAGAACGTGACCTTCAAGTACGCCGAAGACGGCACGGGCGCGGGCATCGACGGCATGAACCTCGAGATCGAGCCCGGCGAGACCGTCGCGTTCGTCGGCGAGTCGGGCTCGGGCAAGTCGACGACGCTCAAGCTCCTTCAGAACCTCTGGACGCCCTCGGCGGGCCGCGTGACGCTCGACGGCGCCGACGTCTCGAAGGTGGACGGCGTCGAGCTCGCCGGCGAGATCGCGAAGGTCCCGCAGGAGACGCGCCTCTTCGACGAGTCGCTGCGCTACAACCTGACCTACGGCAGCCCCGCGGCGACCGACGAGGAGCTCATGGCCGCGCTCAAGGCGGCGAAGGCCGACTTCATCAACGACGCGGCGTCGTTCCCGCAGGGCCTCGGCACGCGCGTCGGCGAGGGCGGCGCGACGCTCTCCGGCGGCCAGCGCCAGCGCGTCGCGATCGTCCGCGCGCTGCTCAAGAAGCCCCGCGTGCTCCTGCTCGACGAGGCCACCTCGGCGCTCGACAAGAAGACCGAGCGCGAGATCCAGGAGACGCTCGACTCCCTGACCCACGCCCAGACGGGCGTCAAGCCCACGACGCTCGTGGTCGCCCACAACCTGACGACCATCCAGGGAGCCGACCGCATCGTGGTCATGGGCGAGGGGAAGATCCTCGAGATCGGCTCCCACGCCGAGCTCCTCGCCAAGGGCGGCGCCTACGCGCGCCTCTGGCGCTCCCAGTCCTCCGCCAAGTAACGGCGATTTTCCGTTGTTAAAATAAGGCTTCAGGGCCTGGCGGGGGGGCGGTTTTTGTCCTAAACTTCACCGGGGGCTCGTAGCTCAACGGATAGAGTACTTGGCTTCGAACCAAGTGATCCGGGTTCGATTCCTGGCGAGCCCACCATTTTTCGCCAGTTTTTCCGGCTAGGAAGGCCCCCCGCGGTGAAATATAACCGTAACGCTTCCCTGATAACATCCGGGGGCATGCTTCTGATCGCCGCCGCATTCCCGGCGCTCGCGACCCCCGCGTCGGCGGCCAAAACGGCCGTCGTGGCCAAATCCACCGCCGCCGCCAGGGCGGAATTGGGGCGCGAGGCGGTCAATTTCCTATCGGAGGCCGCCTCCGACCCCGACGTCGAGGTCCGCGAGGCCGTCGCGCTCGCCTGGGGTACCCTCGGCAACCGCGCCGCGATCCCGTTCCTCAAGCGGGCGATCACCGACCCGAGCGCCGATGTCCGCATCGCCGGCGCGGCGAGCCTCTACAAGCTCGGCGAGATCGACGGCCTGACGACCTTGATCGACGAGACCAAGACGATGGGCGGCGCCCCGCCGACGACGCCCGCGCAGGAGCTGCGCCGCATGGCCAAGGACGCCGCTCGCGCGCGCGCGGTGCTCAAGCTCGCCGAGGTGGCGGGGGAGACCGCGCGTCCGACGATCGACGCCGCGCGCAATGATCCGGCCGGCGAAGTGCGCGACGCCGCGGCGATCGCGCTCGCGCGCCTCGGCGCTGAGGGCGCGTCCGCGCCGTTCCTCGAGGCGCTCTCCGATCCCGACGAGTACGTCCGCTCCTCCGCTGCGCGCTCGCTCGGACAGATCGGACGCGACGGCCGGGAGGATCTCGCGCGCCTCGCGGCGGTCGACGTCTCGAGCGCCGTCCGCGCCGAGGCGTGCGCCGCGCTGGGCGGCTGGAACGACGCCGCCACCGTCCTGGTGCTCTCCTCCGCGCTCAAGGACAAGAGCGGCCGCGTCCGCCTCTCCGCCGCCCGCTCGCTCGCCAAGCGCCCGCAGCCCGAGTCCACCGCCGCGCTGCAGGCCCTGCTCGAGAGAGCCCCTCAGGCCGAGATCGCCCTCGTCGCCCAGGCCGGCCTGGCCGAGCGCGGCGAGGACGTCGATGTCTCGCTCGCCGATCTCACGCTCGGCCAGCGCGACCCCGAGCTCAAGTCGCTCGCGGTCCGCGTGCTCGGCGCCGCGAAGCGGCCCGAGGCGCTCGAGCTGCTCGCGAAGGCCTTGCGCACGGACCCGTCGCGCCGCGTGCGCGCCGAGGCCGCCGCCGCGATCGTCGCGCGCCTGCGCCGCGTGGAGCCCGCCAAGTGAGGAGGCTCATTCTCGCCGTCCTGCTGCTGGCCGCCGCCGGCTCCGCGCACGCCGTGCGCCCCGGCGAGAAGGCGCGCCGCGACGCCAAGCGCTTCGGCCTCGACCGCCTCGACCGCGGCGTCCGCCGCGCCCCGAACCAGAAGGCGAAGAACGAGTTCATCCGCTTCAACCAGCAGCACGGCCGCTCGTGGAAGCTGCGCTTCGACCCGCGCACCGGCGCGCCGGCCGCCCTGACCGAGGGGCGCACGTACCCGCGCCGCGGCCGTCCCAAGGACGTCTCGCGCCAGTTCCTGCGGGAGAACGGCGAGCTCCTCGATCTCGACCCGAACTCCCTCGAGGAGGAGCGCGAGCTTTCCGCGGAGGGCCACTCCCATGTGCTCTATAAGCAGCGCTACCGCGGGCTGCCCGTCGAGTTCGCGCGGGTGAAGGTCCACATGGACGCCGAGGGCTCCGTCCTCGGCGCCAACTCGAGCTACGAGCCGAACCTGACGCTCAACACGACCCCGTCGGTCGGCGCGCCCGCCGCGGCGGCCGCCGCCGAGCGAGAGGCGGGGGGAACGGCCTTCGGCGCCGCCGAGCTCGTCGTCCTGCCGCTCGAGTCCACGGGCCGCTCGCACCTGGCCTGGAAGATCCGGGTGCGCGGTCCGCAGGCCTCGTGGCGCTACTACGTCGACGCGCACACCGGGCAGACGCTGTTCCGCTACAACAACCTCAAGTTCGCGGTCTGCCTCACCTCCGGCGTCGTGTACGGCCAGGTCTACGACGTGGACCCGAGCAGCACCCCGGGCCCGGTCACGCGCCCGATGCTCAACCAGTGGGTCTACATCGCCGACGCCTCGACGCGCGCGATCACGACCGACGACCCGACTTACGGCAAGGGCTTCTTCTGCGGAGGACAGGTCGGCAAGGTCAGCATGGGCCTGCACGGCCCCTACGTCAACGTCTCGAGCTTCCGCGGCCCGAGCGCTCACTACGACAACGGCTCCGGCCAGTGGGCCACGGTCGCGACCCCGCTCTCCTCGCCGCATCCGTATCCGAACTCCTCGACGATCATCTCCACGATCAACCTGACTCTCGCCGCGCCGACGGCGGTGAAGTTCCTGCCCGTCTTCAACAACTTCCGCGTCGGCCTGTTCTCCGGCGGCGACGTCTCCGACATCGCCGGCGGCGACATCACCGACGACGACCAGCTGACCTTGACCGACGCGAACGGAGACCGGATCGCGAGCTACGTCGGCACCCGCGGCGGGTTCAACGGCACGGCCGTTCCCGGCAAGATCATGCGCCTCGTCCTCAAGAGCAACGAATCGAACGCGGAGGACGGCTACGACGTCACGCTCTCGAGCTACCTCTTCCTCTCCAGCCCGAACACGTACGGCGCTCCTTATACCTCCAGCCACGTCTGGGTCCCCAACGACACCCCGATCGGCATGCGCGGCGAGATCAACCTCTTCTACCACCTCAACGCGATGCACGACTACATGTTCCAGGACGTCAACCGCACGAGCGCCGCGCCCGTCACGACGCCGCTCGTCGCGATGGCGCACGTCGGACCGAACATGCTCAACGCGTTCTACAACCCCGACTTCGACAACCTGATGTTCGGAGACGTCAACACGAGCATCCCGCAGGACCTCTTCACCGAGGACGCGACCGTGCCGCGCCACGAGTACGTGCACTACCTCGTCGAGAAGATCTGGTCGATCCAGAACTTCGGCCAGGCGGGCTCGATCTCCGAGGGCATCGCCGACTACTTCTCGGCCACGTCGCTCGACAACTCCGCGATCGGCGCGTACGTCGTCCAGGGTCTCGGCGGCTCGGGCCCGCTGCGCGAGCTCGACTGCCAGAAGCCGGGCCAGATCTGCCGCGTTCTCAGCAACACGAGCTGGCAGGGCGAGATCCACGACGACAGCATCTTCCTGTCGCAGGCGCTCTGGGACATCCGCCGCGACCGCATCAACGCCCTCGGCTTCGCCGCGGGCCGCTCCTGCGCCGACGGCCTCGCCTGGCAGGCGCTGTTCTTCTTCCCGGAGAGCTTCGGGGAGTTCTACGACGCGATGCGGCGCGTGGACTCCGAGGGCCGCGTGGCGGCTTGCGGCGGCGCGAGCACCGTGCAGGCGGCGATCAACACGGCGTTCGCCTCGCACGGCCTGATCCTCGGCGGCGGCGACACGTGGGAGCGCAACGACGGCTTCGAGACGGCGACCGACGTCAGCACGCGGGCCGCCGTCTCCGCCACGATCTTCCCGGCCGGCGACGCGGACTTCTGGGCCTTCGGCGCGGGCGCCGGCCTCGTCAAGGTCACGCTCAATCTGCCGGCCTCGGGCGGCTACTACAAGGCGTACCAGCTCTTCCTGTACGACCGCTCGCACCGTCTCGTCGCGCGCGCGGCGCCCCCGTACGACGGCATCAACACGATCGACGGCTCGTGCGAAGTGCTCGACTGCACGACGAGCCAGTCGAAGGTCGAGCTGGTCTACAACAACCCGACCGGCGGCCACCTCTACCTCCACGTCTCGGGCGGCGACACGCTGGGCGCCTCGGCGTCGGGCGTGCAGTCCGCGACGCCCTACAGCCTCGTCTTCGACTACCCGAAAGCCGGCGCGCTCTCGGGCACGGTCGTGACCGCGACCTACGACAACGATCTGATCTCCTTCTCCGTCGACGTGACGACCTTCGTCTCGATCCAGGACTGGCGCTTCTCGTCGGCGCAGCTGCGCGACCAGGCGTTCACGCCGCTCTCGGCCACGCGCGTGAACATTCCGGCCCAGGTCGGCGACTTCCTGACCTTCGTCTCCTCGGGGAGCGGGCTCGGCAGGATCACGGGCTCGGCGCGCCTCGTGCCCGGCTTCGCGGCGCGCTATCCGGCGGCGGGCACCGTCCACCTCGAGGTGTTCGGCTACAACGTCTACGGCAGCACGATGTCGCTCGGCTTGTCGAACGGGATCAACCTCACCACCGACCGCGCCGAGCTCACGGCCTACAACAACCTCTTCAACCCCGCGCGCGGCGAGAAGGCGACGGTGAAGTACGCCGTCACGAGCCCCGGCCGCGTCGTCATCAAGCTCTTCACGAACACCGGCATCTACGTCGCCACCTTGCTCGACCAGGACATGCCGGCCGGCAAGGGCTCCGTCGACTGGGACGGCCGCAACGTCAACGGCTCGGGCGTCGCCAGCGGAATTTACGTCGTCAGCATCGAGGCTCCCGGAATAAGAAAGACGCAGAAGATCGCCATCGTCAAGTGACATCCACGATTTCATGATCCGGCGTCCGCTCGCATTCCTGGCCCTCGCGGCCCTGACCGGCCCTTCCGCGTTCGCGGAAGGCCCCGGCACGACCGCCGTGCCCATCCTCCAGCTGCCGCTGGCCGCTCGCGCCGCCGGCATGGGCACATCGTTCACGGCCGTCGCCTCCGACGCTTCCGCGCTGTTCTACAATCCCGCCGGCCTCGCGCGTCTCAACGCTCACGAGCTCGACTTCACCTTCATCTCCGGTGCGGGGGAGACGACTCTTCAGAACTTCGCCTACGCCGGCCCGACGCCGTTCACCGGCATCTCCGGCAACGGCTACACGAGCGTCGGAGCCAATCTCCTGTACGCCCGGGCCGGCACGATCGAGGTCAACCGTCTCAACGCCAACGGCTCTCTCGCCTCGTCGGAGCGCATCAGCGCGGGCTCGGACCTGATCCTCTCCGGCGGCTACGCCGAGCGCGTCGGCATGACGCCGATCGAGCTGCGCGACGCCTCCTACCAGGTCGATCACTACATCGGCATCTCGGGCAAATACGTCCGCTCCTCGATCGTCACCTTCACGGGCTCGACTCTGGCGGGAGACCTCGGCTACATCGTGCACTCGCCCGAGGCCGGCTGGAGCTTCGGCGCCTCCGCGATGAACGTCGGCGGCAAGATCAAGTACAGCGAGACCGCCGAGCCCCTTCCGACGTCTTTCCGCTCCGGCTTCGCCTGGCAGGGCGGCGTGCCGTCCGTCCACAACATCCTGCTCTCGGTGGACGGCGACTACGTCCTCCATGAGAAGGAATGGCACGCGAACCTCGGCATGGAGTACTTCTGGGTGAAGACGTACGGCCTGCGCCTCGGCTACATGATCAACCGCGAGGACGCCGGCCTGACGATGGGCTTCGGCCTGCGCTGGAAGGGGCGCTGGCTGCTCGACTACGCGTGGGGCCTCGGCCGCACGATGAGCGACGCGCACCGCGTCACGGTTTCCTACCGCTTCGGCGGCGTGCCGCCCTCTCAGCGCGGCCGCCAGCGCCGCCCGTTCATCGAGTCCGTACCCGAGCGCGACCAGCTGCGCAACATCGAGGACCGCCAGCCGCAGTACGTGGACCCGCCGCCCAAGCCTCGCGCCGTGCCCCGCGAGCGCACGCAGGGCGTCCCCGGCTGGATCTACTAGCCTACCAGCGCACGCCGGCGAGGCGCTGCGTGAGGGCGCGCATGCGCTCGGCCCAGCCCTGAGGCGGAACCGGCCCGGCCTTCGGCTTCGCCGCCGCGAACGCGCGTCGCAGCACGGCTTCCGCCGGCTTGCCTTGGATCGACATCGAGCGGTCCTGCGGGCCGGTACGCGCGGGATCGGCCTCCCAGGCCCAATACAGGAAGCCCTGGAACCAGGACTCGCCGCCGAACGCGGCCAGGAACGCCTCCATGTAGGCGGCCTGGATCTCGACGTCGAGGGGATCGGTCTCCTGCCACTTCCACGGCCGCAGGTTCGCGCCCTTCTGGGCGGCGAGGCCGACCTCGGTGAAGATCACCGGGCGGCCGTTGAGCTTCGAGAGCGCCGCGAGCCCGACGACCCACGGGCGCCAGTTCGCCGTCAGCGCGGCGACGTCGGTCCCGCCGGGAACGGGGTAGTAGCCGTCGACGCCGATATAGTCGACGTCCTTCCAGAAGCCGACGTGCGCGACGGAATGCCAGTTCGCGGCGTACGTGAGCGGCCCCGCGTACTCCGCGCGGACCTCCTTGATGAGCGAGCGCCACGCCGGCCAATGCTTCGGCGTCGTGAGCAAAGAGAGCTCCGTGCCGACGCAGAACATCTCCGCCTTCTCTTCCTTCGCGAGCCGGGCGTAGCGCAGCGTGTGCTCTCGGTAGAGCGTAAACCAGCGCTTGGAATCGGTCGGATTCATCATCGCGCGCGGATTGCCGTCGCGGCTGTCCGCGTGCGGCTTGAGCATGACCTTCAGGCCCTGCCCGTGAGCGAGGCGGATCGCCAGGCGCAGGAAATCGTCCTCGGCGGTGCCGTCGTCGGCGCGCAGCTCGGGGTCCTTCGAGTCCTTGGTGTAGAGGGTCGGAATGATCGCGACCCACCCCGCGCCCATGTCGGCCATGCCGGCGTGCGCGGCGACGGCGCCGGGATAGCCGTAGGCGTCCTTCCACCAGACGGGGAAGTTGAAGCCGACGATCGGCTCGCCCGCCGTCGCGGTCGTGGCCAGAATGGCCAATACCGCGACTACCGGGAGGCCTGACACCGGACTAGCCGGGGCGCTTTTCCTCATCGCGCTTGCGGAAGGACGCGTTGAGGATCTTCTTGCGCAGGCGGATGCTCTGAGGGGTGACCTCGAGCAGCTCGTCGTCGTCGATGAACTCGAGCGCCTGCTCGAGCGAGAGGATTCGCGGGGGCTCGAGCTGGACGGCGTCGTCCGTGGCCTTGGAGCGCATGTTCGTCAGCGCCTTGGCCTTGCACGGGTTGACGACCATGTCCGACGCGCGGGAGTTCGTGCCGACGATCATGCCCTCGTAGACTTCGACGCCGGGCCCGAGGAAGAACTCGGAGCGCTCCTGGAGGCCGGAGAGGGCGTAGCCGGTGACGGTGCCCTGCTCCTTGGCGATGAGCACGCCGTTCGGGCGGGGAGGCGGATCGCCGCCCTTCGGCCCGTAGCCGTTGAAGCTGTGGTGCATCATGCCCGTGCCCTTGGTCATCGCCATGAGCTCGGTCTTGAAGCCCATGAGGCCGCGCGAGGTGATCGCGTACTCGAGGCGGACGCGCGAGTTGCCCTCGGGCGCCATGTTCTGGAGCTGGCCCAGGCGGCGGCCGAGCGACTCGATGATCGCGCCCTGGTACTGCTGGGGCGCGTCGATGACGAGGTTCTCCATCGGCTCGTGAGTGCGGCCGTCGATCTCGCGGAAGATGACCTGCGGGCGCGAGACGGCGAGCTCGAAGCCTTCGCGGCGCATGGTCTCGATGAGGATCGAGAGGTGGAGCTCGCCGCGACCGGAGACCTTGAAGTGGCCCTCGCCCTGGAGCTGCTCGATCTTGAGGCCGACGTTGATCTGCTGCTCCTTGAGAAGGCGCTCGCGCAGGTGGCGCGAGGTCACGAGCTTGCCTTCCCGTCCGGAGAAGGGGGAGTTGTTGATGCTGAACTCCATCGACAGAGTCGGCTCGTCGATCTCGAGCGGCGGAAGCGCCTGCGGGTTTCCGACGTCGGAGACCGTGTCGCCGACGTTGATCGTCTCGAGGCCCGCGAGCGCGATGATGTCGCCGGCCTGCGCGGCGTCGGCGTCCTTGCGCTTGAGACCCTGGTACATCTGGAGCATCGTGATCTTGCCGGGGATGACCTTGGCGTTCTCGGCCTTGATCAGCGCGACCGTGTCGGACTTCGCGATCTTGCCGTTCTGGATGCGGCCGATGCCGATCTTGCCGAGGTAGGAGCTGTAGTCGAGCATCGTGACGAGCATCTGCAGCGGCTTGGTCGGGTCGACCTGCGGGCCGGGAACGGACTTGATGATCGTGTCGAGCAAAGGCTTCATGTCCGGCGCGGAAGTGACCTGCTCGTGGCTCGCCCAGCCGGCCTTGCCCGCGGCGTAGACGACCGCGAACTCCATCTGGGGCTCGGTCGCGCCGAGGTCGATGAAGAGGTCGAAGACCTTGTTGAGGGCCTCCTGCGGACGGATGTGCGGGCGGTCCATCTTGTTGATGACGACGATCGGATGCAGGCCGAGGGCGAGCGCCTTGCGGAGCACGAAGCGCGTCTGCGGCATCGGGCCCTCGACGGCGTCGACGATCAGGAGCGCGCCGTCGACCATCTTGAGGATGCGCTCGACCTCGGAGCCGAAGTCGGCGTGGCCGGGCGTGTCGACGATGTTGATCGTCTTGCCCTCGTAGTGGATCGACGTGTTCTTCGCGAGAATCGTGATGCCGCGCTCGCGCTCGAGGTCGTTGGAGTCGAGGACCTGCTCCTGCGCCTCGTCGGCCTTGACGAGGAACTCGCCGGAGGCTTTGAGGAGCGCGTCGACGAGCGTGGTCTTGCCGTGGTCGACGTGGGCGATGATCGCGATGTTGCGGACGTCTTCTCTGCGGGGCGAGGGCATTGGTTTCCTTTTACTCTTCTTTGGAGCGCGCGCCGTACTCGCGCGGAGTGCGGATGGCCGACTCCTTGGCCACGGCATGCGGAATGAGGATGTAGCGGTCGCCGTCGAGCTTGAGCACGACGTGCTGGAGAGTGACGTCGACGACCTCGCCGGCGTGCTTGCCGAGCGAGACCTTGTCGCCGATCGAGAACGGGCGCAGCTTGAGGAGCAGCGCGCCCTGGAGAACGGCGCTCAGGTGGTCGTTGATGATGAAGGAGACGAGGACCGTCGGGATCAGGAAGGTCGCGCCGATCGTCGTGAGCGAGAGGCCGGCCGCGGAGAGCGCGAACGAGCCGCCGAT
>CAYVFO010000029.1:17258-22712 GCA_964450975.1 uncultured Elusimicrobia bacterium | reverse complement strand
ACGATCTGTGCGACGAGCAGCACTGCCAGGTCTACGGCGGCCGCCGCGCCGAGACCGAGCGCACGCGCGCCGTCGTCCGCGACACGCGCGGCAAGATCGCCGCGTACAAAGGAAAGCCCGCGCACGTGATCTACCCCTCGCACTGCGGCGGCCGCACGCAGAGCGGAAAGGACATCGGCTGGGGGGACGTGCCGTACTGGCGCAGCGTGGCGGACTCGCCGGACGGCGAGCCGCTCCCGGAGTCGCCGTCCGAGCTGAGGCGACGGATCTCCGAATGGCCGAAAGGCTTCGACCGCCCGTCCGGCTACGTTCACGGCGCGCACGCGCGGTGGACGCGCGCGATCTCGGCGAAGGACCTCGAGGAACGCCTCAACCGCAAGTACAAGATCGGCAAGCTCCGCGGCCTGCGCGTCCTGCGGCGCGCGCCGTCCGGTCACGTCGAGAAGGTCGTCATCGTGGGCTCCAAGCGCAGCAAGACGCTCGACGACGAGCTCGACATCCGCGGCGCGCTCGCGACGGGCTCGCTGCGCTCGACGTTCTTCGTCCTCGACGTCGAGTACAAGAAGGAGCAGGCGCCCGCGCCGAAGACCGCGCCCGGGAAGAAGCCCGGCAAGGCGCCGCCGCCGGTCCTGGCGCCGGACGCCTTCGTCTTCCGCGGCGGCGGCTGGGGCCACGCGGTCGGCCTCTGCCAGTCCGGCGCGATGGGCCGCGCCGAGGCGGGCCAAGACTACGAGGCCATCGTCCGCGGGTATTTCGAAGGCGTCTACATCGGCGACCTCTCCTATTGAGGAGGGGAGCGCGCCTTGTTTCTTTAACACGGATCGGCTATCCTCATTGCCGATGAGACGCGTCCTCCCGCTCGTCCTCGTCCTTCCTCTTTTCGCGTGCCGCGGCACGGTGCCCGAGCGCAACGCGCCGCCCGAGCAGGCGATCTCGGCCATCATGCTCGGCTGCAAGCTGATCCTGCCGTCCGGCGAGACGCGCAACGGCGAGATCGCGATCAATTTCGAGAGCGAGGGCGGACGCCTCTCCGAGGTCTACCGCATCCCTCTCAAGGGCGGGGAGAACTACCTCTACCTCGTCGAGCCCGGCAACTACCGCATCACGCCGACGCGCTCGACCTTCGGCTTCTACCATCACGACATGAAGGTCGTCATCGAGGGGCGGACGTACCGCCTCCCGTTCCCGCGCGACCTCCTGCGCCAGCACGCCTACGAGATCCGTCCGGCCAAGATCATGCCGATGGGCATCCTCGAGGCGAAGGTCATGCCCGCTCTGCCCGGCCAGCAGCCGACCGTGCGCGTGCGCCTCGACGACAGCGTCAAGGCCCGCCGCACCGTCGTGCAGAGCACGATCCGGGACATGATGGATCCTCGCCGCGCGACGGAAGTGCGCGAGAGCGCGATCGCCTGGAGCCGCGCGCTCCAGAACAGCCTCATGGAGCTGCTCTCCGAAGAGGAGCAGCGCCAGCTCTTCAAGCCCGCGCCGTGACGACGCTCGGCGTCGACCTCGGCGCGACGTGGCTGCGCGCCTGCTGCGCGGCCGGAGGCCGCGCCCTCTGGACCGAACGCCATCCCGCCGTGTTCTGGACCGAGGCGCCCGCCGTCCTCCGGCGCATGCTCAAGAAGCGCGGCATCAAGAAGGTGGACGCTCTCGTTCTCGGCGGCACGCGCCTGGGCGGAGCCGCGGGCCGCGCGAAGCTGACGAAGCTCCTGCGCCCGCTCGCCGAGCGCCCGCGCGTCGTCCCCGACTTCGTCATCGCCCACGCCGCCGCTTTCGGCGCCGGGCCCGGCGTCCTGCTCGTCGCGAGCACCGGCTCGATCGCCTACGCGGTCGGCGCGGGGAGGAAGAAGCGCCGCGCGGGCGGCCTCGGCCCCCTGCTCGGCGACGAGGGCTCCGGCTTCTGGCTCGGCCGCGAGGCCTCGCGCGACGAGGCGCTGCGCCGCGCGCTCCGGCTGCCCGGCCCGCTGGTACTCGCTCACGCGAAGGATCCCGTGCGCGCGACCGCGGCGCTCGCGCCGAAGGTGCTGGGCTCCTCGTCGGCCGGCGCGAGACGCCTGCGCGAGCGCGCCGCCGACCACCTGGCGGCGCTCGCCGCGGAGGCCGTGACGGGACTCGCGCTGCCGAAGCCCGTGCCGCTCGCGCTCCACGGCAGCCTGTTCAAGGACGCCGGCCTGCGCCGCGCGGTCCTGCGCCGCCTGGGCCGCGTCGTCCTCGTTTCGGCCCGCCTCCCCGCCGAGAAAGCCGCCGCCGGACTTTGATAAAATAAGGGCATGATCATCGCCCTCGGCTGCGACCACGCCGGCTGCCCCCTGAAGCTGCAAGTCCACGCGTGGCTCGAGAAGAACGGGCACACCGTGATCAACAAGGGCGTCGACACCGACAAGGTGCCCGCCGACTACCCCGACTACGCGCGCGCCGTCGCCGAGTCCGTCGCCAAGGGCGAGGCCCAGCGCGGCATCGTCGTCTGCGGCTCCGGCGTCGGCGCGACGATCGCCGTCAACAAGGTGCCCGGCGTGCGCGGCTGCATGTGCCACGACACGTTCTCCGCGCGCCAGGGCGTCGAAGACGACGACATGAACGTGCTGTGCCTCGGCGGACGCATCATCGGCTCCGAGCTCGCGTACGAGATCCTCAAGGCCTTTCTCGGCGCGAAGTTCTCGGGCCTCGAGCGGCACCAGCGCCGCAAGGACAAAGTGACCGCGATCGAGCGGAACTACTCGAAGGAGGCCGTCAAATGAGCCGCACGAACCCTCTCCGCGACCTTCACCGCTTCGGCGTCTCCGTCTGGTACGACTACGTCTCGCGCTCGCTGATCGGCTCGGGCGAGCTCAAGCGCCTCATCGACGAGGACGGCGTGCGCGGCGTGACGTCGAATCCCACGATCTTCGAGAAGGCGATCGGCGGCTCCGCCGACTACGACGAGGCCATCCGCCGCGAGGCGAAGCCCGGCATGGCGCCGATGGATCTCTTCGAGAAGCTCGCGGTCGCCGACATCCAGGCCGCCTGCGACGCGTTCGCCGCGCTCTACAAGGAGTCGAAGGGCGGCGACGGCTTCGTCTCGCTCGAGGTCGCGCCGTCGCTCGCGCGCGACGCGGCCGGAACTCTCAAGGACGGCCAGCGGCTGTGGGCCGCCGTCAACCGCCCGAACCTCATGATCAAGGTCCCCGGAACGGTCGAGGGCCTCAAGGCGTTCGAGGACCTCACCGCCGAGGGCGTCTCGGTCAACGTCACCTTGCTGTTCTCGCTCGAGCGCTACGCCGCCGTCGCCGACGCCTACCTCAAGGGCCTCGAGCGCCGCGCCGCCGCGAACAAGGATCTCTCGAAGGTCGCCTCGGTCGCCAGCTTCTTCGTCTCGCGCGTGGATTCGTCCATCGACGCGATTCTCGAGAAGCGCCCCGAAGCCGAGGCGAAAGCTCTGCTCGGCAAGGCGGCGATCGCCAACGCGAAGCTCGCCTACCAGCACGGCAAGAAAATCTTCTCCTCGCCGCGCTTCAAGGCGCTGCAGGCCAAGGGCGCGCAGGCGCAGCGCCTGCTGTGGGCCTCGACCGGCACGAAGAACCCCGCGTACAAGGACACGCTCTACGTCGAGGAGCTCATCGGGCCCGACACCGTCAACACCATGCCGCCGGCGACCGTGGACGCTCACCGCGACCACGGCGTCAACCGGCCCTCGATCGAAGAGCGGCTCGACGAGGCCCGCGCGCAGTGGGACGCCCTGCCCAAGTTCGGCGTCGACCGCAAGGCCGTCCTCGACAAGCTCGAGGAGGAGGGCCTCGCGTCCTTCTCGAAGTCCTTCGAGACCCTGATGGGCAAGCTGACGGCCAAGCGCGCCCTGCTCGAGGCGGAGAACGCCGCGGTGGACGCGGGGCTCGCCGAGCTCGAGGCCGCGCGCTTCTCGGAGCGGATGTGGGCGAAGGACGCCGCCCTCTGGAAGGACGACAAGGAGCATCAGAAGATCATCAAGCAGTCCCTCGGCTGGCTCGACGATCCGACGACGACCGCCGCCGGCCTCGGCCCCGTGCGCTCGTTCGCCGACGAAGCCGCCAAGGACGGCTTCCGCGCCGCCGTCGTCCTCGGCATGGGCGGCTCGAGCCTGGGCGTCGAGGTGTTCCGCGCCGCGTTCGGGACCGCGCCCGGGAAGCTCGAGCTGATCACGCTCGACTCGACGCATCCCGACGCCGTCGCCGCGCTCGAGAAGAAGCTCGTCCTCGACAAGACGCTCTTCATCGTCGCGTCGAAGTCCGGCTCGACCGTCGAGCCCAACTCGTTCTTCGAGTACTTCTGGGCCGCGTGCGCCAAGAAGGGGGGCAAGGCTGGGCGGCAGTTCGTCGCGATCACCGACCCGGGCACGTCGCTCGAGAAGCTCGCGCGCGAGCGCGGCTTCCGCAAGACCTTCCTCAACCCTGCCGACGTCGGAGGGCGCTTCTCGGCGCTGACCTTGTTCGGCCTCGTCCCGGCCGCCCTCGCCGGCGTCGACTGCGCGGAGCTGCTCTCCCGCGCGCGCCGCGCCGCGGAGGAGTTCTCTCCCAAGACGCCCGCGCGCGACAACGCCGCGCTGCGCTTGGGCGCGTTCATCGGCCGCCACGCTCGCGACGGCCGCGACAAGCTCACTCTCGTCCTGCCGCCTCAGCTCGAGACGCTCGGCCTCTGGATCGAGCAGCTCGTCGCGGAGTCCACGGGCAAGGAAGGCAAGGGCGCGCTCCCGATCGCGGGCGAAGCGCTCGGCGCCCCGTCGGCTTACGGCCGCGACCGCGCGTTCGTGCGCGTGGCCTTCAAGGGCAAGCCGGACGCGGCCGCGGAGGCCGCGCTCGCCGCGCTCGAGACCGCGGGCCATCCCGTTCTCCGGCTCGAGCTCGACGGCGCGCTCGACCTCGGCGCGCACTTCCTGCTCTGGGAGATCGCGACCGCCGCGGCCGGCTGCCTGCTCAAGGTGAACCCGTTCGACCAGCCCGACGTCCAGGCCGCGAAGGCGAAGGCCAAGGACTTCCTGACCGGCTCGTGCTCCTCGACGCCGGAAAAGGCGAGCCTGCGCGCCGGCGGCCTCGCGGCGTTCTGCGACGCGGGCCTGACGAAAGACCTCAAGGCCGACGCGGGCCAGGACCGGCCGCTGCGCGAGGTCCTCGGCGCGCACCTCTCCCGCGCGAAAGCGGGGGACTACGTCTCGGTCCTCTCGTTCCTCGCCGAGACCGACGAGTCGCGCCGCCTCCTCGACGAGGTCAGGCGGCTCGCGCGCGCGAAGACCACCGCTCCCGTCTGCGTCTCGTGGGGGCCTCGCTACCTTCACTCGACCGGGCAGCTTCACAAGGGGGGCCGCGCGAGCGGCGTCTTCCTCGTGCTGTCCGACGAGCCGAAGCAGGCCCTGCAGGTCCCGGAGAACGTCTACTCCTTCCGCGACCTCTGCCGCGCCCAGGCCAAGGGCGACGCCGCGGCGATGCTCGCGGCGGGCCGCCG
>CAYVFO010000029.1:0-17248 GCA_964450975.1 uncultured Elusimicrobia bacterium | reverse complement strand
CCGCCGCGTCCTGCGGCTCGAGCTCGGAAGCGACGCCGCGGCGGGCCTGCGCGCGCTCGCGAACGCGCTTTCCGACGCCCCGGCGGCGGCGCGATGAAGAAGCTCTCGCCCAAGGAGCTCGAGAAGCGCCTGTCGAAGGCGCGCCTCGTGCTCACCGACGTCGACGGCGTCATGACCAACGGCGTCATCTACCACTTCGTGGATCCGACCGGAGAGCTCGTCGAGTTCAAGGGCATCCACGCGCAGGACTCGATCGCGATGGCCTGGCTCACGGAGTCCGGCCTGACCACGGGCGTCATCAGCGGCCGCGTCTCCAAGGGCACGGAGGCGCGCCTCAAGAACCTCAAGGTCAAGCACATCTATCAGCACCGGCTCGACAAGGCCGCGGTGCTGGCCGAGATCCTCGCGGCCGAGAACATCGACGCCGCGCAGGTCGTCTACGTCGGCGACGACATCCCCGACCTCGCCGTCATGCCGCGCGTCGGCGTCGCCGTCGCCCCGGCGAACGCGCGGCCCGAGGTCAAGGCGGCCGCGCACCACGTCACGAAAGCCGAGGGCGGGAACGGCGCGTTCCGCGAGCTCGTGGAGCGCATCCTGAGGTCTCAGGGCCTCTGGGACGCGGTCATCAAGAAATACTCCTGATTGACGGCCCCCGCGGACGAAGGTAGAATCGAGAGGAGATGATCGACTTGTTCGGCCTGGGAAAGAAGGACCCCGAGGAAAACGCGGCTCCCGAAGCCGCCCAGCCGCAGGAACCGGCGCCCGCCGAGGCCGCTCCGGAGGCCGCGCCCGAATCCGCCGCCCCGCGCGGCTCCCACAAGCTCTGGGCGTTCCTGCTCGTCCTCGACTCCGTCTTCGTCATCGTGTTCGCCGGCGCCGTCGCCGCGAAGGTCTTCCAGCACTGGAACGCGCCGGCCGTCGTCGTCCCGCAGCCGCGCAAGCGCGCGCCCAAGCCCGCGGAGCCGGCTCCGCCCGCGCCGCCGCCCGCGGCGGAGACTCCGAAGGCCCCCGAGCCGCCGAAGCCGGAACCCGTCAAGGAAGCCCCGAAGGCTCCCGAGCCCAAGGATGCTCCGCGCCCGCCGAAGCCCTCGATGCTCTCCGACGCCCCGAAGCACCGCACCGCCTCGGCGCTGACCGCCGGCGGCGCCGCCAAGGCTCCCGAACCGAAGCCCGCCGACCCCAAGCCGGTCCCGGTCCCGGGCAAGGCGATCAAGACCGAGTTCAAGGTCCACGCCCCGAAGGCCGGGAAAGTGGAGCTCGTCGGCGCCTTCATCGTCCGGGGCGGCCGCAAGGAGATGGACCGCCAGGGCGACGGCACGTGGACGGTGACCCTCTACCTCAACCCCGGCTCCTACCGCTACTTCTTCTCGGTGGACAAGAAGAAGCAGCTCGACCCCGAGAACCCGCATTCCGAGCGCGGCGCCTCGGTCCTCTCCGTACCTTAATACCCGCCCGCCGGGAGAGGTCCCAGGGGGGGCCCGGCCGGTCAATGATTCTGTAACAGGGCATCATTACACTGTCGCCAACGCGGGACTCCTATTATTAGGAGCGCCGCGCGATCGATGACCGGTTCCACCACGAAACGCATCTCGACGGCATTCGCCGCCGGCCTCCTCCTGGCCGCGCTTCCGTCCATCGCCGGCGCGGCGACCATCACGTCGCGCGTTTCTCATACCGCCACTTTGCTCGCGACGGGCGACCTGCTCGTCGTCGGCGGCCTCGACAACACCGAGACGGTCCTCGCCTCGGTCGAGAAGATCGCGTCTTCGCGCGACTCGAGCATCCAGACGATGACGAACATCCCGACCGGCCGCTCGTCTCACACGGCCACTTTGCTGACCAACGGCTGCGTGCTCGTCGCCGGCGGCTCGACCGGCGGCACGACCGCGACGAACACGGTCGAGATCTACAACCCGAACAACAACACGTGGCTGAGCCCCGGAAACCTCACGACCGCGCGCTACGATCACACCGCGACTCTGCTCAACGACGGCCGCGTCCTCGTCTGCGGCGGCCAGAGCGGCGCGGCGGTCGTGAGCACCTGCGAAATCTACACGCCGGCGACCTGCCAGACCGGCGCGTGGGCCGCGGGCCCGAGCATGCTGCTCGGCCGCTACAACCACACGGCCGTCCTTCTCAAGGACGGCAAGGTCTGGTTCGCCGGCGGCTCGACCTCGACCGCGGCGGGCTTCACGCCGACCACGGAGCGCTTCAACCCGGCCGCCCCGGCCACGATGCAGTCGGCCTCGCCGCTGATCGAGGCGCGCGCGCACCACAGCGCCACGCTCATGGGCGACGGCAAGGTGCTCGTCGCCGGCGGCTACAACCGCCGCGACATCCTCGCCAACATCGGCACGCTCGACACGGCCGAGATCTACGATCCCGTCGCGAACAGCGTCACGCCCGCCGACACCATGAACGCGCGCCGGCAGAACCACGCGGCGGTGCTCTCCGCCGAGGGCGTCGTCACGGCGTTCGGCGGCCTCGGCAACGTCACGACGACCTACGTCGGCCCGACCGCGCTGAACACCACGCAGCTCCTCTTCCAGCCCGGCAGCGACGTCACCAGCTCCTACTCGGGCACGCTGACGACCGGCACGATCACGGGCGGCACCTTGCTGCTCGACATCGACACCTTGCTCGGCACGCCCGTGCGCGGCCAGATCCAGGACGGCGAGATCTGGCTGTCGTCCCCGGCGGTCAAGACCGCGGCCGGCATGGTCGAGCTGCGGCCCGCGTTCCCGACGGACCCCGCGCAGGGCGCCCGCATCGACCTCGACGGCGCCTTCGTCGGCTGCCGCAATCCGGGCCCCATCGAGAACAACTGCGGCAACATCCAGGGCCTCGACGTCGCCATCACGAACGTGCAGGGCCAGATCTTCTACTTCCCGCGCGTCGGCGTCGTCGCGCAGGGCAATCCGACCGTCAACGCCGGCTCCTCGTTCACGATGGACGGCGCGCTGACCGAAGGCATCGGCTCGCGCGCGATCACGAGCGGCAGCCTCGCCACCGTCTTCACGCTCGGCATGCCCACCGAGCTCATCGGCCACGACCTCATCGACGGCACCGTAAGCATCATCGGCGGCGGCTTCACGCAATCCTCGTCGTTCTCGGTCGTGCTCGACGGAGGCTCCGTCACCTTCGGCACCGACATCCCGGTCACGGCCGACGTGTTCGGAAACGGCGAGGCGACCTTCTCGCTCACCTTCACCGGCATCACCGGCACGATGACTTGGGAGGGCGAGGCCGGCTCCGGCTACACGATCCCGACGCCGCGCACCGTCCCCGTCGACGGCGCCGGCCCGCCCAACGTCAACCTGACCGTCAGCCTGAGCTACGTCGCGGACGGCCTCGACCTCACGGACAAGATCTTCGACATCGACGTCGCGACGATCGTCGTCCGCAAGATGGTCTTCGCGGACCGCCAGTACTACAACCCGGACGCCAACGAGTGGACCTTCAACCCGCCCGGGGGGGACTCCTCCGTCTCGCTCGCCGAGGCGCGCTTCGGCCAGGCCGCGACGCTGCTCAACAACAACGACGTCATCATCACCGGCGGACGCACCTGCGACAACGTCTTCGACGCGATCTGCTCGCGCACCCGCGCGACGCTGGCTTTCCCTAATTACGCGTTCGTGACCGCGGAGGACAACTTCACCAATCCGGCGGGTCAAAGCGCGCTGCGCGCCTTCCACACCGCCACCTTGCTGCCCGACGGCGACATCCTGGTCGCCGGCGGAACGAACGGGCCGAGCATCCTGCAGTCCGCGCAGACCTACCGCCCCGGACCCGACACCTTCACCGACACGGCGCAGCCGATGCGCTACGTCAGAGACCTGCACACGGCGACCTTGCTGCCGAACGGCCGCGTCCTGATCGCCGGCGGCTTCACGACAAACTCCTCGAGCACCGGCTCCACCAACACGGTCGAGATCTACTATCCGGACACGCGCCTGTTCCTCGAGACGACGCCGATGATCAGCTCGCGCAGCAACCACACGGCCATCATGCTGCCCGACGGCCGCGTCCTGGTCGCCGGCGGCTTCGGCCCCAACGACGTCATCACCGGCACGGCCGAAATCTTCATCTCGACGGAGAACCGCTGGATCGCGGCTCAGACGATGCCCGGCGGCTGCGAGCGCGCGATCCACTCGACCGTCCAGCTCAAGGACGGCCGCATCCTGCTCATCGGCGGCATCAACTCCTCGGGCATCCTCAGCTCCGTCGCGATGTACCAGCCGGCGACCAACACCTGGGACTGCGGCTCGCTCGCGGCGCTTCCGACGCCTCTGCGCTCTCACACCTCGACTTTGCTCTTCGACGGCCGCGTCCTCGTCGCGGGCGGCAACGACGGCTTCGGCGAGGCCAACGTCGCCTACATCTACGACCCGAACGCGAACACCTGGACGCCGACGCACGCGACTCCGCTGCTCGAGCCGCGCTTCAACCACACCGCGACCCTGCTGCCCAACGGCACGGTCATGCTCACCGGCGGTTCGAAGCGCTTCGGCGAAGTGCCCTCGGTCCACGAGACCTTCCACGTGGCCGCGTCCTCGTTCGTGACCCTCGGCGTGAACTTCTTCGACGGCGCGCGCGCGTTCCACACCATGACGCTCGCGCTGAACAACCGCCTCTACGGCATCGGCGGCAGCGACGGCGTCATCGGCGGCAGCGGCGTCGCCCTGTTCGACACCGTCGAGTCCGGCTACTTCACTTATACGCCCGACGCGTACTCGAAGGGGGCGCCGCCGAGCCTCCGCCAGTCCACGATCACCGCGACGAGCGCGACGCCGTTCCTCGAGAGCACGAACCTCACGGTCGTCGGCAACCAGTTCCGCGGCGGCACCGAGGCCTCGGGCGGCGGCTCGGCCTCCGCCTACTCGGCGTTCAGCTACCCGCACATGATCCTCCAGCAGGTCGACGGCTCCGGCGGCGCCGCGTCGCAGTCGAACGGCGGCTTCGCGATCGACCTGACCACGCAGATCTTCGTCAACGGCTCGAACCTCGCGACGCTGAACTCGAGCGTGACGGTCGCGCTTCCGACGACGCGCAACGAGATGCCCTACGGCTGGTACGCCCTGCGCATGGGCGCCAACGACATCTTCTCCGAGGGCAAGATGGTGCAGGCCGGCCCGGCGAAGCCGACGGCCGCCCCGGCCAACGTCCTCTTCTTCCCGCAGGGCGTCTCCTCGATCACCTGGACCTGGAACCAGATCGCCGGCGTGGACGGCTACAACGTCTACAACGCGACGACCGGCGTCCACCTCAGCACGATCCCGCAGTCCGCGACGCCCACGTACTTCCAGACCGGCCTCCAGGCCGGCGGAACGACGTCGATCCTCATCGCGGGCTACACGCTCTCGGGCGACGGCCCGCTGACCGCCTCGCCCACGACGTACGCTCTTTCGACCACGCCGGCGCAGGTGACGATCGCCTCGGTGACGTTCTCCGACCTCCTGCTCTACTGGAGCGCCAACGGCAACGCCGCGCCCGGCACCAAGTACGAGGTCTCGCAGTCGACCGACGACTTCGTGACGTCGTTCTCGACGCCCGTCCCGACCGTCTTCAACCTGACCGACACCTTCACGACGATCTCGAACCTCACGGGGAACACGACCTATTACTTCCGCGTCCGGGCCATCAACCTCGTCGGCGACGCCTCGCCGTTCAGCGCGTCGGTCTCCACGCGCACCCGCACCTCGGTCTCCCAGCCCACGATCGCCGGCCGCACGACCACCTCGATCAGCTGGACGTGGAGCGACCCGGGCGGCGTCACGAACTACCGCGTCTACAACGCGACCTCCGGCGCGCTGCTCGCCGTCGTGCCGGGCAACATCACGACCTTCAACGACGTCGGCCTCAGCACGAACGCGATCCGCTCGATCCGCCTCACGGCCGTGACCGGCGCGGGCGAGGGCCCCGTGTCGCCCTCGGCGACGTTCTACACGATGGCCGCGACCCCGGTCGCGTTCAACCCCGCGATCCCGCCCGCGACGCTCTCGACGGGAAGCTTCCAGCTCGTCTGGACCGGCAACGGCAACCCGCTGTCGACGCTGTACCGCGCGTTCTTCACCGAGTATGACACCGACGGCGTCATCATCGGCACCTACGGCGTCACGACGACCGGCTTCAGCGCCTCCCTCGGCGGCCTCCGCCCGTCGTCCCTCTTCTCCTACGAGCTCGTGGCGATCAACGGAGACGGCGTCGATTCCGACACGCCCGCGACGGTCGTCGGCTCGACGTGGACGCGCCCCGCCCAGCCGATCCCGCTCACCGTCCTCGGCACCGATCCGTCCACGATCTCGATCGACTGGAGCCCGAACAACAACTCCTCGTCCGCGACCTACGAGGTCACGTACACGACCGACAACTTCGTCACGAACATCGCGACGGCGATCCCGTTCTCCCTGAACTTCAACGGCACGAACTACGTGATCCCCGGACTCGTCACCTCGACGACGTACTCGATCAGGGTCATAGCGCGCAATCCGTTCGGCCAGCTGTCCGCGTTCTCCAACATCGTGACGACGCGCACGTTCAACGGCGGCGCCGCCCAGGGCGCGATCGCCGGCGTGCTGCGGGAGGCCGACGACTCCGCGATCTTCGGCACGCTCGGCAACGGCCGCGTGATCAACCTGCGCGCCCCGGCCCACACCTTCTCGAGCGACGTCACCGTCACGATCTCCTCGTTCCTGCCCGCCGGCACTCTGTGCCCCGGCGCGACGAACATCGCCTTCTCGATCACGAACTCGCCCGCGATCCAGCCGATCGGCAGCCTCTATCTCACCTTCGCCTTCACGCCCGCGGAGCTCGGCACGATTCCGGCCAAGCGCGCGCTCCTGCTGCGCTACGACCAGCCGAGCAACACTTGCGTGCCGCTCGAGACGACGCTGGACTCCGCCAACGGGTTCATGACCGCGCGCATCAACCACTTCTCGCTCTTCCAGGTCGGCCAGGTGCCGGCCGCGACGAACACCGGCTCCGCGCGCGTGTTCCCGAATCCTTACTACACGGGGCGCGACGGCTACGCCACGATCGACAACGTGCCCGCCGGCGCCCGGATCAGGATCTTCACGCTGAGAGGCGAGCAGGTCCTCGATCAGGTCGCCAACGGCGCCGGTCTGCTCACCTGGAGCGGCACCAACGGCTCCGGCCGCGCCGTCGCCAGCGGCGTGTACATCATCATGGTCGAGTCCGGCGGCGACAAGAAGATCATGAAGCTCGCGCTCATCCGATGAGAATCCCGCTCGCCGCCGTCCTGTGCGCGCTCCTCGCCCTCCCGGCGGGGGCGGCGGACTTCGGGCGGGCGGCCATCGGCACGGCGGGCTCGGAGTTCCTGCTCCTCGACACCAGCGCGCGCGGCATCGCGATGGGCGGCGCCTACTCGGCTGCGGTGGACGACGCGTCCTCGATCTATTGGAACCCGGCCGGACTCGCGCGCGTGCCGCGCTTCTCGGCCACCGTCCTGCACTCTCAGTACATGGCGGACATCACCTACAACGCGGGCGCCGTCGCGGGCCGCATCAACGACTCCTCCGTCATCGCCGCCGGCGTCCGCTACCTCGACTTCGGCACGATCGGCCGCACCGACATCAACGGCAACACCCGCGGCAGCTTCCACCCGCGCTCCTACGTCGCCGAGCTCGGCTGGGGCCAGTCCGTGTACGATCTCTCCGACTCGGAGATGGACGTCGCGATGGGCGTGACCGCCCGCTACCTGCACAGCGATCTCGACGTGAAGGCGCACGGCTACGGCGGCGATTTCGGCGTCCAGTCGCGCTTCTACGGCGCCACGCGCACCTACGACGTCACGTTCGCGCTTCAGAACATGGGCGTCGGCCAGAAGTTCGACAAGGTCCGCGACACGCTTCCGACGCGAGTGCGCTTCGGCGGCGGCATGCGCCCCTACAAGCCGCTGCTTCTGACGGTCGAGGCGATCATGCCGATCAACAACTCTCCGCACGCGGCCGCGGGCATGGAGTGGTCCATGGACGTGGAGAAGAGCATCAAGGGCGCGTTCCGCGCCGGCATCAACACGCTGACCTACGAGTCTCTCGGCTTGACCTCGATGCTCAGCTTCGGCGCCGGCCTCTCCGTCTCCGACCTGAGCTTCGACTACTCGTTCGCGCCGACGGGCGACATCGGCGCCTCGCTGCACCGCATCTCGATCTCCTTCAACCTGCCCGCGAAGATCTCGCGCCGCTACCGGGAGCGCTGATGGACTCTTTCGACCCGCCGCCGCCTCCGCCGCCTCCGCCCCAGCGCCCGATACCGCCGGCGCCGCCGCGCCCGGAGCTCATCGCCCCGGCCCCGAGGCTGCCGCAGACGACGCCGATGATGGACTACTTCCAGAAGCGCCTCGAGGCGCTCGAGCGCGACCTCGCGGTCGAGCGCGAGCGCGCCGCCTCCGCGCAGGCCCTGCTCCATCAGCAGGAGGCGCTCAAGGCCGAGGTCGACAGCCACCTCAAGTCGCTGACCGACCAGCTCCGGCGCGAGAAGTCCGAGAAGGAGGGGGACGAGGCCCGCTCGCGCGCCCACGGCCGCGTCGAGGCGCTCGAGAAGCGGCTCGACGAGATGAACCAGACCTTCGCGGCGCTCCTCAAGGACGCGGTCTCCCGCCAGTCGCCCGCGGCCGCGATCGTTCCGGTCGAGGCTCTCGGCGCCGAGCTCACCGTCTTCCGCCGCACCATCAAGGACGTGATGGAGCAGGTCCAGCGGTGGCGCGAGGAGATGCGCTCGCTGCCCGACATCGTCCCCGAGATCCGCGCCGTCGCCGCGCGCATCCCCGAGGACGAGCGAAGATTCGAGGAGCTCATCGACCGCCGCCTCGCCGAGCTCGCGAACAAGCTCTCCGGCACGCTCTCCGACTGGGAGCGCCGCCACGACCTCGAGCTCCGCCGCCAGGACGAGCGCCTCCAGACGCTCGTCTCCGAGCGCACCGAGATGGCGCGCACCTGGGAGGAGCAGGGCCGCCTCATCCGCGAGGAGTTCCTCAAGGAGCGCATCGCGCGCGAGACGTCCGTCTCGGAGCAGATCGCCGAGCTCGCGAAGAAGCTCGACGGCGCCGGCCGCGCGCAGATGCAGAACGCCGCGTCCTCCGTCGAGATGCGCGAGTCGCTCGATCAGGTTCTGAGAGTCCTTCTGCAGACGCCCAAGGCCAAGGACGAGGTCATCGCCGAGCTCGAGGCCGAGAAGGCCGAGCTCGTGCAGCAGGCGCGCTCGCGCCGCGAGGACCTCCAGCGCGTGCTCGTCGAGAAGCGCGACATCGAGAAGAGCATGGGCGACGGCCTGATGAACCTCACGAGCGAGCTCGAGAAGGAGCGCGCCCGCACCCGCGCCGCCGCCGCGGACGCCGTCCGCGCCGCGGAGGGGATCAAGGCCCTCGAGGAGCGCGTCGCCGACCTCGAGCGCTCGCTCTCCGAGCGCGACGCGCGCATGCTCTCGCTCGGCGCCGAGCGCGACGAGCTCACGCGCGCCCTCGTCATCGAGGCCGACAAGGTCCGCGCCGCGATCGCCGAGCGCACCGCAGCCGACGAGCGCGCGCACCAGCGCCTGCTCGAGCTGCAGCGCCGCGTCGAGGACGCGGAAGCCCGCGCCGGCCAGGAAGCCGCCGCGACGGGAGACCTGCGGGCCAAGATCGCGACGATGTCCGAGCACATGGCCCGCTCGCTCCAGGAGCGCGACGCCGTCGTCGCGCGCTTCGCCGACTGGGAGCGCGAGCGCCAGCGCCTGCTCGACGCCCTCAAGCAGAAGGACGGCATGATCACGATGCTGTCCTCCGCCTTCCAGGGCTCCCTGCGCAAACCCTGACGGGCTAGAACCCGGCCGCCTCGGCCATCCCCGGGCAGAAAAGGCGCAGCGCCCGGCCGATCTCGCCGGCTTTGCGGGCGATCAGCCGGTCCCCTCGGATTCGCCGGATCGCGTAGTCCGGCGAGGTCACGATATAAGCGAAGAGCTCCGCGCGATCCTCCGACGCGGAGACCGCCGCGTAGGAGCTGATGAAGCCGGGGACTTCGGGCCCGTCGTCGACCGTTCCGCCTCCGGTCCGCCGCTTCGCCGTGTAGCCGCCCTTCGGCCTGAGCTCGCGCCAGCCGGGTATGTGCAGCTTCCCGTCGGGCTTCCCGTAGAGCTTCCAGTCGATCAAATGAAAGAACTCGTGGTTGAGATAATTGCGGTGCCGGAGGGCGCTCGTCGCGCTCAGCACGTCGAAGCCGATATTGCCGACGTGGAGGACGCCGCGCTCGACGTCGGTGGCGCCGGAGACGACGTGGTTCGTCTCCGGCCCGACGCCGACGAGCCGCCTTCCGATGACGACGGACTTGAGGCCCGCCGCCTGGAGGCATTCCGCCGGATACGGCCGCAGGGAGTCCGCGAGGTACTCCGCGAGCGCGGCGTCCTCTCCGGGAGGCGACGCCTCGCCGGCCACGGAGTTGCCGTGACGATCCACGTCGATGGGGAAATAGCCGGGGGCCGCGTGCTCGATCGTGAACGTCCAGTCCGGCGGGAGCGCGACCGCCGCTTTGACCGTCTGGCGCCGGCTCGGGCACATGCCGGACAGCGCGGCGAAAGCGGCCAGCGCGGCGGCGGAGAGCTCCTTCATGGAGCCGAATCTACAACATTTGTGTAGAATGAGGCCCATGCGAGCGGCCATCCTCAAGGCGTTCGGCGGACCCGAGAACATCGAGCCCGGCACGATGCCCGATCCGATCCCCGGCGCGGGCCAAGTCCTCCTCGACGTGAAGGCCTGCGCGCTCAACCACCTCGACATCTGGATCCGCGGCGGCCTGCCCGCCAAGGTGAAGACCCCGCACGTGCTCGGCTCCGACGTCGCCGGGCTCGCGGGGGGCAAGCGCGTCGCCGTCCATCCGGGCCTGAGCTGCGGCGCGTGCCCCGCGTGCGCGGACGGGCGCGAATCGGACTGCCCCGACTTCGGCATCATCGGCGCCTACGGCGGCTCGCAGGGCGGCTACGCCGAGAAGCTCGCGGTGAAGTCCGCGCACCTCTTGCCGATTCCGGAAAAGATGTCGTTCGAGGAAGCCGCGTCCCTTCCGCTCACCTTGCTCACGGCCTACCACATGCTCAAGACGCTCGGAGGCCTGAAGTCCGGTCAGACGTGCGTCGTCGTGGGCGCCGGAGCCGGCGTCGCCGCGCCCGCGATCCAGATCGCCAAGGCGCTCGGCGCCGCCGTGATCGCCACGACGACCGACGCCGCGAAAGTCGAGCGCGCGCGGGCGCTCGGCGCCGACCACGTCGTCGTCTGCCCGCCGGCCGAGCTCTCCAAGGAGGTGCGCAAGCTCACGGGCGGCGCGATGGCCGACGTCGTCTTCGAGCACGTCGGCCCCGCGATCTTCGCGGAGGCGCTCAAGTCGCTGCGCCCCTCCGGACGGCTCGTCACTTGCGGCTCGACCTCCGGCCCGAAGGTCGAGCTCGACATGCGCTACGTGTTCAGCCGCCAGCTCCAGATCCTCGGCGCGCGCATGGGCAGCCTGGCCGAGATGCGCGAGGCGTGGAAGCTCGTCGAGAGCGGCAAGGTCCGCGCCGCCGTCGACCAGGTCTTCCCGCTCGCGGATGCCAGGAGGGCGCACGAGCGCCTCGAGTCGCGCGGCCAGTTCGGAAAAGTCGTCCTCGCGATCTAAGGGCCGTCGCGGACGATCTTCGTCTTGTGGCGGTCGCGCGCCACCGCGCGGATGCGCCAGCCGCGGTTGCCGGCCTCCATGGTGAAGGGCTCGGGCATGAAGAGCGCCGTCATCGCGGCGCGGAACTCCGCGGGATCGCCGGAGACCTCGGCGAGCTGCTCGATCGAGGAGGCGTAGACGCCGTGCTTCTCCTTGTAGGCCTCCTGCACGAGAGCGATCACGTCGAGGCCCTGCCGGGCCTTCGCGACGGCCTTGAGGTCGTTCGGCGTCGGCTGAGCCCAGCCGGAGTAGATCTGCCAGCCGAACAGGCCCGCCGCGCCGATCGCGGCGGCGAGGAACAGCGCCGCGCCCTCGGCCGCGCTCTTGCGGTAGGCCTCGACGACGACGGTTCCCGACGCGAGATCGTGAAGCGCGCGGTTCTCCTTGTTGAACAGCGCGGCGACGAAGCCGAAGCTGACGACGGGCGTGCCGAGCATCCAGACGACGGCGCGGACAAGCGCGCGGCCGAAGCCGACTGGGGTGCCGTCGCGGCGGATGAGGCGCAGGCCGATCAGGCGCTTGCCGAGCGTCGCCCCGGTCATGTTGCCGATCAGCTGGTAGCCGAACAACGCCGTGATCCACGCGGCGCCGATCAAGGCGACCGTCTCGGGCGTCGGAGGTTTGGCGAGGGGGATGAAGACGACGTAGACCGTGCCGACGAGGCCGGCCGCGAAAGGAACGACGTCGATCAAGTAGGCGACGAAGCGGTCGCTGAAGCGCGCGGCTCTGAGCTCCTGCGCGCCAGGCTCGTTTTCCACGCGCGTAGTATAGCAGGCGGGCCCACGCCGGTCTAGGCCGATTGACTGGGTCCTTATAGAGCCAAGGGCCATGGGGGAGGGACTCCGGTTCTCTTATCATAGGTTTACTATGAGAACCCCTACGAAGCCGATGCGCGCCGTCGCCGTTCTGTTGTCGTTCGCGCTCATCCACGTCAGCTTCGGCCAGCAGGCCTGGTCGCAGGTGGTTCCGGTCGGCAATGTCGCGGCCCCCGTCTCGGGCTCCGCGGCCGGCGCGAATGCCGTGCTCGGCATGTCGCCCAACGCCAGCTTTGTGCCGTCGTTTTCCGCTTCGAACGTCGGTCTGACGGGAGGTCTCTCGGCCCCGTCGATCTCGCCGTTGCCGTCCGCTATTCCGTCGGCCATCAACGCCGTCGGCGTCAAGAGCGCCGTGTCCGTCGCCGTTACTCCGGCGGCGTCCTTCGAGGCCGCGCCGGCTTCCGTCCTGACCCCCGCGGCTCTGCAGCCCGCGAAGATGTCCGTCGCGGCGGCGTCCAAGTCCGACGAAACCCCCGCGAAGAAGGGCGAGACCTCCGCCCCCGCCGCCCTCAAGCCCGCCGTGGCGACGAAGTCCGCGGCTTCGAAGGCCATGGCGATCGTCAACGGCGTCATCGCCGCCTTCCGCGGCAAGTCCGCCCAGACCACGCCGTCCGGCGAGGACAAGGGCGACGTCGCCGCTCCCAACGCGCTCGCGGCGAACGCCTCTCACCTTTCCGCCCCGATGGCCGGCGACGACGTGCCTCCGTCCGAGGACGCGGCGAAGCCGCAGTCCGGCGGCGGCAAGAACGAGCCGCCCGTCCCGCCGTCGAACCCGAACAACGGGGGGAACAACGACGGCAAGAAGGGCTGGTTCGGCCTCGGCGCGATCGTCATGGGCCTCATCGGCGGCATGCTCGTCATGCAGCTCGGCCTCGAGGCGCAGGGCGCCGCGATGGCGCAGCTCACCGAGGACGCGTTCGGCGACTTCTCCATCCTCGCCCAGGTCGCGATCTTCGCCTCGATCGGCTCGATGGTCGGCCAGCAGCTCGCCGGCTTCTTCTCCTCGAAGTTCGGCCTGACGAAGACGTTCTACGCGGCGCACGCCTTGCGCGCGCTCTCGCTCGGAACCATGGTGTTCCTGCTCGGCACCGGCCACATGGCGCTGCCGATGATGTTCGCCTTCTACCTGCTCAACGGCGTCGTCACCGGCGTCGCGGCGACGGCCGAGGGCACGCTGCGCAAGTTCCTGCTCCAGCAGCAGGGCGTCTCCCAGCAGAAGTTCCGCACGTGGTGGCAGCTGCTCGCCGAGGTCGTCGCCGTCCCGGCGCCGATCCTGCTCGGCTCGCTCGTCGTCTCCCTCGGCGCCGGCTGGATCACCGCGCTCTACCCCGCGACGATCATCGCCGGCCTGATGATGTTCTTCATGCTCAAGATCATCCCGTGGAAGGCCGCGGCGCGCATCGAAAACGCCGCGCAGGCCGCCCAGCCCGCTCCCGCTCCCCAGACCCCGGCCGACCCGAACGCCCCGAAGAAGGGCGCGTGGCAGAAGATCAAGGACGCGGTCGGCAAGATCTTCGCGAACATGGAGGAAGGCAAGGACTTCGTCTTCAAGAACCCGCTCCTCAAGTTCTCGCTGATCGCCGCGACGATCTTCGACCTGATGAACGTCCTGATCTACCGCCTCATCACGCCCGGCTACGGCAAGCTCGTCGCCGGCTCCGAGGGCATGGCCGCCGTCCAGGGCAACCTCGTCGGCATGTTCTCGCTCGGCGGCCTCCTGCTCGCCGCGACGTTCCTCCTGCTCGACAAGCGCGCGAAGAAGAAGGAGGGGAGCATGAGCGACGCCGACAAGGCGGCCGCGGAGCGCTCCTCGATGCTCAAGTGGATGTTCTGGGGCATCCCGGCGCTCGGCCTGCTCGGCGTCATGGCGTTCAACCTGACCTTGCCGTTCTCGCCGCTCGTGCTCCTCGGCACGAACTGGATGCCGGGCACGATGCTCGGCCTCATGCTGATCCCGTTCGGCTTCTTCCAGGTCGCCGCGTCGATCAAGCTCAACTCCTACTTCCAGGAGCGCCTGCCGGCCGACGCCGGCGCGGTGCAGAAGGCGATCGCGTTCTCGGGCTCGGCGATGACGGCGCTGTCGATCGTGCTGATGCTCGCGCTCAAGCCGCTGTTCGGCGACATCGCCGCGTTCAACCCGTTCCCGTGGATGGCGGCGGCGCTGATCCCCGTCGGCGTCGGGCTGTTCTTCCTGCACCGCAAGCTCGCCAAGGCGACGACGCCCGGCGAGGCGCGCATCGCGCTGAACGCGCCCGGCGAGAAGACGGCCGGCGGCTTCGCCGGCATGCTCCTCGGCGTGATCGCCGCGGCGCTCTTCCTGAGCTTCCTGCCGATGATCCCCGGCGCGGCCGGCGTCATCGCCGGGCTCGGCGTGCTCGGCAAGTTCGCGCTGCACCTCGGCGTGGCCCTCGCGATCCCCGCGGCGGGCTGGTTCGTCGACCGCAAGATCCGCGCCCGCGGCGCCAAGAAGTAGCCGAAACGGCGCCGATTTGCGGAGCAAATCGAAATAGGCCCTAGGACCCACGACGACGTGGGCCCTAGGGCCCTTTTGCTTCTGGGTCCCGCGCGCTACCCTCCGTAGGCCTTTCGAACCCCCTAGTCCCGCCGGAGGTGTTGATGTATCGCCGAGCCGCCATCCTCTCCATCCTGCTGTCCGCCGCCCTGCCCGCCGCCGCCCAGTTCAGCAAGTCCGAAGTCGACGCCGCCCGCAAGGACCCCAAGGCGTTCACGATCGACGAGACCACGATCGAGATCGTCAAAGTCGGCCCCGCCGTGTCGCCCCAGGACATCGCCTCGCCGCCCTCGGGCGGCGAGGATCCGACCGTGATCCTCGACTCGATCATCAACATCGGGCAGAAGATCTGGAAGATCGTCGTCGACAACAAGCCGGTCGTCGACGTGAAGACCCAGTACGCGACGGCCCTTCCCGAGGGCGTCAAAGGCTGGGGCTCGATGGCCGGCTGGTCGCGCCCGAAAGGCACGATCTACGAGCTCGTCGCCAAGAACGCCTACGGCGGCCAGGTCGTGAGGCTCCGCTACCAGGTGCTGCGCACCTCCGGCGGAACCTACAAGGGAACGGGCAAGTACCTGACGGCCGTCACGGTCGAGCCGCTGCTGCTCGAGGTCGCGTGGGGCTACAAGGTCAACGTCGAGAACTCGGTCCCGGACTCGAGCGTCGTCAACGTGGGCACCACCGAGGCGCCGGTCGCCGCGATGATCGCCCAGCTCGCCTGGCGCGTCTCGACGCCCATCAAGGACTCGCAGGGCAAGGGCATCTACTACCTGCAGGGCGACGGCGTCTTCCAGGAGATCGGCGGCCCGTTCAAGCGGGACGACGTGGAAGGCCTCAAGGCCCGCATTGCGAAGACCATGGAGGGAAAGCTATCCTATGGCCCATGAGGGTCCATAAGATAAAGCAATTCTCCGTCTTCATGCCGAACAAGCCGGGAGCCCTCACGAGGCTCGCGGCTTTGTTCTCTGAGAAGGGCATCAACATCCTCGGGATCGCCTCCGAGGTCCGCGACGACTCCGGCCTCGTGCGCATCGCGCTCGAGAACGACGCGGAAGTCTCCTCGATCCTCTCCAAGGCGGGCTTCTCGAGCGTCGAGACCCATATCCTGTCCGTCGAGGTGGACGACAAGCCCGGCGAGCTGCTGCGCATCGCCGCGGCCCTCGCCGACGGCAAGATCAACATCACGACGGTGTACGGCACCTCGGTCTCCGGCGCGAAAACCTCGCGCATCCTCATCGCCGCGCAGAACACCGACAAGGCCCTCGAGATCCTCGAGAAGCTCGACGGGGCCAAGGCGGGCGCCTAGCGCCCATGTGCCGCCTCTTCGCGCAGGCCTCCCCGAGCCCGCAGACCGCCCGCGACCTCCTGGTCGACTCGGAGTACTCGCTTCTGCGCCAGGCCGACCTCGATCCGGCCAACCCGCAGGTCGACGGCTGGGGCGTGGCGTGGTTCGATGAGGGCGGACGCGCCCGCGTGACGAAGAGCGGCAAGCCCGCGCCCGAGGAGAAGGCCCGTTTCGCCGAGACCGCCGACGCGGCGAAGTCCTCGATCGTGCTCGGCCACATCCGCGCGGCCTCGAAGGGCATCGGGATCGACGACGCGCGCGCCCATCCGTTCGCCGACGAGGGCTGGGTGTTCGCCCACAACGGAACTCTGATCATCTGGAAGGAGGTCGCCGCGGAACTCGGAGACCGCCGCGGGCGTCTCAAGACCGAGAGCGACAGCGAGGTCTATTTCCAGCAGTTCCTCAAGCACTTGGCCGCGACGCGCGACGCGTCGAAGGCCTTCGAGGCCTGCGTGGCCGAGAACTGGCGGCTCTGGGAGACGTGCAAGGGCAAGTACATGGGCATCAACGCGCCGTACACGAGCCTCAACGCGATCGCCTCCGACGGGAAGGCGATCCACGCCCTGTGCCACGCGGCTTCGAAGGGCCTCGCGAATTTCGGCGTCTGCCACAAGGACCAGCCGTGGTCGGTCATGAGCTTCGCGCAGCGCGGGGGGAAGTTCGTCCTCGCAAGCGAGGGCGTCGACGGCGGCGAGTGGACCCGCCTGACTCCTCCCGAAACGATTTCCGCCGTCCCCGGCCGCGCCCCGGAGCGCCGCCGCCTCGATCTCGCCGCCGTCGTCGGACACCCCGTCACAGAGGTCTCGCGCTCATGAAATTCCTCCTGATGTTGATCGGTCTCGGCGCCGCCGGTTACATGGCCTACCAGCAGTTCAAGCCCGTGCCTCCGCCGCCTCCGCCC
>CAYVFO010000028.1:7353-22906 GCA_964450975.1 uncultured Elusimicrobia bacterium | reverse complement strand
CGGCGCTGGCGCCCGGCGCCGTCGAGACGCGAACGCTCGGCGGCCTCTTCCCGGCGGCGACGTGGTACTTCTCCGTCAAGGCGATCGACGCCACGGGCCAGATCGCTCCGATCGACCTGAAGTCCTCGACCACGCTGCAGGCGGCGACCCTCCCCCGCAGCCTCGCTCCGTCGCAGCCGGCGGGCCTCTCCGCCCTCGCGGGCCTGCGCGCGGCGGCGCTCACGTGGACGGACCTCTCCGCGGCGGGCAAGGGCCTCGACTTCGCGCACTACCGCCTCGAGCGCTCGACCGACGCGATCGCGTTCATCTCGGTGACGACGACGACGGGCGTCGCGTTCACCGAGACCGCGCTGACCGCACAGGTCACGTACTACTACCGCCTGATCGCGCGCGACCTGCGCGGCAACGAGTCGGTCGCCTCGTCCACGGCCTCGGTCGTTCCGTTCACGCTGCGCCCGATGGAGCCGATCGGCGTCACGGTCGCGGCGACGAGCACGACGGTCACGCTGAACTGGGCGCCGACGACGCGCTTCGGCGACGGCACGCTGTTCCTGAGCACGACGACGCCGGCCGCGGACGAGCTCATCGGCTACGCGATCCACCGCTCCACGAGCCAGTGCGCGCCCGACTTCGTCAACATCTCGAGCATCCCCGCGGGCGTCACGACGCACGTCAGCACGACCGGCGGGTCGTCGTACTTCTACCGCCTGTACTCGTACAACTCGCTCGGCGTCTCGACGAACACGCTGACGGTCTCTTCGCTCGGCGAGCGCGGCTTCTTCGTCGAGGACTGCGGCACGTTCCTGACGATGGACGCGCAGTCGTCGCTGACGCTCAACGGCGCCACCAACGGCTACGGCGGCGACGTCCGCATCTCCGCGCGCCGCCGCCCGGAGGACGTGTGCGGCGCGGTGTTCCAATCGATCGAATGGCGCGCGCTGCTCAACGGCGTGCAGGAGCTCCCGGGCTTCACCTTGCCGAAGCCCGCGCGCATCGTCGTCCGCTTCAACACGCAGAACGGCGTCGTCGTCCCCGACACGGCGCCGGCGAGCGGCTTCGCCTCGCTGGCGGGCTGCGCCGCCCCCGCGAACGTGACGCCGAAGAACGTCGGCCTGTACTGGTTCAACGGCGGCGAGTTCCGCAAGATGTTCGGCCAGGTCAATACCGTCGACAACACGGTCACGATCCAGACGCCGAACCTCGGCCTCTACCAGGTGCGCGCGCTGTTCCGCGCCGACGGCGCCGTCTTCGACCTCTCGAACGTCTCGAACCGCGTGATCACGCCCAACGGCGACGGCATGAACGATCTCGTGATCTTCACCTACGACCCCGGGCCGGCCAACGCGCCGGTCAGCGGCCGCGTCTACGACGTCCAGGGCATGTTCGTCTCGGACATGCGCCCGGGCCTCGTGCCGAACACTCTGACGTGGGACGGCCGCCGCAACGGCGCGCCCGTCTCGGGCGGAATCTACGTCTACAAGATCGAAGGCGACGGGAAGACCTACACCGGCACCGTCGTGGTGGCGCGCTGATATGAAGCACAGGAGAATGGACATGAACGTCAAAAAGAAGCTGCTCGCGGCTCTGGCCGCGGCGCTGTTCGCCGTCGTCGGAACGACGCGGCTGCTCGCGCAGAACGGGGCCTTCCAGTTCTACGGCCCCCTCGCGCGGGTGATCACTCCCAACGGCGACGGCAAGAACGACGTCGCCTTCTTCTGCTTCGACAACTTCTCGGACTCCGGAGTGAGCGGCAAGATCTACAGCCTGCTCGGCTCGGAGGTCGCCTCGACTTCCCCGAAGACGAGCTCGGCCGGCACCGCGTGCAACCAGTCCGGCGCGCTGCCGCAGATGATCCGGTGGGACGGCACGGCGAACGGAAGCAGGGTGCGAAGCGGCATATACGTCTACCGCGTCGAAGCGGAGGGCCGCGTCTTCGCGGGCACCCTCCTGGTGGTGAGGTAAGCCATGAACATCAACTCTCGACGGCTCATCGCGTTGACGCTCGTCGCCGCGGCTTGCTACCCTACGCCTTCGATGGCCGCCTACGAGGACCTCGGAGTCGGCGCGCGCGTGACGGGGCTCGGCCATGCCTACACGGCGGTCGCCGACGACGTCTACTCCGTCTACTACAACCCGGCCGGCCTCGCGACGATGAATCGCGCCGAGCTCGGGACCACCTACTCCAAGCTGCTCACGGGCCTGTCCGACGGCTCGAACCTGCAGAACTCGTTCCTCGGCTACGCGCACCCGGTCGACGGCGGCCGGCGCGGCACCTGGGGCGGCGGGTGGAACTACATGACGCTCGGCGGTCTCTACCGCGAGAACCAGCTCATGGCCTCCTACGGCCGCGGGCTGTTCGCGCGCACGCAGCCCGACAAGTGGTACGTCGGCGCCACGGCGAAGTACTTGTCGCGGTCCGTCGGCGGCACGTCCGAGGCCGGCAGCGCGATCTCGAACACCGGCGTCGCGCTCGGCACGCCGGACCCGGTGCTCCAGAACGCGTCGAAGTCCAACTTCGACTTCGACCTGGGCTTCCTGTACCGCATCCGCCCGCGCTGGACGGCCGGCCTCATGATCCAGCACCTCATGGAGCCGAACGTCGGCTTCGCGGACAACGACAAGCTCGGGCGCAACATCAAGGTCGGCGGCGCGTATAAGACGCCGTTCTCGACCTTGTCGGCCGACGCGCGTCTTCAGGCCGCTCCGGACGGCGCGACGGACAAGATCCTCGCGATCGCGGCCGAGAAGTGGCTCCCGACGCTCCTGCACGGCTCCTTCGGCGTGCGCGGGTCCTTGTCGACGGGCAGCCGCGACTTCCGCCAGATGACGTTCGGCTTGTCCTACAAGATCAGCCGCATGCAGTTCGACTACGGCTTCGCGCTGCCGATCGGCGGCCTGACGGCGACGTCGGGCAGCCATCACATCGGCCTCAACATCCGCTTCGGCCGCGCGAAGCAGGCGGAGGCGTCGTTCGGCGAGGCGATCCTCGAGAACCTCCGCGACCTCGCGGCGGTCGGCACGCCGGACTTCCGCTACCAGATGGAGGACCTGGCGCTGTACAAGCGCACGGCCATCGACGAGTTCCTCCGCCAGGCCAAGATCGACGCGGGCCAGGGCCGCTACCAGGACGCCGCCGAGAAGCTGTCGCAGGCGCTGTCGCTCAAGCCGAAGGACGTCCGGCTCGAGCAGAGCCTCGACCGCATGTCGACGGTCGCCGCGGTGTACCCCTCGGTCGCGAACTACCAGACGGACGCGGCGCAGGCGGCGATCTACGAGGGAGCCCTCGACTTCGTCGCGGGCGACGCGAAGAGCTCGCTGCGCAAGCTCGCGTACGCCGGAAGCCTCAACCCGACCGACGACCGGATCGAGACCCTCGTGAAGGCGATCGAGGCCAAGAGCGGCGTCGTCCGCGAAGCCCCGGCCGCGGAGCCCGAGGCCGGCAAGGCGCCGACGATGGGCGCCGAGAAGGTCGTGGGCGGCACGATGGCGCTGATGGAGGTCGCGCTCCGCGAGCGCGACTTCGAGCGCGTCGTGAAGCTCGCCGAGCAGGTGCTGGCGCTGGACCCGTCGAACGCGCTGGCCTACAAGCGCCTCGGCGCGGCGCACTACGCGCTGAAGCGCAACGCGGAGGCCCTCAAGGCGCTGCGCTCGGCGTACAAGCTCGAGACCGACCCCGACTCGCGCAAGCAGCTCAAGGGCTACGTCGACGCGCTGCAGTCCCTCATCGAGCGCGGCCGCCGCGAGGCCCAGCCGGCGGTCAAGCCGGCCGAGCCGAAGGCGACGGGCCTCTCGCCCGTCGAGATCGAGCGCCTCTACGAGGCGGGCGTGGACCTGTACGCGCAGGGCAAGCTGACCGAGGCCGCGGCGGCGTTCCGCCGAATCGTCGAGTCGGATCCGAACAACGCCTCGGCGCGGCGCGCCCTCGACCGCGTGCAGTCGGAGATCATCCAGGGAGGCGGCCGCTGATATGACGATCCGCTCGCGGCTCGTGCTCGCGACGTTCCTGCTGCAGGTCGCCTCGATGGCGACCCTCGGCTGGGGCGTGCTCGTCGTGCGCAAGCAGTTCCAGGAACGGGACATGCGCAAGGAGGCGTCGGTCATCGAGGTGGCCGTCGAACGGGCGGCGCTCGACTCCTTGATCCAGAAGGACGACGTCGCCCTTCTGAGCTACATGAAGTTCCTGCAGCGGCAGTATCCCGCGATCAACCAGGCTCACGTCCGCTGGCGGGCGAAGGGGCGCGAGCGGGAGGCGACGGTCGGCGAGGTCAGGCCCGGCGCGCAGCGGCGTAAGACGCGCTTCACCGTGGCCGACCCCGCCGATCCGCAGCGCACGGTCGAGGTCGCGCTCGCGCTCGACTACGACGTCCTCAACGCGCCGTTCATGGACGCGAACCGGCGGCTCGGGAAGATCATCCTCGCGGTCTGGGCGGGCGGCTCGCTGCTCGGGCTCGCGCTGTCGTACTGGCTCGCGCGCAGCCTCACGAAGCCGATCATCGAGATCTCGCGGCTCGCCGAGGAGATCGGCGGCGGCAAGCTCGGAGGCCGGCTCGCGTGGGAGTCCGACGACGAGCTCGGCGGCCTCGTGCGCGCGTTCAACTCGATGTCGTCGCGCCTCGAGGAGTTCGACTCGGTCAAGCGCAACTTCGTCTCCTCCGTGACGCACGAGCTGCGCTCGCCGCTCGGCGCGATCGAGAGCTTCCTGCAGCTCATCCGCGAGAAGGTCGCCGCCGGCGCGCCCGAGGGCTTCGCGCAGTCCAAGGACTACCTCGAGCGCATCCAGGTCAACGTGCGGCGCCTGGCCGGCTTCATCAACGACCTGCTCGACGTCGCGAAGATCGAGAAGGGCAAGATGGAGTGCGTGCTCCGTCCGATGGAGCTCACGGGCGTCGCTCAGGAGGTCTGCCAGTTCTTCGAGGCGAAGGCGGGCCAGCAGGGCGTGACGATCGCCAACCGGATGCAGCAGCTCCCCCCGGTCGTCGGCGACGCGGACCGCGTCCGGCAGGTGCTCGTCAACCTCGTCGCCAACGGCCTCAAATTCACGGCCCAGGGCGGCCAGGTCTGGATCGCCGGCGAGCAGTTCCGCGACGGCGGCGCGCGCTGGGTCGAGGTCACGGTCGGCGACACCGGCCGCGGCATGGACGAGGCGGACCGCCAGCGGCTGTTTTCCCCCTTCACGCAGGGACGGAACGTTTCGGAGGGGGTCGCGGGTCATAAGGGAACGGGCCTCGGCTTGTACATCGTGAAGTCCATCGTGGACCAGCACGGCGGCAAGATCGAGGTGAAGTCGGTCCCCGGACAGGGGACGCGCATCAGCTTTTCGCTCAAGGTCGCGGCTTAGCCGCGCGGGAGACGACGAATATGGCGACGAAAGTGCTCGTGATCGACGACGAAGAGGACTACCGGATCATCATCCAGGACGTCCTGCAGGCGGCGGGCTTCGAGGTGAGGCTCGCGCGCGACGGCGAGGAGGGTCTCCGGATGGTCAAGGAGAGCCGCCCCGACGTCGTCCTCGTGGACTGGATGATGCCGCGCATGGACGGCGAGAAGTTCTGCCGCGCGATGCGCGCCGAGCCGGGCTTGAAGGAGCTGCCCGTGCTCATGCTGACGGTCAAGCAGACGGCCGACGAGGAGCTCGAGGCGCTGCACTTCGGCGTCGACGACTTCGTCGTGAAGCCGTTCCGGGCTCCGGAGCTGCTCGCGCGCGTGCGCGCGGCGCTTCGCCGCTCGCAGGCGGGAGCGGCGTGAGCGGAAAAGCCCTCGCCGCCGCCGCAGCCGCGGCGGCCGCCGCCCTCGCGCTCGGCGCCTTCGCGCTCATCGGCGGGCCGCCCGGCGGCCCGGCGGAGGTCGAGATCCCGGCGGGCCTCAGCGCGCGGCAGACGGCGGAGCTGCTCGGCAAGAAGGGCATCGTCCACTCCGTGTTCGGCTTCCGCGTGCTCCTCAAGCTCACGGGCTTCGACCGGCATCTCAAGCCGGGACACTACACTCTGCGCACGCGCGAGTGGCCGACCGTCGTCGCGCGCAAGCTCACTCTCGGCCTCACCGACGCGGTCAAGGTGACGATCCCCGAGGGCTTCATGGCCTCGCAGATCGGCGAGCGGCTCGCGGCCGCCGGCGTCGCCGACGCCGCCGAGTTCAAGGCCGTCGTCTTCAAGAAGAACCTCGAGGGCCGTCTCTTCCCCTCGACCTACCACTTCGCCCCGAACTACGGCGCCGAGAAGGCCGCCGCGACCATGGCCGCCGAGTTCGACCGACAGATCGGCGCCGCGTGGAACGCCGCGAGCCCGAAGCCCGAGCTGACGCTCGACGAGGCGCTGACCGTCGCCTCGATCGTCGAGCGCGAGGCCGTGCTGAAGTCCGAGCGCCCGATCATCGCGGCGGTCTATCTCAACCGCCTCAAGAAGAAGATGCCCCTGCAGGCCGACCCGACCGTGCAGTACGCGCTCGGCCGCTGGAAGAAGGGCCTGACGAGGACCGACCTGCAGCTCGAGTCGCCGTACAACACCTACAAGCGCCGCGGGCTGCCGCCCGGGCCGATCTGCTCGCCGGGACTCGAGTCCTTCCTGGCCGTGCTCTCCCCCGCCAAGACCGCCGCGCTCTACTTCGTCGCGGATACCACCGGCGGGCACATGTTCTCGGAGACGAACGAGGAGCACTCGCAGGCGCGCATGATCTACAAGAAGGAGCTCAAGAAGATCAAAGAGAAGCTCCGCCGCGAGAAGGCCGCGGCGGGCAAGCCTTAGGTCGAGAGCTTCCCTTTCGGCAGCTTCGCGAACAAGGCCGCGGAGACCATGCCGACGAAGAAAGACGCCGCCCACAGCGGCCCCGAGCCCCAATGCTCGAGCGCCCAGAGGCCGGCCCAGGGACCCGCCATGAACGCGAGGCTGAAGCCCATCAGGTAGAGGCCCATGTACTCGCCGCGCCGCTCCTCGGGCGAGATTCCGGAGATGTAGGCCGTGAGGCCCGGCATCAGCACCATCTCGCCGAAGGTCCAGACGACCGTCGCGGCCGCGATCTCCCATCTGGCGTCCGCGAGGCCGTAGAGACCGAAGCCCGCGGCGAACAGCGCCGAGCCGAGCGAGAGCGTCCGCCGGTCCGACCAGTCGCGCGTCGCGTGGTTGAGAGGCACCTCGAGCGCCACGATGACCGCGGTGTTGATCGTGAACAGCAGGCCGTAGAACGACGGCGAAAGGCCGAGGTCGCTGACGAGGTGCACGGGCAGCGCGCCCTCGTGCTGGAAGAACACGAGCGAGACGGGAAGCGCCGCGAGGATCGCGAAGCGCAGGCGCGGATCGAGCAGGCCCTGCGCGGACACGGCGGCCCCCTCCTCGCGCATCGCGCGGGCGGGCGCCGGCGGGAGCGCCGCCCGCAGGACGAACGCGGCCGCGAGCGACGTCGCGCCGTCGACGAGCCAGATCGACTTGAACGAGAGCGCGGCGAGGAAGCCGCCGAGCGCGGGCCCGAGGCTCATGCCGATGTTCACCGCGAGCCGGTTGAGCGCGTACGCCTGCTTGCGCATCGACTCGGGCGCGCTCTCGGAGACGGCGGCCATGATCGCGGGGCGGAAGCCCTCGCTCGTCAGCGACCAGAACGCGAGCAGCGCCGCGACCCTGCCCTCCGTCTTCGCGAGCGGGAAGAGCAGCATCGAGACGCCCGACAGGGCCAGGCACCAGAGCATCATCGGGCGCGTGCCCACGCGGTCGCACAGGCGGCCGGCGAGCGGCCCCGCGACGAGCGCGACCGCGCCGTAGAGGCCGAGCATGGCTCCCGCGCGTCCGGGCGTCATGCCGAGCTCCTTGATCAGGTAGAGGGTCAAAAAGGGAAGCGCCATCGTCCCCGCCCGGTTGATCAGGGCGGCGGCCGACAGGATCCAGATGCGTCTGGGGAGGCGAGAGAGCTCGCGCCAGGAGTTCATGTTTTCGGGAGAAAAAAAGTACGCCTCCCCGCGCGGGGAGGCGTGACTTTTGACGGATGCGGCCAAACTGGTGGACGTGACAGGGATTGAACCTGCGACCTCATCCTTGCGAAGGATGCGCTCTCCCAGCTGAGCTACACGCCCGACAGCCACATTATACAACAAAAAACCTGAACCGTATTTGTTGGCCCCGCCCGGCCGGGGCGGGGTACCCTATGGTCGCCCCCCGGGAGGCGATATGCACCACCATAAATATCAGGTCAAGCAGGAGCTTCGCCCGCGCGGCCTCGCCGGGATCGGAGAGGAGCAGCTCGCCCAGCACTGGACCCTCTACGAGGGCTACGTGAGGAACGTGAACCTCCTCAACGAGAAGCTGACCGCGCTGTCCGAGAGGCGCGACTTCGGCCCGGAGTTCGCGGAGCTCAAGCGCCGACTCGGCTTCGAGTACGACGGCATGATCCTGCACGAGCATTACTTCTCCGTCCTGCGCTCGGGCCAGCGCCCGCCCGGCGATTCGTCGGAGCTCGTGAAGCTCATGAAGAAGTGCTTCGGCGGCTTCAAGAACTGGCGCGAGGAGTTCGCGGCCGTCGGCAAGATGCGCGGCGTGGGCTGGGCGATCCTGTATCTCGACCCGTCGAGCGGCCAGCTGTCGAACCATTGGATCGGGCTGCACGAGCACGGGCACCCCGCCGGCTGGGCTCCGCTCCTCGTCATGGACGTCTGGGAGCACGCCTACATGGTGGACGCCGGCGTGGACGGCCGCGCGCACTACATCGAGGCCTTCCTCAAGAACGTGGATTGGCGGAAGGTCGAGGCGTCTTTGGCGCTCTCGCGGGGGCTTTTGATAAGATCGCACGCGTGAGCTCCCTTCCGAAGGCGCTGCGCGGCGCGCTGCCCCTCGTCGCGCTGCTCGCCGCCGCCGGCGCGGCCTCCCTGCTCGTCCGCGGGACCGAGCTCATGCGCGGCGCGGAGCTCAAGACGCTCGACTGGCGGTTCCGCAGGCTGTCGGACGCCTCGCGCCGCGACCCGAACGTCGTCCTCGTGATGGTCGATCAGGCGAGCCTCGACCATTTCGAGCGGGAGGGCGTGTACTGGCCGTGGCCGCGCAGCCTCTATGAGGCCGCGCTCGGCTTCCTCAAGGCGGGCGGCGCGAAGGCGGTCGTCTTCGACCTGCTCTTCACGAGCCCCTCGCCTTACGGCCAGGCCGAGGACGAGGCGTTCGGCGCGGCGCTCAAGAAGTTCGGCAACGCCGCGCTCGCGATGGAGACCGGCGCCTCCCCCCAGCCAGGCCGCCCGGCGGCGCCTCCCGAGCGCTTCGGGATCGTCTGGACGGCGCGGGACGACGCGGCGCCCGCGCGCGCGTCGGTGCGCGCGCCCGTGGCCCCCATCCTCTCCGGCGCGCGCTACGTCGGCGACACGAAGGTCGACGCCGATTTCGACGGCGTCTTCCGCCGCGTGCCGCTCGCGGTGCGCATGGGAGGGCGCCTGTACCCGACCTTGCCCGCCGCAGCCGCGATCGCCGCGACGGGCAAGAGCTTGGACGAGCTCTCCCCTCCGCTCGAGGACGGCCGCATGCTCGTGCGCTTCCACGGACGCGCGAACGCGCCGGACCACGACCGGCGCACCTACGCCCTGTATCAGATCGGGGACCTGATCCTCGCGTGGAACGACGTGCTCGAGAAGAAGAAGCCCGCGCTCGATCCCGCCGTCTTCAAGGACAAGGTCGTCTTCGTCGGCGGCTCCGCCGCCGGCCTGCTCGACAACCGCCCCTCGCCCGTCTCCGCCGTCTTCCCCGGCACCGAGATCATCGCGGCCGCGGCCGACAACCTCATCAACGGCGATCACCTCGTCTCGGCTCCGGGCTGGGCCGTCGTTCTGCTCGTGGCGCTCTCCTTGCTCGCCGCGGGGCTCGCCTCGCGGCTCGCCGACGAAGCCTGGCGCGCGCTCGCCGTCGTCTTCGCGGCGGCCGCCGTCCTCGCGGGCGCGTCGTGCTGGGCGTTCACGCGCGGCGTCTGGCTCGACATGACCGCGCCGCAGCTCTCGCTGTGGCTCGGCTTCGCGGCCGCCTCGGCCTACGGCTACGCCGTCGAGGGCCGGCAGAAGCGCTACATCCAGGGCGCGTTCTCGTTCTACCTCTCGCCCGAGGTCGTCTCGCAGATCGCCGAGAGCCCGGAGAAGCTCGCGCTCGGCGGCGAGCGGCGCGACGCGACCTTCTACTTCTCCGACATCCAAGGCTTCACGAGCTTCTCGGAGAAGCTCGGCCCCGAGAAGCTCACGCAGCTGATGAACCGCTACCTGGGCGAGATGACCGACACGGTCCTCCAGTCGGGCGGCACTCTCGACAAGTACATCGGCGACGCGATCATGGCGTTCTGGAACGCGCCGCTGCCGTGCGAGGGCCACGAGCTGATCGCCTGCAAGGTAGCGCTCGCCAACCAGATGCGTCTCGCCGCCCTGAAGCCGGAGTTCGACCGCTTGGGCTACCCGCCGGTCAAGAACCGCATCGGCCTCAACACCGGGCCGGCGATCATCGGCAACATGGGCTCGCCCAAGCGCTTCTCCTACACGGCGATCGGCGACGCGGTCAACCTCGCCTCGCGCCTCGAGGGAGCGAACAAAGCGTACGGCTCCTACATCCTGATCTCGGAGACGACGCGCGTCGGCGCGGGCGACGCGATCGAGGTCCGCGAGCTCGACTACGTGAAGGTGAAGGGCAAGGCGCAGCCGATCCGCGTCTACGAGCTGCTCGGCCTCAAGGGCGAGACGGACAAGGCCCTGCTCGAAAAAGCTAGGCTCTTCGAGGCGGGGCTCGAGCCGTTCCGGGCCCGCCGCTTCGCCGAGGCGCTCGAGAAGTTCCGGGTCCTCGGAGACGACTACGCCGCCAAGAAGTACGTCGAGCGCTGCGAAGACTATATAAAGGAGCCGCCGCCGTCCGACTGGGACGGATCGAACGAGCTCACGGAGAAATGATGAAACTCCCCCGCCTCCTCCTGGCCGCCGCCGCGACGCTGACCGCGTCGGTCGCCGCGGCCGCCACCTTGACGGTCCTCGTGCAGGAGACCACTTTGCGCAAGCGGCCGCAGTTCTTCGCGCCCGCCGCCGGGACCGCGCGTCTCGGCCAGACGTTCCAGGCGGAGGCTCCCGAGGGCGGCTGGTACAAGGTCGCCGGCGGGTACCTCCACTCGAGCGCCGTCACGGCCAAGAAGGTCAAGGTCGGCGGCGGCGAGGTCGCCGGCTCCGCCTCGGCCGAGGAAGTCACGCTCGCGGGCAAGGGCTTCAACGCCCAGGTCGAGAAGTCCTACGGCGGCAAGAACGCCGGCGCGAACTTCCGCGCCGTGGACGCGATGGAGCGGAGATCGGTCTCCGAAAGCGCCGTCCTCGAGTTCATGCGGGCCGGCGGCCTGCTGGGAGGCGCCCAGTGAAGCGCTTAATCCCCCTCGCGGTCCTCCTCGCGGTCTCGTCGGGCTGCGCGAGCCTCGGCATCGACGCGTCCACCTTGACCGGCGGCCGCATCTCCAACAACGTCGACCTGACCAAGGTCGCCAAAGGCGTCAACCAGATCCGCAAGGGCGTCGAGGAGATCTCCGAGAGCGAGGAGTACTACATCGGCCGCGCGGTCGCGGCGAACATCCTCTCGAAGTACAAGCCGCTCAACGACCCGGGCCTCAACGGCTACGCGCAGAAGGTCCTGCAGACCGTCGCGCTCGCCTCCGACCGCCCCGCGATCTACAAGGGCTGGCACGTCCAGGTGCTCGATTCCGCCGAGGTCAACGCGTTCGCCGCGCCCGGCGGCTTCGTGTTCGTCACGACCGGCATGCTCAAGCTCGTCAAGAGCGAGGACGAGCTGGCGTGCGTGCTCGCGCACGAGGTCGCCCACGTCGCGCGCAAGCACGGCCTCAAGACGATCCAGACCTCGCGCCTGACGTCCGCGTTCACGATCCTCGGGTCCGAGGCCGTCAAGAACTACTCGTCGCAGCAGGTCGCTCAGCTCACGACGGCCTTCGAGGGCGCGGTCGACGACGTGGTCAACAAGCTCGTCGTCAACGGCTACTCGCGCGACAAGGAGTACGAGTCCGACAAGTACGGCTCGACGTACGCCAAGAACGCGAACTACGATCCCGGCGCGATGAAGGCCTTCCTCGCGCGCGTCGAGAAGGCGTCCGCCGCGGGCGGCATCTTCAAGACGCACCCGGCGGCGGGCAAGCGCGTCTCGGAGCTCGGCTCGGTCGCGCCCTCGTCCGCGTACAAGAAGTCCTCGGAGCGCGGCCGGCGCTTCTCGGCGGCCGTCCAGCTCTAGCCCGCGCTAAGCGCGGGAGTCGATGCTGAGCAGGAGCTGGGGCTGCTTCTCCCCGCCCTTGAGCCTGACGGCGCTGAAGAGGAGCTCGCGCCCGCGGACCGTGCCCGCGGCGTCGCGCACCGCCTCTCCGCCGGCGGCGAGCGACTCGAGGCGCCCGCGCAGCCCGGGGACGTCCCAGACCCCGCCGTCGATCTCGAAGAGCGACTGGCCGATCGCGCTCGGCGTGAGCCCGAAGGCCTGGTACGTCGAGCGGCTCGCGGTCACCACGCGGAGCTTCGCGTCGAGGACCACGAGCGGAGGCCCGACTTCGAGCGCCGCCTCGAACGCGGAGACGCCCTCGACCGGCCCGGCGCGCTGGATCGGGTCGTTGTCGATGAAGACGAGCACCGCGCCCTCGATCTTGTTCTCCGTCGTCTTGTACGGACGGATGCGCAGCGCGTAGGAGCGCTTCTCGAGGTCGCGCACCGAGAGCTCCTTCGTCGTCACCGTCTCGATGACCTCGTGGATGATCTGCTCGATGTTCGGCAGGGCCATCACCGGCTTGATGTCGCCGATCGGACGGCCGACGTCGCCCGGGATGAGGTTCATGACCTTCTCGGCCATCGCGCTGAAGCGCCGGATCCGCAGGTCGTTGGAGACCATGATGATCGGCAGATGGACGGCCGCGATCAGGTTGAGCAGGTCGTTGTTGAGCAGCCCGAGGTCGACGTTGCGCGTCTGCAGCTCCTCGTTGACCGTGCTGAGCTCCTCGTTGGCGGCCTGCAGCTCCTCCTTGGCGATCTCGAGCTCCTCGTTCGTGCTCTGGAGCTCCTCGTTGGCCGAGATGATCTCCTCGTTGGCCGACTTGAGCTCCTCGTTGACGGCCTCGTGCTCCTCGACGACCGTCTGCAGGTAGCCGCGCGTGGAGGCGAGCTCGTTCTTCAGGCGCTTGAGCGAAGGGGACTCGGGCGGGGCGGGCATGGCGGCCTTCCCCGCGGGGCGGAAGTCTTCCGACGTCGAGGAAGTCCCGGCGCCGAAGAGGACGATGTAGTAGCGGTCGCCGGAGACGGGAAGGCGGAACGGAACGGCCTCGACGAGCGCCTCCTTCTTGAGCCCGTCCCCCCCGCCGAGGTCGAGCAGCTGGAAGGCGGGGGCGTCGGACTTCCGCGCCTTCTGGATCAGCGCGCTCACGGCTCCCGCGGCGTGCGCCGGCACCATCTTGAGCAGGCTCAGGTCGGCCTTGCCCGTGACCGGCTCGAGGTAGCGGCTGATCCGGCCGCGGAAATGGAGCACGGTGTGGTCCCCGCCGATCACGACGCACGCGGGCGCGAAGCGGGCGAGCAGGAGGCGCTCGGCGACCTTCTGGACGTCGGTCTCGGGCCAGGGAGCCGACGCGGGCTTTCCCTTGGGGAGGTCGAGCATGAGAGGCGCGGGACGCTGCACGCGCGCGGAATACTGCATGCGCAGCGGCGAGGACTTCTTGTAGTAGAGCCGGGCCTTCTTGTCGGCGGGCGTGAACAAGTCGGAGAACTCGCCGACGGTCTCGGAGTTTCCGAGCATCAGCACGCCCGCGGGCCGCAGCGCGTAATGGAACATGGGCAGGATCTGCTTCTGGACTTCCGGACCGAGATAGATCAGGACGTTGCAGCAGCTGATGAGGTCCACGTTGGCGAACGGCGGGTCCTTCGTGAGATCCTGGCGCGCGAACACGCACGCGTCGCGGACGCGCTTGACGACCTCGTATCCGCGGTCGACCTTCGTGAAGAAGCGCCGGAGGAGGCGCGGCGAGACGTGGTGCTGGATCTCCTCCGAGTACACGCCCGCGCGCGCGCGCTGGAGCGCGACCTCGCTCAGGTCGGTGGCGAAGATCTGGACCGGGTTCATGCTGTTGCGCTCGCCCAAGTAGTCGAGCAGGGAGATCGCCAGCGTGTACGCCTCCTCGCCCGTCGAGCAGCCGGGAACCCACACGCGGATGGGGCCGTCCGTGCTCTGAGACTTGAGGATGCGCGGGAACGCCTTGGCGCGCAGCGCCGCGATCGCCTTCGGCTCGCGGAAGAAGTGCGTGACGTGGATCAGTAGGTCGTCGTGCAGGGCGCGGATCTCGTCCTCGTCCTTCTCGAGGATCTCCTTGTACTGCTCGAGCTTCGCGACCTTGTGCAGCATTAGCCGGCGCATCAGGCGGCGCCGGATCGTCGAGGGCTTGTACAGGCTGAAGTCGACGCCGGTGCCGCGGCGCAGCAGCTGGAAGATCGCGCCGAGGGTCTTGCCGTCGTCGAGGAGGCTCCGCGGGTCCGGGCTCAGGGCGGGATGGAGCGAGATTTGGACGATCTCTGCGGCGATCTTCTCGGGCGGAAAGATGAAGTCGACGACGCCCGTCGCGGCGGCGCTATGGGGCATGCCGAAATGCCCCGCGGACAGCTCGTCCTGTGCGAAGACGACGCCGCCCTCGGACTTGATCGCCTTGACGCCGAGCGCTCCGTCGCTCGCCGTGCCGGACAGGATCACGGCGATCGCCTTGTTGCCGCGCTCGGCCGCGAGCGAGGCGAGGAAGCAGTTGACGGACATCGCGCTGATCCCCTCGGGGCGCGGGAGAAGCTTGAGCGTGTTGCCCTTGACGCACATGTGCGTGTTCGGCGGGATCACGTAGACGTGGTCCGGCAGGATCTCTCCGCCGTCGACGGCATGGGCGACGGGCATCTTGGTCGCCTTCTGCAGGATCAGCGGCAGGAGGCTCTCGCGCTTGGGATCGAGGTGCTGGACGACGACGAAGGCCATGCCGGTGTCGAGCGGCAGCGACTGGAGCAGGCGCGAGATGGCTTCGAGGCCGCCGGCGGAGGCGCCGATGCCCACGACGGGGAACGGGCGCGGATCCCGGCTCTTCGGCTTGCTCACTGGACCCTCGCGAGCGGCAGACGGACGCGGAAGGCGGCGCCGCCGCCGGGAGCGTTCGACGCGTCGACGCGGCCGCGGTTGGCCGTCACGATCGCGCGCACGATCGCGAGGCCGAGCCCGGTTCCCTTCGCGCGCTTGGCTCCTTCGCCGCGATAGAAGCGCTCGAAGAGCCGCGGCAGGTCGGCCGGCGGGATGCCGGGCCCCGTGTCGCTCACGGCGAGGACGGCCTCGCCGCCCTCCTCGCTCGCCGCGAGGCGCACGGTCCCGCCGCGGGGCGTGAACTTGACGGCGTTGTCGAGGAGATTGCCCAAGGCGTGCGGCAGGTCGGCGGGATCGACGAGCGCCGCGAGGCCTTCGGGGACGTCGATCTCGACGCGCACGCCGCGCCGACGGGCGACGGGGATGAAGGAGGCCGCGATCTCCCAGACGGCCGCGGCGAGAGGCACGGGCTCCGGGTTCGCGCGCGGCTTGCC